>NZ_CP160403.1:3433571-3745714 GCF_040782645.1 Streptomyces sp. HUAS ZL42
GGCCCCCGACGCCGGTAAACCCGTTCATGAACACCCCGAAGGAACTGGTAGGGTTCTACCCGTCGCCGCACACACAGCGCAGCCGACACGCCCCCGTAGCTCAGGGGATAGAGCAACGGCCTCCGGAGCCGTGTGCGCAGGTTCGAATCCTGCCGGGGGCACTCGCCAGTCAGCCAGCAAGGACCAGGCTCTGACCAGGGCGAATGCCGACTTGAGAGAGCGGGAGTCAGTCTCACTGACTCCCGCTCTTTCTCGTTGTCTCTCAGTGTTCACGCACTATCTGCGATACACGCGACACGCCTCCGACACGCTCATGCGCTCCTCGGACGTAGGGCGCCCTCGACAACGTCGCGTGCCTAACGCCCTCATGGAAGAGGTGGGCGGCGCAATGGGGCGATGTTCGTGTGTGCCGATGTGGATCTAGCCCAGTCGTATTGGCGGGCAGCCGTCCGGCGACGGTGTCCGCCCGGAAGCGAGTGCGGCCCTGTGAAGGACTTGCAGGGATCATGCTCGAACCGTGAAACTGCGTCTCTTGAGTACGCCCACGCCGGACCGCTGCGAGGTTCAGGTCACCCCGCATGTGCCCGCTGCACAGCAAAGAAAGGCGAACGTGAAGAGAGTCGCCCGCACCACGCTGACCCTCATAAGTGCGTGGACTTTCTGGGGCATCCTATTCTTCGCCCCGATCCCATTCCTCCCGAAGACGTCATTCTGGGGGTTGATCACTGCTCTATTTACCTTCTTCGCCTTCCCGGCTTTCGCACTCAAGGAGACCAAGGAATGGCGCGAGGGAGGCGCTTCACGGGGAGCCAAAACAGCAATTCCGCGTCATCTGATCGGCTTCAGCCGCCACGTCGGCCTTCTGAAGGATGGACGTGGCGTCACCTATCAGATCGCCAAGGGGCCGCACGGCCCGCGGTTCACGTGGCGGTTCGACCCTGGGGTTCCCGCGAACGACTTGATGATCACGAGCCTTGTGGAAGAGGAACTTGGGCGCATCGAGAAAGAGCTCGGCTTGCCGATCAGCTTCCCCCACGCCACTCCGGAGGGCAGAGAGGCGGCACGCCAGCGCGCAGAAGCCAGCCGCCCAAGCGTTGAGCAGCTCCGTGAAGCCGCCGCCGACGGCGACGCACGGGCGCTGGAGCGACTCTGGAGCAAAACCGGAAAGCCCATCACGGATGCTGCGCAGCTCAAGGCCGGTACCCATTACCACCTCGGTTACGACATCGGCCGGTACGTCAGGAGCTTCCAGGGCCGCATGTGGGAGGGCACGGAGTTCGACGACCTGAACGACGAGGAGAACGGTTACGGCACCTGGCATGTGTTCGCCACGGCCGAGACCACCCGATCAGAAGGGTCTCGGGTCTCGACGGAACAAATCCGCATTAGCGCTGCTGGGGGTGACCCCGATGTGCGTCTAATCCCCGCCTCCCAGGACGAGGCAGTCCGCGTCTTCGAGGAGTTGCACGCCGCTCACGTGGCATGGGACTCCCGCCGCAAGTCGCGTTAGCACTCCGATCGAAGTCAGATTGGAGTATTAGAGGGCGGTCCGACTCTCCCGGACCCGCCCTCTAAGCGTAAATGAAACGGACGCCTATGCGGCGTCTCCGTCTTCCTCCAACGCCTTTGCGATCTTCGCGTTGGCGGCTTCCTCATGACCGTCAATGCAACCGTGGTAACGGCGATGGATCACCTCGGGTGAATTCCCAACGCGGCGGGCCACCTCTGCGATCGGGACTCCCGCATTCAGCCACCGCGTAATGCAGGCATGCCGCAGGTCGTACGGACGCCCCGCCAACGGCGAGTCGACGCGCTCAGGTGGGAGCGCATACTCCCGCGCTTCCTCCCACACCCGCCAATAGGTCGATGAGCCGACCACGCCCCCACGCTCGTTCCCGAACACGCGCCCTTCCTTGGCCGTACCGAAAGCGTCCAGGTGCGCCCGCAGTATCGCCACCAAGACAGGCGGGATAGGCACCGGACGGTCGCTCTTGGCCTCCCGCGCCTTCAGCCCGCGACGGTCGTGACGTTCGCCGGAATCGGTCCACTGCTTCCCGGAGACGGGACGCGTCTCCCGGAGCGTCAGCGTGCCCCATCCTGCGTCCGGGAGATGGCAGTCAGACCGCCTCAGCCCGACCGCCTCAGCCGGACGCAAGCCCGCGTAGTACAGGACCGCGTAGAAAGCCACCAGGCGCCTCCCACGGCAGCGATCCCACGATCCGACGTAGGACACTGCCGCGAGCAACTGACGGGCTTGTAGGGCATTCACGAGGACGCGCCGGTCCACCACGTCATTGGAGCCCACGTGCTTCCGGCGGGCGCGCTGAAGCGGGTTCTCTGAGAGGTCGCCCGCGACCACCGCGTGTTCAAGGGCGGTGTTCAGGGCTCGGCGGCGGCGCCTGTACGTGTCGCCCGCCGCCGGGGTGCCGTCCAGCTTGTACCCGAGGCGATAGAGCACGTCCTCGAACACCGCAGCGTCTGCCACATCGCCCACCGGGCGATCCGTCGTCGTGAGCCATTCGTACGCGGCTTTGAGGTCGGCCGGCGGGTCCTCCCCAGCATTCGCGGGCACGATCCCCCACCGGAAGGCCAACCGCAATTGCTCATCCGAAGGAGCGCCGTCCCCGCGCTTGACCATGGCGAGCGTCACGGCTGCAAGACCGTCCGCCATGCCCTCTCGGGTCTTGGCTGCACTCGTACGCCACCGCCCTGCGACGTACTTGCGGCAGAACTCGAACCACCGCAATGGCGGTTCAACCTCTGCGGCTTTCGCCGCTTCCGCTGCCGCGCGGACCTCAGACTCAGGCTGTCCGCTTGCGATCTCGAAAGCCTCACCCCGGCGCATAGCCTGCCGCAATTCCGAGCTTCGGTTTTCAGCGAGTGCCGACGTGGCGAACGTCGCACTACTCACTTTCCCGCCTACGACCCAGCGCAGTTGGTACGGGCGCGCTTTCCGATTGACCTTCGTGACTTTCCAAATTCGGATATCGAGCGAATACCCCGGCTTGGCCTCCCCGTGCGGTCGGAGAACAGGACCGTTGTCATCCGTGCTCACGCAGCGTCCTCCCGCTCTGCAAGCCAACGTTCGTATTCCGACCGCCGGATCCGTACGTCGCCGTTGGGGAGCTTGATGGCGCGGGGCGCTTTACCGAGTTGGCGCCACCGGTAGAAGGTCGACGGGGCGACCTTCAGATCAGTGATGACCTCTTCGACGGTCATCTTCTCGTCCCGCGTGGGGGCGCTCATTCCGCCTTCCCTTCGGCTTGGTCCGCACCGGACAGCCCGGACAGCTCCAATTCCGACTGTCCGGGGTGTTCGTGCTGGTCAGAGGGCATAACCGGACAGCCGGACAGTGCGGACACCTCTTGCACGCCCTCTGTCCGAGCGTCGGTGTCCGGGTAGTACCGGCCGCTGGGGTCCTTGGTGAGCTGTCCGGCGTCGGCCATCCGGTTGCAGGTGCGCCGGATCGTGTCCAGGTCGACGTTCGGCAACTCGCCTGCCATGTCCTTTGGTTTGGCACCGGGGTGAGCGCGGACGTAGCGCAGGATCGTGGCGCGGGTGTCGCTGACGGTGTGGTCAGTGACCGGCCCGTCCAGCAAATGCCAGGCTCCGGAGGCGGGTTGGAAGCTGAGGGCGTACTCGGCTTCGTCGACGTCGCGGCCGGTGACGTGCAGGATGCCGTCTGCCTGCCCGCGGGCCCGCTTCAGTACGAGCGTGGCGTCAGCGGCTCCGGCAATGCCGTTAGTGCCGGACACCTCCGTGAGGAAGTCCTCGGAACCTGCTTTGCGGACGTGGTGGACGAGGACGACGGCCACCCCGTAGTGGTCGGCGAGCCGCTTGGCGTAGCCGACGGCGACATAGTCCGCGTCGTACGCCGACACCCCTGCCGGTGCCTGTCCGCGCATCTTGGCGAATACGTCGATGACGACCATGCGCGCGTCGGGGTTGCGCTCCAGCCACTGGGCGATGGCCTCCGTGCCGCCTTGGGGGAAGGGCGGGCATTCGGTGACCAGTGTCAGCCCGGCGGGGGCCGGCTGGCCTCCGAGGAGCTTGCCCATGCGGGTCTGGAGACGGCGCGGGGTGTCTTCCAGGGCGAGGTAGAGCACCGGTCCGCCCTGAACGGGCACGGAGTCGAACGCCTTGCCTCCGGCCGCCACAGACAGGCCCAGTCCGAGGGAGAGCCAGGACTTGCCGACCTTGGGCGGCCCGGCGAGCACGCTGACGCCCTCGGCGAGGATGCCGGGCACGGCCCATTTCGGCTCGGGGAAGTGCGCGGCCATGAGCTGATCGGCCGTCCATGCGGTCCGCGGGCGTTCCCGCTTCGGCGGCGCGGCGGGTGCCGTCTCGGGGTCGCTGGGCACGGAGTACAGGTGCAGGGGCGGGATGGGGTTGGTACTCATGCGGCGACCGTCCGGGGGCGCCGGGCTCCGGCCCTGAGCCCGGAGGCGATGGTGCGCTGTGCCTCGCGCTCGCTCTGGCCGACTTGGATCGCGGCCGTGAGGAGCCAGCCGGTGACGTCGGCTTCGCTCAACTCGCCTCCGGCAACAAGCTGTCCGAGAGCAACCGCGGCGATGAAGAGCGCGTTGTTGTGTTCGTGTGGGCCGGAGTTGGTGACCCGCTGAACTTCCCCTTTGACGGCGGACCGCAGGAAAGCGGCGCACCGTCCGCGGCCGGTGAGGGCGACCGTGATGGGCGTCTGCGGGGGGAGGGGGGCCGGGCGCAGCAGTTCGGCAAGCCAGCCCGGCAGAGGCGCCACGGGGGCGTTGCGGACGATTTCGTACGGGTGTCCAGTGAAGGTGCTGCCCGCGCCGACCACGAGACCGCCCCACGCGCGGGTGTCGACCTTCCAGCCCAGTCCGCGGGCGCTGTCCCCGGCGGTGTTGCGCAGAGACTCGCCCTCGGGGGCGGCGAAGTACAGGTGGATGCCGCCGCTCCAGGTGCGGACGGTATGGGTGTCGGTGGGGAAGGGCTGGCCGTGGCGCTCGCAGAGCACGGCGAGCACGTCGGCGCCGTCCGTGACGTCGTGCTCGGCCCAAGCGGCCGGCGGTGTGTCGCCGGGGTGCTTGGGCTTGTCCAGGTCGATGACGACCAAGCCGGAAGGGCCGGTGGCGATGCCGACGTTGAAGGCGTCCGCAGACCACGCGCGGGTGATGCGGTCCGGGTCGGTGGTGGCGCGAGTCTCCCAGTCGGAGACGGCCGGGCGCTTGTCGCCGGGGATGAGGGGGAAGACGCGCCAGCCACGCGACGCTGCGTCAAGCGCGGCGGTGAGCTGGGCAGAGCCGTCCGGGTACGGCATGCTGGGGGTTCTCCTGTTCTGTCTACGGATGGGCAGGGAGAACCGCGGCGGCGGGCGACCTTGCTGGGGAGTCCCGCCGCCGCGGCGTTGCTACTGGTTCTTGGCCCAAGCGGCGTACTGCTGCCGGACGTAGTGGCGCGGGTCGCAACTGCCGTGGACGTCGTCCAGGTCCATCAGCCGGTGTGCGGCCTTGGTGGCGACGTCCACCGCATCGCTGGTGACGCTGTCGGCTTCGTTGCTCAGCGCGATCCGGTCCAAGAGCGCGGCCTTTCGCAGCCAGAACTCCCGGTTCAGCCCGTCGTAGAACGGCCTGTCGGCCGCCGTGCGGGCGGTCCATCCGATCTCGCTGACGATGCTCGGGGCGAGCGTGTACGCCTCCTCTGGCGTGGGGCGCGCCTCCGGCCCGGGACGGTAGTCGGCGGTGACGTACAGGCGGGTGCGCTTGCCGTCCCGGGTGGGGTACTGGCGTGCCAGGCCGGTGTCGAACGCGGCGGCCAGGGCGCGGCTGACGCGGTCAGTGTCGGCCGGGGCGCAGATAACGCGGATCTCGAACATGGATCAGTGCTCCTTGCCGGTGCTGACGGATGGCAGTTCGGGCAGCCCGGCGGCTTCCACGGCCTTGAAGTCGAAGCCGGGCAGGGCGGCGCGGGTGATGAGGGCTTGGGCGAGCTGTTCGGCGTAGGCGGCGCCGGTGCGGGCCACCTCGATCTGGGCTCCGGTGCGCAGGGCCTCGACGCGCTCGAGGTGGGCGTGTTCCTCGCGGCGCGCGCTGGTCTGCCGCTCGTACGCGATGCGCTCGCGGCGGTCGGTGCGCCAGTACCGCGCGGCGAGCCCGTAGGCGACGGCCGTGGCCAGCACCCACAGCAGCAGCGGCAGGGACAGCCCGTCGGCGTATCCCGCGACCCCGGCCAGGGCGAGCCCGCCCGAGGCGGCGAACGCGGTTCCGGCGATCACGGAGTCTCCGGCCCTGCCGATGCTCGCGCACACGCCAGCTGCGGCGGCTCCGAGGGACAGCACGGTCATGAGCACGGCGTTGCCAACGGAGTGTTCGGCGCCGTTGGCGTTCCAGATGCGGGCCAGGATCAGCACGGTGGACGTGGCGATGGCGGGCGCGGCCTTGGGCGCGATGATGGCGAGCCAGTGCCGGGCGATGATCTGTTCGTTCATGGCCAGGCTCCTCACAGTTGCTGGATGGCGTGGATGACGGCGGTGGCGAGCTGGTTGATGGGTCCGGCGGCACCCGTGGAGGCGAGGAAAAAGCCGAACCCGGCGGCGATGAACGCGCCGCCGTATCCGAGGGACTTGGAGCGCAGGAGGAAGAACAGGACGAGTCCGAACAGGGCCACGAGCGAGACGGTGACGGCCACGGGCGGAACTCCCTTCGGGTGCTGTGGGCGGGTGGTCAGTTGGTGCCTTCGCGGTAGATCCGCTGGGCGCGGTTGAAGAGCCAGCGGCCGACGCGTATGCGCTTGCCGGTGGCCTTGCAGCGGCGGCAGCTCTTGCCGCGCTTGGGCCGTCCCTTGCGGTCGGTGGTGAGCGCGTAGCCGAAGCCGTTGCACGTGCGGCAGGTGCCGAACGGGCTGGCCGCACACATTCCGGCGTAACCGAGCGTGACGAGCATCAGGCAGGCGATAGCAAGGGCGATGGGGGTCATGAGGGGCCCTTCCAGGCGGTTTCCGGGATTTCCGCAGGTGGGGTGCTATGCACTAGATCGCAGATCAGGTGCTATGTAGGGTGCTAGCGGGGGTGCTACCAGTAGCAGGGCGAGGTGCTACCGGTAGCACCGTCCAGGGCTAGGCGGCGCCCCGCTTTTGGTCACGCTCCGCAATCGCCTTTGTGAGGTCTGCGCGTGCGATACCGCGGCGGGTGGTGCGGGTGCCGTCGTCGGTGGTCCCGGCCACGTCGCGGGTCTTGATGCCGTGCGGCTTGAGCGCGGACGTGACGTTCTCGCCCTTCCAGCCGCCGTAGACCTCCGGCCGCAACTCGGCCAGCCGGACAGCGATCCGCTCGTTCCACACCCGCTCCTCCGACGGCGGCACAACCGCGGCGACGTCGGCGAGCAGGTCGTAGGACGGCCCGGTCACGGCCTCGGCGTCCTCGCCGAGCGCGTGCCCGGACAGGGTTTTCTCGGCCTTGCGCAGCGCGTGCGCGCGCTGGGCGATGGCGTGGGTGGCGTTGTCGTCGAGGTAGGCGGTGCGCACCACGACCGGCAGCGCGGTGGCGCCGGCGAGGTAGCCGTTACCGGCGTCGATCTCCGGGCGGAACGAGGTGGCGCGCACGCCGTTCTTGTACGCGGACGTGCCCAGGATCATGTCGTTCTCGACCTGGCCTGCGACCTTGAGGGCGAAGCGGATGGACACGTTGCCGCTGATCCCGGTCGGCAGGGAGTCCTTGTCCGGACGCTGTGTGGCCAGGATGAGGATCACACCCAGCGCGCGGCCGAGCTTGATGATGAACTCGGCGTCCTCACCAGCCTGTTTGCCGTACTTGGGGTGACCGAACAGGTTCTGGCACTCATCGAACACCCCAACCAGCGGCCACAGCTTCAGCGAGCGCTTGTCGGCGATCTGCCGAGTGATGCGCTTGTCCGGGCACAGATCCCGCGGCAGCTTCTTGATCGCCGCGGCGCGGCGCATGACCTCTTCACGCAGCAGCTTCAGGGAGTCGGCCGCGTACTTGATCGAGTCGTCGTCGATGCCGGAGACGAACCGGTGGCTGACGCATTCGAGGGAGTCCAGGTCGCCGGTGCCCTTGTTCTCGTGCAGCCACAGTTCCACCGATGGGTCCAGGGCGGCGCCGCACGCGAGGACGCGCACGGAGGCGGTCTTGCCCTGGCCGGGCAGCGAGCCGATCAGGATGTTGTGCTGGATCATCGGCACCGACTGAGCCCGGCCGCGCGGGTCGATGCCGAACGGGTTCCGCTTGAAGATGTCGTGCCGCCGGGCGCTGGCCAGCTGCCACTTGACCATGCCGGTCTTGGACAGGTCCCGGTCCCCCACCCACAGGATGAGGCGCCCCTCGTGCTCGCTGGGGTCGGCGTCCGGCCACACGCAGCCCAGCGGGCGGCGCAGGCCGGAGGCGAGCCGGGCGCGCCGGTCGGCCACATCGGCGACTGTGACGCCCAGCGGGAGGTCGATGTCCGCGCGCCAGCCCGGTCCCTCGCGGGTGATCGGGGCGACGAACTTGATGCCGTCCTGGCCCTTGGCGACAGCGGTGGCGATCTGGCCGATGCCGATGGATGCCATGGCCTTGATGACGATGTCGCTGGTCAGCTTCTGTACCTCGGTCTTGATGACGGCGCGGGTGGCCAGCGGCGCATCCGCCGGGGCGCCCAGCCAGCCCAGCGTCAGCACGGTGAGCGTGGCGGAGATGACCTGCGTTCCCGGCTCGGCCCCGTAGATCAGGAAGAGGCCCATTCCCAGGGCGAACACGGCACCGATCACGGTGAGGAGCATCCGCAGCCGCACCCGGCGGTCACGCTGGCGGGACAGCTTCAGGTACAGCTCGGAGTTCTCCCGGCGCGCCTCCGCCTGCCGCAGCGGCTCGCCCTCCGCGTCGACCGCCCAACGGCCCACGCGCATCAGGGTGTTGGCCAGGCCGCGCGGCGAGCGCCAGATCAGCTTGGGCACGTACAGGAACGGCACGCGGACCGTATGGAAGGCGATGGTGTGCCAGACGTGCCCGGCCAGCCACTTCATCGCGTCCTTGAACTCGGCACCCGACTTCAGCCACGTAGGGATGACGTCCAGCCGCTTGGAGTCGCGGATGCGGTCGATCAGACCGGGGCCCGACTGAGTCGGCGCGGGGCGGTCGACCAGGGTCGGGCCGGAGTCGTCCGACTCCCCCTCGCCCGGGTCGGCCGACTGGTCGGGCCCGGAGTCGGGCGTGCGGTCGGCCGACTCGGTACGGGCCGACCGGGCCTTGTCGAGGTCGACCACGTCGCCGTCGGAGTCGGACGTCATCTCGGCTTCCAGCCGGTTGAAGAGTTCGTTGTCGTCGTCGGGGTGTTTCACTGAGGGTTCCTTCTCTCGGGAGGGATGCGGGGCCCGGCCGCTGCTTTGGTCGGTTGAGACCGGGCCCCGTGCTGGATGGGTCAGGCGGCGCACTGTTCCTCGGGGTAGGCGCAGAGGATGCACATCCCGAGCGAGGTCGGGATGCAGTAGCTGTAGGTGATCTGGCAGTTGGGGCAGGTGCGGCGGGCGAGCATCGCCAGGGCGAGCGCGCCCCACTTGCGGGAGGTCATCGGCCGCACCGGCTTCGCGCGGTCGACGCGGTACAGGTAGGCGACCTGCACGCCCGTCTTGCGGCCTCGGTGGCGGCGCATCACCTGCGCGGCAACCGGCTGGCCACCCGGCCGCAGCCCGGCCGCCCGCAGCTGTCGGCGAGTGGCGTAGCCGTCCGGAGCGAACCGCCACGGGAACGTAGGGACCCCGAACCGCGCGCCAGAGGGGTCGAAGCACTTGGCGTAGGCGGTCATCCGGCAGCCACCCCCACCACGGGCATATCGGTGCTGGCACCGGTGCGTCCGGCACGCCGTCCGGTGACAGTGGCGAACAGCCGCCCCAGCCCGGCACGGCGGGTTCCGGCGCGGGTCTGTTTGGCCGCGTACATCGCCTCATCGGCCCGCCGCAGCAGCCCGGACAGGTCCTCGCCGGGGAAGTCGACGGCGCGCACCCAGCCGAGCGAGACCGTGGTGCGTACGGAAGGATCCTGGCCGTCGACCGGACGGGCGAGCACACGGTGCAGCACGGCGAGCAGATCACTCGCGGTGCCGTGGTCGTCGATCAGGACGGCGGCGAACTCATCGCCCCCAAGCCGCCCAGCCACCCCAAAGCGGCCGACGTGGTCCGCAAGCCGGGCCGCGGTCGCCTTCAACAGCGCGTCTCCAGCAGCGTGGCCGAAGGTGTCATTGATCTGCTTGAAGCGGTCGACATCGGCCAGCACCACGACCGCCCGCGGATCCCGCAGCAGGGCAGTGGCGCGGCGTGTGAATGCCTCGCGCGTCCGCAGGCCAGTCAGGGGGTCACGGCGGGCGACGTTCAGGCGCCGCCGCAGCCACAGCGTGTGCGCCGTCCAGCCCGAAGCGACCGGAGCCGCCGCGGCCAGCATGGTCACGAAGGTGTTCATGCCGCCGCCCCCTGGGTGTCGTCGTCGCCGTCGACGGAGTGCAGGCGGCGCCCTTCGGCCCGCTCGGTCAGCAACGCATCGCGCAGGACACGGGAGTTGGCGGCCGAGCAGTGCAGCGAGGTGCGGATGGCTTCCGCGTTGATCGCGTCATCCGCCCAGTCGGCCGTGACCTCACGCGCCTCGGCGAGCAGTGCCGCCGGGGTCCGCGGCGACTTGGCAGCCTTGCCCTTGCCCTTGGTGCCAGCCGGGCGCTTGCGCGGCGACTTGGACGCCTCCGGCTTCGGCGTCTCCGCCTGCTGCGGCAGCAGGGGCGGCACGTCCTCACTCGCCGGGGCCAGCTCGCCCAGCTTCAGCAGCACACGTTCCGGGCGCGGGGTCTTCGACCGCCACCGCCGCCCGTGCCGCTCGCGCAGCCGGGCGCGGGCCAACTGCCGCTCGCGCTCCCGCTTCAGCGCCTCGGCGTAGGAGGTGATCTCCCACAGCGTCATCCGCCGCCACAGGGCGAACGTCGACAGCGGGGCGAGCATCCAGCGGGAGAACCGCACCTTCTCCATCCGCCGGCCGGTCGCGGCGCCGATCCGTACGGCGTAGACATGGGCGCCGATCTCGGAGAACACCACCCACAGCAGCGGCATCGTGCCGTGCGCGATCTTCGCCCACAGCGAGTGCCCGGCCGCGACGTTCAGCCCGCAGGTGACCAGCGTCAGCGCCCACGGCACGAACCGCACCCACGCCAACGCCATATCCATCCGGATCAGCAGCAGGTTGGCCACGGTGAACACCGGAATGGCGACGTCGATGCCGACCGGCAGCATCCACGGCGAGCTGAAGCCCCACCGCGCGGCGGCAGAGGAGACCGCGTCGAATGAGGCGATCAGCCCCAGTGCACCGACACCGGCCGCTGCCAACGCGCCTAATCCGGCGAGCCCAGTCTCCGGCTTCGTCAGTGGCGGCACGCCCGCGCGTGCCGTCTCGGTTGCGGTCGTCATGCCGCCGCCCCCTTCCGGGAGGACCGGCGGCGCCTCGCCGGGCGCGCCAGCGGGACGACGTTGAACAGCTCCGGAGCGTGCGCCTCGATCACCTCGGCGGCGATACGGGCCACGTCGTCCGGCAGGCTGCGGTACTCGGGGTCGGCGAGGATGTCGCGCGCCGCATCCAGACGGGCCGCGCGCTCTTCATCCGTCTCGCCCTCCACCCCGAGCCACAGCTCAACCGGCGTACCAAGGGCGAGTTCCACGAAGTCTTCAGCGGAGACGGCCTGTTGATGGCCGATGTACGTACGCAAGACGTTCTCCTTAGTCGAAGGGCAGGGAGATGACCGATGGCAGGCGACCTTGCTGGGGAGTCCCGCCAGTCGGACACGTGCACGATCAAGGCGGTACGGCGTCCGGAGCTCCCGGAGGACCTTGAGATACATGTATTACGTGTTCCTCATCTTGCAGCGGGGGGTTCGCTCCGTCAAGCCCCTTCGGCTGTTTTGAGTTCTGCGAGCTCCCCGCGCTCGATGTACCTACAGATTGGCGTCGGTGGCGGCGACGTTCGACTTCGCGGATGTACGGCTCAAGTCGTCCTTAGCTACTGTGAAGTCGAACCAAGTCGTCCCAAGAAGTCGGAGGTTGGCGTGGCGAACGAGCGGCTACGCGGCGCGATAGTGGACTTGGGCCTGACGCTCGATGAGGTTGCCGAACGACTCGGGGTCGCGGCCAAGACGGTGGAACGATGGATCAACGAACCTGAGCGCAAGCCATATCGGCGTTTCCAGTTCGCAACAGCCTCGCTGTTGAAGTGCGAAGTGTCGTACCTGTGGCCGGACGAACGGACGTCAGCTGAGGTCGTGGCCGCTGGCAACGCGGAGTTGGTCAGGCTCTATCCGCACCGGTCCGTCGTGATGCAAACCCTCTGGACGAACCTCTACTCCAAGGCGACCCGTCAGTTTGACCTGCTGGTTTACTCCGGGTTCTGGCTCACGGAGGACGCGTCGTTCCACCGCATCGTGAAGGAGAAGTCAGCCGACGGAGTGCCCATCCGCTTCATTCTGGGAGAGCCCACGTCGCCGGCCGTGGCCGTGCGCGGTGAGGACGAAGGGATCGGCGCGGCGATGGCAGGGAAGATCCGAAACGCTCTCATCAACTACGGTCCGCTCTTTGGCCTCCCCGGGGTGGAGTTCCGGCTGCACGGTACGACCCTCTACAACTCGATCTACCGAGCCGATGACGAGATGCTGGCGAACGGGCACCTCTACGGCGTCGGCGCCTACATGGCCCCCGTGTTGCACCTGCGGCGCGTGCCCGGCGGTGAACTCTTTGACGCGTATGCCGAGAGCGTTGACAAGGTCTGGGAATCGGCCCGGCCGATCTCTTCACCTGCCGATTGGGAAGGCGCTACCGGATGAGCCGCATCGACTACTTCCGCGACCCGAACGCCCCTCAGGCCAACTCGGTGGTGCCATCGGTCACCGCAGTCGTCCGGGACGACGCGGGACGATTGCTGCTCATTCACAAGACGGACAACGATCTGTGGGCGCTGCCCGGCGGTGGCCACGACATCGGGGAGCGCATTGGTGACACCGTCGTCCGTGAGGTCGCAGAAGAAACCGGCATTGACGTTGAGATAGACAGCATCGTGGGGCTCTACACCGACCCTGCACACGTCTTGGCGTACGACGACGGAGAGGTCCGGCAACAGTTCTCCATCTGCTTCCGAGCCCACCCCGTCGGCGGTTCCCTGCGCACGAGCAGTGAGTCAAAAGAGGTCCGCTGGGTTGACCCAGCGGACCTTGACCGATTGGACATTCACCCGTCAATGATGCTGCGCATCCGACACGGCCTCGATGAATCGCGGCGGGAGCCTCACATCGGCTGACTGCCAGCAGAGACCTGCGCCAACCGGTCATCAACCCGCTTCGTCGCTGCGTGGATCTCGGGGGCCGCGCGATGGATGAACCGCCCGACAATCGTGTCCGGGCCGTACCGCTGCACGATCTCGTCCAACCGTGCGGCCGGCGTGGTCTGCGTCCCGTCGGGCGTCGTTGTCATGTCGCAGTAGAGCAAGGCGTCAACCAGGTCTGGGCGCTCTAGCTCGAACTCGCCCTCTAGCTCCTGCCTCAGTCCGCGTTCGTCGGCTTCCAGCAGGGCGCAGGAGTGGTGAGCCACGAGACGAACAACCCGTTCGTCGGCCCCTTCCTGGTCTCGGAGGAACCGCGCGCCGTCCAGCGGGTGGAAGCCTGTAGCGGCGATGGCCGGCGAGTACCCAATGTCATGCAGCACCGCGGCAGCTTCCAGCAACTCGCCATCGCCCCCCATGATCGGGGCCAAGGAGCGGGCACGCTTGGCGACCCCCAGCGAGTGCGCCCACCGACGCGGCAGCGGATCAGACAGCAACGATTCGGAGAGCGAGTACGCCCACTCAGTCAGTCCCATGGCGGCCAAGGCTACGGCCGAACCGCGGGAGTCGGGAGAGCGCGCACTGTCCGCCCCTTGCCATGAACGGTGGCAAGCAGGCCGTTTCCCTCCATTTGGGCCAGGACACGGCGCACTGCGGTACGGGACGCTCCGAACCGCTCGCACAGTTTCGCCTCGGACGGGTACGTGTCACCCACTGACAGCGAGTCCTCCGTGATCACATCGGTCAGCCGTTCCGCGAGAGATCGACGGTCGCCGCCCCGAACGACTCGCCACCCGATGCCGGGAGCAGACTCAACAACACCCTCGGCTTCGAGAACCTTAAGAGCACGACGGATCGTGTTGCGGGAGACGCCATGCATGTCCATGAACTCAGCCTCAGACGGCAGGGCGCCGCTGCCCTGTTCTGCCTCGATCTCGTTTCGCAGCGCCTCTGCAATGACCAGGTATGTTCCGCGCGGACTGGCCTCCGGCACTTCGGCTCCTCTCGCTCTTCATCGCTCGCTGCCAAGGGTGCCACGAGGCACACAACACGTCATTGGACGGGCAGTGTCCTACCTGTCCGGCTGTCCGGATAAGTCGCTGACCTGCGACAAGAGACCGGACAGGCGAAGGGCGGGCTGTCCGGGCTGTCCGCTTGCGCACGCCGCGGCTCCCCGGTGCGCCGCCCCCGCATGGCCGGCCTGCCGAGCCGTGAGTGAAATTGCTCGAAGTGCTGACGTGCAGCGCGCAGTTGTGGAAACATCCCGCTATGTCTTGGCAGATGGCTTTGGAATACCTTCGCACGCTCGTCTGGCCAGCCGTTGTGCTGACTCTTGGCTTTACCTTCAGGAAGCAACTGGCATCACTGTTCGGTCGCGTCGAGTCTGTTGAGACTCCCCTTGGAACAGTAGCCTTTGAAAAGCAGGCTGATGCAGTTGCTCAGGAAGCTGCCGAAATTGAGAGCGAGATGGCTGGCGAGCTGGCGGCAGCACAGACGAATACCTCAGAAATAGATGATGTGGAAACTCGCGAAATATCGACCGGAGAACCGCAGCAGATCACTCGACCGCAAAATTTGAGTAGCGATTTCTCCGATCTTTTTGAACTTGCCGAGACGGAAACAACTGCCGCCGTCATGGCCGCATGGCGCGAGGTAGAAAGGGCGGTGAAGACCGCCGGAATAAAGCACGGCCTTACACCAATAACTTCGCAGACCTTGTCCGGCATGGGATTGCTTTCCGATGAACTCGCCAGGTCCGTTGAGGACCTGCGCCATCTGCGGAATCGAGTCGTCCATGAAGGCGATATCCTCCTAACGAAGAGTGGCGCACGATCGTATATCACTGCCGCGCAACGCATCGTAGAAGCCTTGGAGCTATCACAGGATCCGAGGTTCCAAGCGCTCCAATACGAACGTTCCGTAGTTCACGCCTTGGGGCGCGCGGGACTTCCTGCCGAACCGGGAAACAGAGACGATGAATTCGACGCTTACGGGCAGACTCCAGCCAGTACCACAATTGCAGTAGAAGTCAGATTTCGACGTCGAGGTGAGCTAAGCCTTCACGATATCGAGAAGGTGATTTCCAAGCTCCCCACCCTCGCCGCAAATGTCCTCGTTGTAACCAATGCACCACTGGCCCAAGAGGTGCATGAATTTAACTCTACCTACAACGCCCGGCCGCGCTTCGAAGTAGTGCAATGGCAGGGCGATAGGGATACGCCCTTGCTGGCTCGGGCCATTGGGCGCCTGAGCGGTTGATCGGCGCGCTGTGCACAGAGGCTGTAACACCCCGGGTGTTACAGCCCGTCGGCGGAGCCGACCCCTCATTGGGCGCAGGAGCCGGAGGCGACTTCCGAATGCTCATTCAAACAACTCAGATTGCCCCGGCGAGATAGAGCGACTTCTCGAATTGCGCGCTCGCCGCTGAATCACTTCCTCAATGGGACCCAGCGTCTCAACAACCGCCGCATTATAGAGCCAGTGCAACGTACCTTCGCGCTCCAGGTTACCGGTAACCCGGATCGCAAGGTCTTCTTCATGAGCCCTAACAGCCTCATGATAGTCCTCATCAGAGGCCAGTCGGACTCGCACCTTCTTGGGTTGGCCACTTTCGAGAGAGTCGATTCCGAATACGCCTGGACTCCCCGCCTCTTTTTTTGCAAGGAGGTGTACCCGACCAACAATGGTCTTACGTTCGGACCGACTGTCTGACGCAAGTTCATTGGCCGCCTTTTCCAGGACGGGTGCGTCACTACCTCGCAGATCGAAAGTGACGGATGCGGACTCCCCTGGAATCGGACGACTAGGGTCCCATTCAACCGTGATGTCCGCACCGTCAGACTGAGAAGCCATGCCCAATAGGGCAATAGCCATTTCGTATGAGACTCCCTGCTGCACGCCGGCAGCGAACCCCGTCATCGAATGAGTGGTCTTGTAGTGGTCGAGAGCTTCAACTGTTGCACCTACCGCACGCACGACAGCCAGATTGATTTCGCGAGACTGAGCGACGTTCGAGCCTGTCAGATCAGGACTCGCAGACTGAACGCCTCCCCGAAGAGGAACAGCGGCCGCCGTCGGCGCGTAGGCAGTGACGATGTAACTGCCAGGGGCAGTCTGCCCCATCAAGATGCCCTCAAGATAACGATTGGCAAATTGACCGAACTTGTTACTGAAATGTCGGACGGGATCAACAAATGCCTTAGCTCCAGCCAAAAGAGCTTTTCGTGCCGACAGGATCAGCTGCTCCCCTTCACGCCATGCAATCATCCCACTAGGCGCAGAGGACTCTTTCCTGAACCTAAATTCATCTGCCGTCTGCACGATGAGTCGCGGCGACAGGACACGAGTCCACAAGTCGCGGTCGTCGGCCAACTGCCTCAGTGCGGCGTTCATCATGAAGGAAAAGTCTGGAGCTTCCGTATCGAGCGGAACCAGGAGAGTGGCCGGACCGGAAGGACTGGCGCCCGGAGGAGCCAAGCGATTATACGCCCCATCCCTCGCCCCAACCATCTGCCACCCTGCTTCTTCCAGGACAGATGCAAGCCTACGGGGATCCACGTTGCCGGGGATCACCGAGGAATCAAGGCTGTTCATTCAACGATTCACCCCTATCAAGCTTGTCGAGGATAAGAGTCAAAGAAGAGGCATCAAATATATTCGCGGTTGGAACCCTTATGGTGGGACTCGCGACGCCCTGCTTGGCTATTTGCCCCTCCAGTGAAGCCCAATAACAACAGTAATTGAGCTCCAATCGATCATGACTGGCGCGGGTCCAATCCATCTGTCGATGCGACGTGACCATAACGACCAATATGGCCTTGGGCGTACTCCTCACCAGCGAGAGGTGTTCGAAGTACTCACGCTTCTTGAACTGATAGCTGAATTCAGTTTTAGACGGGTCCGGGCGGATGGTAGTGGTGTTCTTTAGCTGCACGTACACACTGGCCTCCTGCTTGCCAGTGATCACCGGGGGGCGGGCGAGCAGTGCATCCATACCATAGATGTCACGTCTGACAGCAGTCATAGCGCAGCCGGCCGTCGCAGCGACGCTGGCAACGTAGCCTTCCTGAAGTTGCTCCATGCATGCAGTGAAGGTGTTCTTGTTCACCGCTTCTATGCGACTGACCGGGGCGCGCTTGACCCCCGTGTCTCCGGCAGATTGCACCAACCGACTCCCCCCTCCCACTTGCAGGGTAGATCGACTTGGGCCAACTGCACACCCATGGTGAAGGATTTAGTACTCAGGGTGTCTACATGCGGTGACCAACGCCTAGCGTCCCAGGTGTCCGGCTGTCCGGTTACGCTCTCACCTACACAAACAGCCCGGACAGCTCAGGGTGCCGGTGTCCGGGCTGTCCGGTCACAGACGGCTGCAACACCCAGGGGGTTACAGCCCGTCGGCGAAGCCGACCTCTCAATGGGCGCAGGAGCCGGAGGCGACTTCCGACTGCGCACTATCTGCGATACAGGAGGGCACCGCGCGCCTCCATCGATCAAGGATCGTGCTGGTCAGGGCTCATTCGCAAGCCCAACTGTGATTGGGCTCCGGAGCCGTGTGCGCAGGTTCGAATCCTGCCGGGGGCACTCGCCTGGGAACAGCAGAAATCAAGCGCTGACCAGGGCGGATGCCGACACCAAGGGCGGGACTCAGTCTCACTGAGTCCCGCCCTTTGTCACTGCCGCGCACTGGTCTCGATAGACCTGCGATAGAGGCACGCCGACGGCCCTACGAGAACAAACTGGGTCTTCGAACTTGAACGGTGTGGCGTGCTCAGCAGCCTGATCATCCGATGCTGTCGGCGATCTGGACTGGGTGCTGTCCTGGATGCAGCGCGCCCCGGGTGCATGATTGCGCCGAGCCGCGGTGGCCCAAAAACCGTTCGCCGAGCAGGTCCGCCAGGTCCCCGCGGGCTGGTGGATCGCCCACTGGGTGCGCGCTGTGGGCTCCACAGTCGTGCAGGCCGCCCGCGACCTGCACCTGTCCTGGCCTGTGGTGATGGACGCTTTCCGAACGGAAGGCCAGCAAGTGACAGCCCTTGCGTTGGCGCCGGTCGTCCGATCCGTGCACGATTCCTCGCCTGTGCCACCCGCCCGGCCTGCGGTGTCAGTTCATCGGGGGAGCGGAGGGCCCAAGACAACGCTTCCCGGTTCAGGTCGACAGCGACATCAGTAGAACCCCGCAATCCTGCACGTACTCGCTCCTGTCCAAGGGGCCATTGTCAGTCGCCCCCGGTAGTGTCCGCCACATGATCGAAGTGGAAAACATCCTTGCTCAACTGGACAAATGCGCGGACGAGTTCACGTTCCCCGACCTCGGCCATGGTTACTTCTCTGCCGTGGACGCACGGATGCACCTCTTCCGCGACCCGGAACGCTGGGCCCTGATCGTCGAGACCGTCGGCTACAACCCGCGCATGGGAAACCTCGTTGACGTGCTCCATGTCTTCGGAAATTGCCTGACGGCTGGTGGGCCGGGCTTTGCGAACGAGGGGTTCCTCGACCGCGTCGAAAACATGGAGGAGATCGACGACGAGGAGGAGTACGCGGGCGACGCTCCCGTAGTCGTCAGGGGCTGGCCGCTCGTCGTGGACATGGAGCCCGGCGAGCCGCTCGAAGATGTGTTCCGCGCACTCGTGCCGGAGCACCGGGACCTGCTCCTCGCGGACGAGGCCGAACTGTGGTCGCGAATCCCCGCCGACCTGCCGAAAGTGCTGCAGCTGGAGGAATGGCACCAGCCGGAGGATCTCGTTGAAGCGCCTCCCAGCGCGAGTGAGACCTACCAGCAGATCGCGGAAGTCCTTGCTTCCGGTGACATCAGCCGCTACCGACCGAGCCTTTCACCCAATACCCACTGGTCCAACTGGCCGGACTCCGGGCAGCTGTGACCGGTCGCCAAGGCTGCCCGGAACCGCGCCGCTGTCACGTCGGCGAGTCTCGACTGGGTGCTGCCCTGGATGCAGAGCGCCCGTGCCCACGGGTGATCATTACTGTTCTCTACGCAGCTTGATCATCATGGGACCACGGGCTTGGACAACGATACGACGTTGCTGCTTGACCTCGACGGCCTGGCCGTCGTCAGGGTCGAACGGCTGGCAGAAGGCGCCCGGCGGGTGCACCTGGTCACGGCCGAGGAGGGCGCGCGGGCCTGCCCCGCATGTGGAGTGCTCTCCTCGCGGGTCAAGGGATCGGCGATATCGCGGCCGCGGGACCTGCCCCACGGCGAGCGGGGCCTGGAACTGGTGTGGCGCAAGCGGCGCTGGTACTGCCGCGAACCGCAGTGCCCGAGGCGCTCTTTCACCGAGCAGGTCCGCCAGGTCCCGGCCGGAGCACGGATCACCCAGCGGTTACGGAACGCGGCGGGTCGGCGGGTATGCGACGCCGGGTCCACTGTCATTCAGGCGGCCCGTGACCTGCATCTGTCCTGGCCCACCGTGATGAACGCCTTCCGTACCGCCGGGCAGGCGGTGACGGCGGCCGCGCTGGAACCAATCGAGGTGCTGGGCATCGACGAGACCCGGCGAGGGCGCACCCAATGGCAGCAGAACCCGGACTCCGGGCGCTGGGAGCCGGTCGCGAACCAGTGGCACACCGGCTTCGTCGACGCCTTCGGAGTCCAGGGCCTGCTCGGACAGGTAGAGGGCCGCGCCCCCAGCGACGTGCTGGCCTGGCTGTCTACCACCCCACTGGAGTGGCGCAAACAGATCCGCTTCGTCGCCATCGACATGTCCACCGGCTACCGTGCCGCGATCCGTACCGCACTGCCGCACGCCACGGTGGTCGTCGACCACTTCCATGTGGTCCAGCTCGCCAACAAGATGCTGAACACGGTCCGCCGCCGCACCACCGCCAGCCTGCGCGGCCGACGCGGACGGGCCGCAGATCCCGAGTGGAGGGCCAGGCGCCGGCTCCTGCGCAACCGCGAGGACCTGACCGACCAGCAGTTCACCCACATGTGGAACGGGCTCATCGACGCAGGCGCGATCGGCATGACGCTCCTGACCGCCTGGATCGCGAAGGAGCGGCTGCGGGACCTGCTCGCCACCTCCCGCACCGACGCCGACAGACACCGCATCGGACACCTGCGCTGGAAGTTCCTGACCTGGTGCGCGGACTCCGACATCCCCGAGGTCCGCCAGCTCGCCGTCACGGTCGACCGCTGGTGGCCCGAGATAGAAACGTTCATCGCCACCGGCCACAGCAACGCCAAGAGCGAGGGCATCAACCGCGTGATCAAGCTCGTCGCCAGAGCTGCCCACGGCTTCCGCAACCCGGCCAACCAACGCCTACGCACACGCTGCGTCACCACCCGCCGAGCCCGCGGACACCTCCGCACCGCTCAACTTTGAAGACCCAACAAACTCGTGGCTACGGCGACCAGCGCAGATGCGGCGCCCGCTGCAGCCGTCGCTGTCGTCACCCGTTCCGTGAAGGCAGCCACAGGCGCCCCTCCCACGCCCGCACGCTTGAGCTGCACGTCGACGAAGTGATCGCGAACGTCAAGCGTCGGCGCACCTTCAACGAGTGCGGTCAAGGTGATCGCTTGCCCCTTCCTGATCAGCTCAGGCCCGAACGAAATGGTTGTACCTGAAACCGCACAGGCGCTGATGACCGCCCCGTGTTGGCCAGCGTCGGCACTCAGAAGCTCCACAACTGAGACGTTCAGATCGATCTCAAGGGCTCGTTGCCGATCAAACTGCTCACTGGCGATCGCGTGTCGTCCCGAATTCTTCAAGCGGACTACAGCGACGTACGGGTCCGTCAGAGCTACACCGTTGCAGAGGACCTCGATCGTCATGCTCCCGGACTGGAGGCCAGACTGGTCTACCAAGGGTGAAGCACTTTCAAGGTCGTACAAGAGCTGACGCTTTGGGGGGAAGAGGGCCCTTCTGGCGTAGTAGACAGAGACTGCACCCAGAGCCAAGGCGAGGACCGCAAGCCCGATGGTGACTAGGTTGAACCCCTTGCCCTCCAACATGTCCACTGCCGACTGCACTTCTCCCCTTCCAGATCCTCCCCTGAATGACGCAGTGCAAGGTACAGCGAGCGGCTCACGCTCCGCCATGGGGAGTCACACGAGGTCGTCTGGCCAATCGAGTTCCGCCTCGATCTTCTTGTTCATGGTCTCCTCCTGGCCGTAGATGCACCCTTCATAGACGCGGTGGATCACTTCGGGCGAGTTGCCGACGCGCCGGGCGACCTCTGCCACGGGCACGCCAGCGTTCAGCCAAGTCGTGATGCAGGTGTGCCGGAGGTCGTACGGCCGTCCCCCGAGGATGGAAGCCTGAAGGTCCGGCGGGAGGGCGTACTCCCGAGCGTCCCGCCACACGCGCCAATAGGTGCTGCTGCCCACGAGACCGCCCCGCTCGTTCGTGAAGAGCCGCCCATCCTCGGCCGTGCCGAACTCCTCGAGGTGGGCGCGGAGCATGGCCACGAGTGGTGGCGGGATCGGGACCGGCCGGTCCTCCTTGGCCTCTCTCGACTTCAGGCCGCGCCTGTCGTGGCCCTCTCCACTGTCTGTCCACTGCTTCCCCGACACGGGGTGTGTGTCGTGAAGCGTCAGAACGCCCCACCCCTTCTCCGGGAGGAAGCAATCAGCCTTCCTGAGCCCCACAGCCTCACTCGGTCGGAGCCCCGCGAAGTACATGACCGCGTAGAAGCCAACCAGGCGCCAACCCTTCTTACGGTCCCATGTCCCAACGTATGAGACCGAAGCGACGAGTTGAGCAGCCTGCGTCTTGTTCACAAGGACGCGGGGGTCCACGCGGTCCGATGAAGCACTCTTCACTTTCTTGATAGCGGCGAGTGGATTCTCCGTTAGAAGCTTGCACTCGATGGCGTATTCAACCGCGGTATTGAGCGCGCGCCTACGACGACGGGATGTCTCCCCCGCCGCGGGGGTGCCGTCCAGTTTGAAGGAGAGCCGATACTGAACATCGCGAAGAATCTTCGGGTCTTCCAGCGAGGAGACGAGAAGTGAATTCTTGGACATCCACCGGTAGGCGTCTTCAAGTTCCTCCGGCGGGTCAAGTTCGGCGTTCTTGGGAATGACCGCCCACCGGAAGGCGAGACGCAGCTCCTCCGGCGACGGCATTTTCGTTTCCTGCTCTACCAGAGCCAACGTCACCGCGGCGAGCCCGTCGGCGATGCCCTCACGGGTCTTGGCCGCGGCGGTTGGCCAGCGCATCGCCATGTACTCGCGACAGAACGCGAACCAAGGCAGTTCCTCCCGGGCTTGCTCCGCGCTGGCCTCGGCCCGTACCTCGGATTCAGGCAGCCCGTCCGCGATGCGGAATGCCTCGCCACGGCGCATTGCCTGCCACAGGTCAGATCTACGGCTCTCTGCAAGCGCCACCGTGGCGAAGGTGGCACTGCTGACCTTTCCTCCGACTTTCCAGCGGAGTTGGTAGGGACGGGTCTTGCTCTGCGCCTTGGAAACCTTCCCTGCGGAGAGAGGTTCGCCCCGTCAAGCCCTTCGGCTGTTTGAGGTCTGCGGGCCTCTCGCGCTCGATGTACCTACAGACTGGCGTCGGCAGGGCCGACGATCGACTTCGCGGATGTACGGCTCAAGTCGTCCTTAGCTACCGTGAAGTCGAACCAAGTCGTCCCAGGAAGGCGGAGGTTGGCATGGCGAACGAGCGACTGCGCGGCGCGATAGTGGACTTGGGCCTGACGCTCGACGAGGTCGCCGAACGACTCGGGGTCGAGGCCAAGACGGTAGAGCGATGGATCAACGAACCGGAGCGCAAGCCATATCGCCGCTTCCAGTTCGCAACGGCATCACTGTTGAGATGCGAGGTGTCGTACCTGTGGCCCGACGAGCGCACGTCAGCTGAGGTCGCGGCCGCCAGTAACGCGGAGTTGGTCAGGCTCTATCCACACCGGTCCGTCGTGATGCAAACGCTCTGGACGAACCTCTACTCCAAGGCAACCCGTCAGTTTGACCTGTTGGTGTACTCCGGGTTCTGGCTCACGGAAGACGCGTCGTTCCACCGCATCGTGAAAGAGAAGTCAGCCGATGGAGTGCCCATCCGCTTCATCCTGGGAGAGCCCACGTCGGCGGCCGTGGCGGTGCGCGGCGAGGACGAAGGGATCGGCGCGGCAATGGCGGGCAAGATCCGGAACGCCCTCATCAACTACGGCCCGCTCTTCGGCCTCCCCGGAGTGGAGTTCCGGTTGCACGGTGCAACCCTCTACAACTCCATCTACCGGGCCGACGACGAGATGCTGGCGAACGGGCACCTTTACGGGGTCGGCGCCTACATGGCACCCGTGCTGCACCTGCGACGCGTGCCCGGCGGTGAACTCTTCGACGCCTACGCTGAGAGCATTGAGAAGGTCTGGGAGTCGGCGTCCGATCTCTTCGCCTACCGAGTGGGAAGGCACCGCCTGATGAGCCGGATCGACTACTTCCGTGACCCGACCGCCCCCAAGGCCAACTCGGTGGTGCCCTCGGTCACCGCGGTCGTCCTGGACGACGCAGGGCGGCTGCTCATCCACAAGACCGATAACGATCTGTGGGCACTGCCCGGCGGCGGCCACGATATCGGCGAACGCATCGGCGACACCGTCATCCGTGAGGTCTCAGAAGAGACAGGCATAGACGTTGAGGTAGACGGCATCGTGGGGCTCTGCACGGACCCTGAACATGTGCTGGCGTATGACGACGGAGAGGTCCGGCAACAGTTCTCCATCTGCTTCCGAGCGCACCCCGTGGGCGGCACCCTGCGCACGAGCAGCGAGTCAAAACAGGTCCGCTGGGTCTGCCCAGCGGACCTGGACGGACTAGACATTCACCCGTCGATGATGCTGCGCATCCGACACGGCCTCGACGAATCGCGACAAGAGCCCTACATCGGCTGACCGTCGGCAGTTACCTTCGCCAACCTGTGTTCAACCCGCTTCGATGCTGCGTGGATCTCCGGGGCTGCGCGCTGAATGAACCGCCCAACGATCGTGTCAGGGCCGTACCGCTGCACGATCTCGTCCAGCCTCTCAACTGGCGTCGTTTGCGTCCCGTCGGGCGTCGTCGTCATGTCGCAGTAGAGCAAGGCGTCGACCAGGTCCGGCCGCTCCAGCTCAAACTCACCCTCCAACTCTTGCCTGAGCCCGCGCTCCTCAGCTTCCAGCAGAGCGCAGGAGTGGTGAGCCACGAGACGAACAACCCGTTCGTCCGCCCCTTCCTGGTTCCTAAGGAACCGCGCACCATCCAAGGGGTGAAAGCCCGTGGTCGCGATGGCCGGCGAGTACCCGATGTCATGCAGAACCGCGGCAGCCTCGAGCAACTCGGCATCATTGCCGACCATCGGCCCCAGGGAGCGAGCGCGCGCTTAGCAACCCCAAGCGAGTGAGCCCACCGGCGCGGGAGCGGATCAGACAGCAGCGATTCAGAGAGCGAGTACGCCCACTCAGTCAGTCCCATGGCGGCTAAGGCTACGACTGGAGGGGAGGTGTCGGGAGAGCACGTACGGTTCGCCCCTTGCCGTGGATGGTGGAGAGCAACCCGTTTCCTTCCATCTGGCCGAGCACACGACGCACGGCCGTGCGGGAGACTCCAAACCGTTCACAGAGCCTCGCTTCAGAGGGGTATGAGTCACCCACAGAGAGCGAGTCCTCTGCGATCAGATCGGTCAATCGCTGCACGAGGGAGCGTCGGTCACCGCCCCGGACAACGCGCCAACCGATACCGGAGGCTGACTCGACAACGCCGTCCACCTCCAACACCTTTAGAGCGCGGCGCACGGTGTTGCGGGACACGCCGTGTGAACTCATCAACGCGGCCTCTGAAGGCAAGGCGTCACCCGCGTCACCCGATTCGATCTGTTGTCGTAGCGACTCAGAGACCTGCAAGTAGGTACCTCGCGGACTGGCCTGCGGCACGTGCTCTCCCCTTCACGAGCATCCTGCACGGAGCCTCAGTACGATCAGCTTCCCACGTCAGGCGCAAACTACCGCCACCGAGTACCTGGGCAGCACGAGGAAAGCCCACAGACTGAGCCTCGAGCAACGGTAGCCTGCGACTACACGATGACCCGCCAACGCATTGCCGCTGCCTTAAAGGAGCTCAGTGAGGCTACGCAAGTCTGACCTCGAAGTCGAAGTGCTGTACAACCGCATCAGACGCGGTGATCTCGATCTTCAACCCGACTATCAACGCGGCGAAGTCTGGGATACTGCTCGCCGACAACGTCTGGTCGACACGATCTTGCGCGGATGGTACGTACCTGCCATTCATGTAGTACGCGATGACGCGGGCTTCGAATCTATTTTGGATGGACAACAGCGGCTCCGCACGATCCAGGCTTTCATGAATAACGTGTTCCGCTTTTCCGCCAAAATTGAACCACCGAGCGAGGAGCTGGAACCTTATGATGGTTACTTTTTCGACCAGCTTCCAGAAACCCTGAAGAAGAGGTTTCAGCGCTTCGAGATCAGCGTGGTAACGCTGACGGACTATGAACCCGCCGAGCCCTCAGAACTATTCTTTCGCCTCAATCAGCAGTACGCCTTGACTCCTTCAGAAAAGCGCAACGCTCTATTTGGCGCAGCTCGAGACCAGGTGAAGGACGTCGTTTCCACCCTTGTCGAAGCAGGTCTCCTGAAACGCGAGGTTGTAGGCTTCTCAAACGGCAGGCTGGCGTACGACGATGTAATGGCCAGGGTGTGTGTTGCCCTTGAAGAGGGAACCCTCCGACGCCAGTTGAGCAACACATACATTGAACAGTTCTACAGGTCCAATGATTTCAGCCCATCCGTAATACGGCGCGCTTGCGACGCCGGCATCGCCCTGGGGGCCACCCTCGGCGGCCGAAAGATCATGAGGTTTAACAAAGCAACACTATTCACCTGGCTAGTCTTCACAGATCACGTAATCCAAACTACAGGGGAAAGCATCCCAGAGAAGTTCATCAGGAACTTCGAGGGTCTAAGGACAGGCACCGTCACTCCGGAACTACCGATAACAGAACTCGGCCCCACTATCGAGCCAGATCTAATCGGCGTAGTAAAAGCCTACAACGACAGGTCTTCCTATCGAGTGCTTGACGTCTCTTCGGTTCTGTTGCGCGACTTCGCGCTACACATACTGCATGAGGCATTCAGGTCGGCCGGTCGGGGGCGCTTTGCCGATATCTCCGCGAGATTGAAGTCATCGGATGATGCAGAGCATGAAATGCTCGCGGAGATCGAGAGGATCAACTGGGGGGCCGATCTGTGAGACTTTTGCCATTGGGGCAGCGGTGGGAGAGCCTCGCTAAAACTAACGCCTCTGGAGAGTTTCCCCGGCAAGTAGCCTTGGACGGCTTCGGCACACAAGACCAGGTGGAGTTGCCGAAACCTCTCACTGTCATCTTTGGACTCAACGGATCCGGAAAGACACGGCTGCTCAGCAGCTTGTCCAAGTCGCTTTCGGATGCACCTGTCGTGGCCATGTACGAGCTGGTTAATTACCTACTGCACGATTTCGGCAAGCGTGATGACATCCCTGACTTGCTGGACGAGCTAGATCCCCTCGCCCCAGAAAAAGTGAAACTCGATGAAGTCCAGGATCTGGTTCGCCGAGACTACGAAGAGGTTAGATGGTACGTAGCACCCATCGTAGGTAGCCCTTTTTCCGCGCTCGTCGGTGAAGAGGTAGTTCCTGTTTTCGTGGTGCGCTACGGGGGAAGAGAGTACGACTTTCGGAGCATGGGTCTTGGTGAGTTGAGCGTTCACCTCCTCATGTGGATCCTCTCGTACAGCAAGGGTAGTGACAGCCAGGCCTTCCTTCTGGATGAACCAGAAGCATTCTTGCCAGCTCCTTCCAAGGCTGCTTTCCTGGCTCATCTATTGGAAACCTGCATCAATGGCGGGAAGCCCCTCGTTGTCGCATCGCACTCGCTTGAAGTAATTCAGCCAGCCCTTGACGCAGACGCGGCAATTATGCTGGCCTATCAGTCTTCAGACATTCAATTCATCGGCCCTTCGGACATGCTGAAGGATCGAGTGGCAGGATTGTATGGCCAGACGCGGGAAGTGGAATGGGTCGTACTTCTCGAAGATGAAGCGGCATACATTCTAATTCAGGAGATCACCCGTACCGCAGACCCGAAGCTATGGCAGTCATGCCGGTTTCTTTGGTGCGCGGGCTACGGGGATCTCGAGGCCATCTGGGCCCACCTCCCTAGACCCGATCAGAAAATAGATGGAGTCCCATCCTTCGCTTTCGTTGCCGATGGCGACAAGGCAGAGGACGTAAAGAAAGCTGTCGCCAAAAACGAAAAAAAGACCCGCCAGAAGAACCGTTGGCCACTCTTCTGCCTTCCGGGAGATCCGGACGCCCTGATGAAGGCGTCGGCCAAAGAGCAGGTCTCATTCCTCGCAGACCACCTTTCCCAGACCCCGGAGGCGATTGTCGGATTCCTGGAGTCAATCGAGGGGCGGGAAGCCCACAACTGGCTCGAGGATTTCGTCAGCTTCGCCCGACGCCCCCGTCAAGAGGTAATGAGGATGCTATCCATGGCCTACGTGCGAAACACTGATCGGGCCGAGCTTCAGGACTTTCTGTCGTCTCTCAAGTAACTCCCGAGACCAAATCGATGTCCGCCGTCTACCATGCAGCTCCTCACGCCGAACATCTGGCTGGCTGAGCGCTCTGCCTCGAGGGCTGCCTACGATCAACTCACGGCTTCAGGCCCGCGGGAGGGGCCATGAGCCGGTCGCTGCGCACGATATGCGATAGAAGAGCAGCGCGCGTACGACGCACTGCCAAGAGTGTGCAGGTCAGTGGCACTGCGGCTGGCCTGCACAGAACCCTCTCCGGAGCCGTGTGCGCAGGTTCGAATCCTGCCGGGGCACTCGCCTGGGAACAGCAGAAATCAAGCGCTGACCAGGGCGGATGCCGACATGAGAGAGCGGGAGTCAGTCTCACTGACTCCCGCTCTTTCTCACTGTTGCGCACTGATCACGTGTGAGGGGAGTGTGGGCCACGCACGGGGCTCACACGCTGTCCGGCCCCTCCCCCCACCCCATGGTCTTCTCGATCTTCTTGTTGTTCTCCACCTCGCTGTCGTCGGCAACCCCCGCATAGCGGCGGTGGATCACCTCCGGGGAGTTGCCCGCGCGCCGGCCACCTCAGCCACGGGGAGGCCAGAGCGGAGCCGTACGGCTTGCGAGCGAGGGGCGAACACTGCAGCGGGTGGGCCAGATGCGGCTCGAAGCCGTAGTCCTGGAACAGCTCGATCAGCCAGCCCCAGCCATACGTGGCCTCGAACACCACCGGCGTGCCCACCGGCAGGTCACCGATCACTCCCAGCACCGTCTCGCGCCCGTTGCGGACGTTCCGGTTCGCCGCCGTCCGGCCGCTCTCGTCCATCACGGCGATCTGCGACCGGCGGCGATGCACATCGATCCCGACGTAAACCTGAATCGCGGGCCTCCTGACCCGGACTCGGCTCCCCCACAGCAGGGGGCTCCCGACGCACCACAAGGGGAAGCCCCAGCCCTCATAGGTCAGGCCAACGGCACCTTTCTGCTATCGGGGCGTCAGATCGCCCAATTCCGCTGAATACCAAGGGTCAAATCAAGCTGAGGGTCTGCAACCTGTTGACGAGCCGGTAGCATCGCTGCTCGGGCCCCGACGTTTGTTCGGTCACTGCTTTGGTCAGCTCCCGCATGGCTGTGGGATGGGCTCCACGTCCGGTTCTGTCGTACATCTGCAGCAAGCGGCGCAGGAAGGCGCGCACCGCGGTGAGGTCGCCCTGAAGGGCTTTCGCGTGCGCCCTGGCGCAGAGGTCGTTCGCGTTTTCTGCCGACCGGGATTGCATGTGTCTTTCGACGCGGTCGGGCATGCGGACCCGCAGAAGTTCCGAAACGACCACCCCGTACGCCTCTTTCTGTGATTCTTCTGGATACTTCTGCAGGACGCGAAGAATCCTGCTTCGTTGTTTGGCGAGGTCACCCGGGAGCAGGCGCAGGGCGAGGATGAGGCGTTTCAGGGTCCAGGGGTTCAGCGTGAACGCCGCGGCTGATGCGGCTGGGGCTGGGGTGCCTGCCCAGTCGGCCAAAGCGTCCAGGCAGTTGCCCAGTACTGCGGGCGACTCCCATGCCTCCCGCACCGCCCAGTCGGACAGGAGCCGGGACACCTCTGAGGAGTCGGCCGGGTCGCTGGACTGTATGACCGCGGTGGCCAGTTGCACCACCAGCTCGGCCTGACTGGCTTCGGGTGTGGCGGGGAAGCCCTTCAGGTAGTTCTCCGCGTCCGAGGGGCGCAGCGTGCGCGCGTGGATGGCTGTTTCCAGCGCCGCGAAACGCAGCTGCAGGTAGTCCTTGACGGGCACCTGGGGATCTTTCATCAGCCGGCCCACCGTATCCAGCGACATCCGGGACAGGCGGTGCAGTTCGTCCGGATGCCATTGGCTGGCGAGTTTCAACAGCCACTGCCACACGTGGGCGGCCTGGTTGGGCGGGAGCTCGCAGGCCAGGGACAAAAGGGCCTCCGTGCTTCGCGCTCCCAGCGCGTCGTCGGCTTCTGTGCGACGAATCACCTCCAGCTCTGCTTCAAATCCGTGGCAGGTGGTGTCATCCAGGGTCGATGGCTGCATGCAGGCTTTCAGTATGCGCAGGGACAGATCGTGCCGTTTCTGGGTCAGACAGCGGCGCGTCAGGTCCATGAAGTGGCCTGCGCACTTGTAGCGGTCCTGCAAGGACGCCGTGTCGATGTCCGTCACGGCGCTGTACAGGTGACGCCACAGCCACGTGCGGTCGTCGGGCCGCCCGTGCTTGGTGACCAGAGGGGGAAACAACTGCGCCGTGTTCCCGGTGTGCAGCAGGTGCGGCACGTCCACGACGCCGCCCCGCAGAACCGGCATCAGTATGTCGGTGATTTCTTTCTTCCTGGGGAATTTTTCCACCATTTCGAAGAACCCCGCCCAGGGGCTTACATCCCATTCGGAGGCGCCCTGCAGCCGGCGAACCAAGTGGAGCATTGTCTCGTCGCCGCCCAGGGTGAGGAGCATGTGCAGTACTTCGGCCGGGCTGCGAGGTTGGGGAGCGAGGTTCTGCGCAAGTTCGGCCGAGAGTCCGGCCTGCCAGTCATCCGCCAGGGATCGGACGTCCGGGAGCGTTTCACCGTCCGAGCGGTGGATCGCGAGGATGAGAGGGTACCAGGCGTAGATCTGGGTCGACACCGGATCCTGAGCGCTTTTCGCGGCGATGGCGAGGATCAGGTTCCGATGATTGCTCACCAGCCAGGATCGGTCCTCTTTCGAGGTCCTGGTGATGAGTTCCCGCGCGAATTTGCGGTGCAACCGGTTTGCAGGGTCAAGTCCCCTGAGCGCCTTGTGCAGGAATTCATGCCTCCATTTTTCGAAGGTGGGATTTCCGTTTCGGTTTTTGATTCTTTTCAGTGCCCGGTCCAGGGCGGTGCGCTGCCCCAGCCAGACGAGGCGCTGGCCGGCCCCGGCGATGTAGCCGTGTGCCTGTTCGAGGTCGTCCGATGCAAGGCCGAATGCTTCGCTGAGGACACCGTCAGGTACGGGGAGCCGCTGGGCTCCGCAGTACATGAGCAGCAGGAGGCCGAGAGCCTTGTCAGTCCCGGAGTGGTACTTCTGGAACTGTCCGTGCAGTTCTTCCGCGTACCGCTGGAATGCCTGCTCCCGGTCGGAGCTGAGCATGCGGACGACTTCGCCGATGAGTGGGGGGTTGTCGCTCCTGAGACGGAAGTTGATGTCCGCTCGTTCGTTGTGGGTCAAGCGGTGCCGCCGCGAGCGGGACGGGTGCAACTGCGCGGCGAGTGCCTGTACTTCGTCGATCTGTACCCGTCCTACCTGCACCGTTTGCTGCAACGGCTGCAGCCAGGCGGGGGTGTCGCACTCGGTCAGCAAGTACAGCCCGGGTTGGTTGCTGTCCTGGTCGTCCAGCGTGGGGCTGAGGATGACCCGCACATCGTCGGGGTCGCGGAGGGCGTCCAGCACGATGATGAAGGGCTGTTGCTGTGCGGCGCGGAAGGCCTTCAATGCCGTGATGTCGGCTCCGCTCTCCGGGTCGAGGACGAAGACGGGGGCCTGCCTGAGCCGGTGGAGTTCGTCCACGCTGCGCAGCAGCGCCCAGGTGCGGCCCGAGCCCCGAGCACCTTCGACCTTCAAGATGGCGGAACGCGGGGAGGGTTGGTCGAGCCATTCGCTCATGGATCGGTAGGCCTGGCGCTCGACATCCCGTTCGATCGCCGGCCTGGAGAAGCACTCGTGTGTGACAAGAGCCAGCGGGGTGCCGGGGGCGGGCACCTGCTCGCGCCACTGGGCCCAGCCCACGGGCCCGCCGGCGGCCGAGTCGTCTTCTCGCCGCTTCGGCGCGGGTGCAGGGCGGCGCGGGGTGTGCACATCGGCCCTGGCCTGGAAGGCTGCGCAGGCGCGGGCAGCCAGGCGCAGGAACCACAGCTGTTCGGCACGTTCCGTACGGCGAGGAAGGAACATCAGGGCGCAGGCCTGCAGGGCCAGGAGGTACTGGGGGTGCCATTCGGGCTGGGCGTAGCGGCGGACCCGGCGCCAGGGGTCAGGAGCGGCGCGCAGGCGCCGAATGGTGGACAGCAGGCCTTTGGGCAGGAGGACTTCGTCCGCCGCGGTGGTCTCCTCATCGTCGTTGAGCAGGAGTTCTTCCAGCACGTTGCGTGCCGGCTCGTCCAGTCGGGGAAGGTAGTCGCAGACCAGGTAGAGCATCAGCTGGACCGGGTCTCGCAGCAGCAGCCCTACCTCCTGAAAGCGGGACAGGTCGATGAGGCGGAAGGAGTCGGGGGCAAGCTGCGGCTGCGTGGCCACCATGATGTTGCCGGGGTGGAGGTCGTAGTGGGCGCGGCCCAGGGCCACCGTGGGCGGTTTCAGACGGGCCAGCGGGGAAGGATCCGCAAACGGGGTGGGGTTGGGCAGCGCATGAGACCATCCCGGCGGTGTGAAAGATGTGCTGCGCAGGTCGGTGCCCAGGAGCCGCGCGGCGGCGCCGGCCAGGTGGCCGGCGGGGTCGGCCCGATGGCCCAGAGCCTTCGCCAGGAAGTCCTGCGCCGCCATGTCGTGCTCGGCGCGCGGGTCGGGATTCCACTCCGTGAAGATGGATTCGATGACGGCGGCGGCTACATCGGTTCTCCCGTCGCCGGGTGGGATCACGGTCAACGGGTTCAGCGGATTGCGTCCGCGTTCATCGAGGGCGCACTCGAGGAACATCAGCCAGCTGTCGCCGACCCTGAGCGGCGGATAGACCTGGCGAATGAGCCGGCGCCCGGGAAAGACGAAGGCGGGCCCACCCCGGTGGAAGTCCGGACCGGACTGCCAGGCCGTCTCGAGATCATGAGGTTCGGTGACGGCCCCGTCATCGTCGGCACACAGCTTGAGCAGAAGCTTCTGCTGTGGATGCTCTGCATCCCCTTCATGGAAGACGAAGCCGAGGCGTGCTCCGCTGCCCCCGTCGGGTAACGCCTGCGCGAGGGTGATTTTGCGCCGAGTGTTTTGCCACTGCTCCAGCGCAGCGTCGGCCTCGTGGCCAAAGTGTGTCAACCCGCTCATGAGACCCAGTCTGTCCGAACCGGGGCCACAACAGTGGCAGTTGTGATGCTATGCCTGCGGAAGGTGGACGTCGGGGGGCTGGGAATGACGAGGACGGGGGCGATGCGCCGCCTGCAGCGTGCTGCGAGACGGGGCAGGCCCATCAGCGCGCGCGTGCTGCAGCAGGCGGTGGCCGACCACGATGCGAGTTCGGGACCGTGCCGCATCCACGGTGCGCGAGTGGCTGGGCCGGTGGACCTCTCCCACCGTCAACTGGAATTCGGCCTGGAGTTCGTCCGGTGCCGGTTCTCCGATCCGCTGGATCTGCGCGGCCTGCAAGCCATCTCGCTCGATCTGAGGGGCTCGAGTGTTCCTGCACTGCTGGCGGATGGCCTTGCCGTTGACGGGGACGTCCGCCTGTCGGGATGCGTCATCGGCACGGCGCCGGGTGAACCGATGGCCCTGGGCACCGAGGCAGCCGTCGTACGCGACGGCGTGCAGGCCCCGCGCCGGGTGACCGAGCCGTCCGCCGAGGCGCCGCTGCGCCTGGCAGACGCCCGGATCGCGGGCAGCCTCACGGCGGAGGAACTGCACCTGTACTCCAGCGGGATGTGGTCCCTGTTCGCTCCTCGCCTGCGCATCGATGGCGCGCTGCAGGGACGGGGGCTGACGGCGACGGGCGCGGTATACCTGCGTGACGTCCGGGTGGCGCACGCCGTGTACGTCAACGAGGCGCAGGTGGGGGGCATCGACGCCACCGGTCTCTCGTGCGGCCGCGGGTTCTACGCCGACTGGGGTTTTTGCTCCCGCGGACAGGTCCTGCTGCGGGGAGCCGCGGTCGAATCGGTGGTGACCTTTCACGACGCCACCCTGGGCGCACCGCACGGGGAGCTGATCCTCAGCCGCCTCACGACGCCTCGGCTGCGTCTGGACCTGCGCGCCGCCCCGCCCAGGCGCATCGTGCTGCGGGATGCTCGCGTGGGAGTGCTCGTCGACGACTCCGCCACCTGGCCCGCCGCTGGGCGGCTGGACATCGAAGGCCTCGTCTATCAGCGTCTGGGGTCCACCACTCCTCTGTCGCTGAAGGACCGGCTGGCCTGGCTCGCCTTGGACCGCGAAGCCGGCGTGAGCGTCTTCGAGCAACTGGCTGCCTCCTACCAGGCGGCGGGTGACGAGCGCGCAGTCAGAGCAGTGCGGCATGCGCGTGAACGGCATCTGCGGCGCAGCGACAGACTCACCGGCCGGATCTGGGGGGCGGTGCAGGACGTCCTGTTCGGCTACGGCTACGCACCCCGGCGGGCGTTGCTGTGGCTGCTGGCGCTGGTGACGGCCGGCTCGAGCTGGTTCTCCGTGCACCCGCCGGCCCCGGTGGGCGGATCGGGCCAGCGCACGTTCGATCCGGTGCTGTACTGCCTGGATCTGCTGATCCCGGTGGTCTCTTTGGGCTATCGGTCGGCTTTCGACCCGGCCGGCTGGGGCAAGGCGGTGGCCGTGTTCTTGATCGTCTCGGGATGGGTGCTGGCCACCGCGGTGATCTCCGGTGCCAGCCGCGCGCTGGGACGCGGATAGGAGGAAGGCTCGATCCGTTGTGACGGACATCGTGCCTGAGCCCGCTGCGCCAAGCGGTCGACGGGGGCGTGCCCGAGGCCGCCGCCGTGCCCGGCGACCGGCTTGCCGCCATCGATGAGGATGCCGAAGCCCTGAGCTGGACCTGCATGTCGCCGAGCGCGCCCACGCGGGTTCGAGGTACGCCGCCGGGTGCAGGTACCGCGACGGTCCGGGAACAGCGCGGATCCGGTCCAAGCGGTGCGGTGGTTCCTGGCCATGGTCGACCGCGGCAGGAGACGGGGTTCACGAAGCGATCCAGCTGGTGAAGCATGGTACGACCGCCGAGCAGATCCGCACCGTGGGTGAACTCGCCGGACGCCCCTCCGAAGCCGAGACGTTCATCCGCATGGGGCCCGCGAGCTCGGCTGGTGATCACCCACCAGCCGATCCGGTCAGCGCGCTGCTGCAGTCCATGCCGATCGAGGTGATCCGCTCCCGCGCAACCGCCCGCTGTTCGCCGAGCGCAGTCGTACGACTGTGTACTCGCGCTCCCGGTCGCGAGAGGCGTTGGTGCGCACCACGCCTTGTCTCCGAGCGCTTCGACGAGATCACCTTGTTCTCCAACAACCATGGCGGCGTGGTTCCAGTAGGTCTACGTGCGGTCTTCGCCATGGATGCGCAGTTTGTGACCAAACCGAATCAGCCGGGAGTAGAAGCCGTCTCCGTGGGTGAGGATGAAGCCTCCTGGGACCCAGCGGGTAGCTTCCTTCCCTGCTTCGATGCAGCGTGCCGCACACGCGCCCCCCCGTTGGTGCTTACCAACACCAGCAAGCAGTCCCTCGTCCCCGGCAGCACGTGCCGCTGACCCCTACCTGTGAGCGGCGTGTGCGTCACCGAAGGGCGTGGTGACCCCGTCGTAGGAGACGCGCAGCATCATTCCCTGCTCGGCGTGGGGCAGGTTGTGGCAGTGATTCATCCAGATCCCGGGGTTGTCGGCCTGGAACGCCACCTCTCACACCTCTCCCGCCCGTACCTCGAAGGTGTCCACCCACAGGGGACTGCCCGACGAGGACGTCCCGTCCCTGGAAAGGATCAGCACGTGATGGCCGTGCAGATGCCAGGGGTGAGTCACCAGGCTTCGGTTGACGACCTTGAACCGGACGAGATCGCCCTCGGCGACCAGCAGGTCCGGGATCGACGGGTGCCCAGCTCGTTGACCGTCTGCGCGTAGGCAGGCCGTCCGTCGACCATGGCGACAGTGCGGTCCAGGACCAGGGTGAAGTGCCGGTCGGCGGCGTCCGGATCGAACGGGGCACGCGCCGGCGTTCCGTACTTCAGGAGATCGAGGTCCGGCCAGTCGGAGGTGTCCTCGATCCGTGGCTCGCCTTCGGCGTCGCCGTCCGGGCGCAGCAACACCCCGGTGTCGCGGTCGTTGTCGAGCACCAGCGCGACGGTCGTGTCCGGCATGACGAACACCAGGTCGTGGCGCCCGCCGGCGGGCAGCCGCAGGCTCACGTCACGGACCTGCTCGGGATGGTTGAGGTCGCGCCCGTCGACGGCCGCGACCTCGGGTTGGTGTGGTCACGGACGTGCTTGTCTGTGCCGGCGGGTTCACGAAGGAATCGTCGCGTCGACGACCGGGAACGTCCTCCGACGGCGGATGGTCGTCCGTACGCAGATCCGCGTACGGAGTTGACGTGTGATCGCGCTCTTCGCCGTAGACGATCACGCACGGACGAGTACTCGGCGTCTCCCGCCCCGGCAGTAGGATCGAGGTCATGCAACGCAGAGCCACGCCGTTGGCAAGCATGCGATCCCCGGCGCCGACCGGAACGGCGCACCTGTGAACGCGGCAGGCGCATCCCCGCTCGGCAACGCTCCGATCAAGGTTCTGCTGGCCGATGACGAGCGTCTCGTGCGATCCGGGTTCAAGGTACTGATCGACGTCGAGGACGACATCGAGGTGGTGGCGGAGGCCACCGACGGTGCAGAGGCCGTCGAGCGGGCCCGTGCGACCCGTCCCGACGTCGTGCTCATGGACATCCGCATGCCGAAGCTCGACGGGATCCAGGCGACCAGCCAGATCGTCAGGACGCGTGGGCTTCAGCATGTCCGGGTCCTGATCCTCACCACCTACGAGACCGACGCGTACGTCTTTGAAGCACTGCAGGCCGGCGCGAGCGGCTTCATGCTCAAGGACGCGGGGCCGGCCGAACTCCTCCATGCCATCCGGGTCGTCGCCGCCGGAGACGCGTTGCTCGCCCCGCGGATCACCCGACGTCTGATCGCCCAGTTCACCGCGCAACGGGTCTCCGCGCAGGCCGGTGAGGACCGGCTGGCGGTCCTGACCCAGCGCGAACGTGAAGTGCTGGCTCTGGTGGGACAGGGCCTGAGCAACGACGAGATCGGCGCTGAGCTGTGCCTGAGCCCGGCCACCGCGCGCACCCACGTCAGCCACGCGATGGTGAAACTGGGTGCGCGGGACCGCGCACAACTGGTCGTCATCGCCTATCGGACGGGGCTCGTCAGTCCGTAGCCGACCCCTTGGCCGTGGTGCTCCTCCCTGATCCGACGACGCGCTCCGTCGCGCCCGTCCACGCATGCCTCATTCACGGGATTACGTGGTGCGTCGTGCCGTGCCCGGCCCGGTCGAACACCGGATGCGCGAGGGACCTCGACCGCGTCACACGGACACGCCGGCTTCCGCTGCGGAACGGCGACGCGGTGAACGGGGCGGGCGCGGCCTATGCTCTGCCTCTCGACGTCCGCGCCGCGGAAGGCGGTTGCGGCCTCACACGCACGCCGCCGACCGCCGCCACGAGGAGAGATCCTGCATGACCGGGAACGAGAGCGAGGGCGCCCTGGCGAGCGTCCGCTACATCGTCGACGACGTCCAGGCCGCGATCGACTTCTACACCGCGCACCTCGGCTTCACGGTGCTCACCGCGTTTCCGCCCGCGTTCGCCGATGTCGTACGAGGGCCGCTGCGGCTGCTGCTCTCCGGCCCGGCCAGCTCGGGTGCGCGCGCCACTCCCGCGGACGTCGCCGGCAGCGGGCGCAACCGCATCCACCTCGTCGTCGACGACCTCGAGGCCGAGCGGGAACGACTGCAGCGGGCCGGCGTGGTGCTCCGCAGCGACATCGTCTCGGGGCCCGGCGGACGCCAACTGCTACTGGCCGACCCCGCGGGCAACCTCGTCGAGCTGTTCACTCCGGCAGCCGGCCGCTGAGCCCGGGACGAGGGAACGCGCCTGCGGAGCCCGGGACCCGCCCGGTCGGGCGGTGCGGCGCGAACGGGCCGACGCCAGGCCGCCCGATGACCATGCCGACCAGCGCGAGCCCCACGCCGGCGAAGGACCCACCCTGCCCATCACCGGCGCCGACACCCCCGCCGGAACCGGCCATCGCAACAACGCCGAAGACGGCGCCCACCAGTCCGAGCCCCACGCCGACGAAGAACCCACCCTGCCTTTCACCGGCACCGACACCCCCGCCGGAACCGGCCATCGCAACAACGCCGAAGACGGCGCCCACCAGTCCGAGCCCCACGGCGACGAAGGCCGCGTCCTGCCCCTGCCCACCACCGGCGCGACCGGTGGAGCGCAGCGTCGGCACGTCGATGACCACGCCGGCCGGCGCGGCAGCAGGGCCACCCCGGGCACGGCCCGGCCGGAGCCACCGCTGTCCTCCTCGGCGGCCGAGACCTGTGCGGCTGCTGGTGCGGCAACTGCCGGCGGCCCCGAGCAGGGCCGCCGGTGCCGCGGTGAGCGGGCGCCGGACGGACATGGAGCCCCCTTCACATGCTTGATGCGTGTACGGGAAGGCGCAGACGGGTCAGACCTTGACCCCTCCCTCGACCTCGGCCGGGGGCGCGGGGACCGTCTTCGGTGCCCGGCGTGCGGGCATCCACCAGTTGGCCTTGCCGAACAGTTCCATCACGGCGGGCATCAGGACCATCCGCACGACGGTGGCGTCGATGAGCACGGCGATGGCCATGCCCACAGCCCCCTGCCTGACCGCGACGTCGGGCCCGAGCACGGAGGTCATGAAGACGGCGATCATGATGGCGGCCGCGGCCGTGATGACCCTGGCGGTCCGGGCCAGCCCTCGGGTGACGGACAGTCGGGTGTCGCCGGTTCGCTCGTACTCCTCACGGATCCGCGAGATCAGGAACACCTGGTAGTCCATCGACAGGCCGAACAGGACCGGGAACATCGTCATCGGCACCCAGTTCGTGACCGGCATCTCGGTGGGGAACCCGAAGGCCGTGCCGAGCCATCCCCACTGCACGATCGCGACCACCACACCGAAGGCGGCGCCGATCGAGAGCGCGTTCATCACCGCGGCCTGCAGGGCGATCGTGACCGACCGGACCAACGCCAGCATCAGCACCATGGACAGCGCGATGACGACCCCGATCATCAGCGGCAGACGCTCGGCGGAGTCCTCGGAGACATCGATGGTGGTGGCGTTCGGTCCGCCGATGAGGACCGCTGCACCACCGGGCGTCCCGGGCAGCACGTCGTCGCGGAGCCTGTGCACCAGGTCCGCGGTCGCTTCGTCCTGGTATCCGGTCGTGGGGAACGCGGTGAAGGTGACGGCCTGCCCGTCATTGCTGACCTGGGGCGGCGTGGCCTGGGCGATGCCCTCGGTCTTGCCGACCGCTGCGACCACGGGACTCAGATCGGCGTCCTTGGAGTCGACCCGGGCGGCGAAGATCAGGGGTGCCCCGTAGCCCGGACCGAAGCCCTCGGAGAGGATCTTGTACGAGATGTAGCTGCTCCGGTCGCGGGGCTGAACGCTGGCGTCGGGCTGGCTCAGCCGCATGTCCAGCATGGGGGCGGCCAGGGCCAGCAGGAACCCGCCGGCGAGGATCGCGGAGGTCAGCGGCCTGCGCTGCACCACGCCGGCCCACCGCTCGGCGGGACTACGGCGCTGGAACCGCGCTTCGGCCGCCCGGTCCCGGCGGGACGCGCGACGAGGCAGGCGCAGCGAGTTGATCTTGTGGCCGGTGAACCCCAGGAACGCCGGCAGCAGGGTCACCGCGGCGACCATCGTCACCAGCACGGCGATGGACGTGGCGACGGCCACCCCGGTCATCAGCCGCTGTCCCATGACGATCAGACCGAGCAACGCGATCACGACGGTCAGGCCGGCGAACATCACCGCGCGACCGGCGGTGGTGATGGCCGTGACGGTTGCGGTCTCGGGGTCGTCGCCGTCCCGCAGGCCGTCCTTGTAGCGGGTCACGATGAACAGGGCGTAGTCGATGCCCACCCCGAGCCCGATCATCGCACCGAAGATCACCGTGAAGCCCGGCGCGGGGACCACGTGCCCCACCAGCTTGATCAGCGCGAGGCCGGCCGCGAGTGCCAGCACGGCGGTCACGATCGGCAGGCCCATCGCCACCAGCGACCCGAAGGCGATGAACAGGATCACCGCTGCCGCCAGGATGCCCACACTTTCGGCAGGCCCCTGCGCGGGGGTCTCGGCCTTCTCCGCCATGTACCCGCCGAGCCCGAAGGCGACGCTGTCGTCGGAGGCGTCTTTGACCACCTTCACCAGGGGCTTGACCTCGCTCTTCTCCACCTCCTTGCCGGTCAGCGGGATGGTCGTCCGAGCGATATGACGATCCTTCGTCACCAGGTTCGCGTCCTGGTACGGCGAGACCACCGGTCCGGTGATGGACGAGTCGGAGAGATCGGTGACGACCTTCTCGATCTTCTTCCGGGCGGCAGGGTCGTCGATTCCCTTGTCCGCCTTGATCGCAAGGGTCAGCGTGTCCCCCGACCGTTCGGGAAAGTGCTTCTCGATCAGCGCCTGCGCCCTGGCCGATCCGGAGTCTCCGCCGGAAAAGTCGTCGTCGGAGGCGGCGCCGTAGGTGAAGCCGACGAACGCCACGACGATCACACCGACGATCCAGGTCAGGAGGACCATGCGCCGACGGCGGTAACAGAAGCGACCCAGTCCCGCCAGAGCTCCGTCCGTACGTGGAGACTCGGTTGTCATCATCTGCTCCTCAGTGGTCGAGCCTTGCGAACATGGCTCGCTTCTCGAAAGGGGGGAGGTTGATCGGTCACCACGGAGATCGGTCACCACGGAGATCGGTCACCACGGAGATCGGTCACCACGGAGATCGTTCCCTGCGCAGGGCGGCCTCGGCCTCTGCCGACGGATGGTGGCGTCTACGCAATCGGGCGTAACCCGCCGTGCGCTCGCCGCGCCTGACGACGTAGCAGGTCGAGCAGCTGAGCGCAGCGTTGTGCGTGGACCCCGACAGTAGGATCACGGCATGAGACTCCGCCCCGGGTCGTTCTCCCTGCGGGTGCTGGCCCAAGACGTGCCGCTCGCGCTCTTCGTCACCGTGATGCAGGTGCAGGGCACGGTCGCCCTCGCCGCCGCCCGGGGGACGGAACAGCGTTCGCTCGCCGACGTCGGACACCTCGGCTTCACACTGCTGGTGGTGGGTGGCCTGGTCGTGGCCGTCCGCCGCGTGTGGCCCGTTGCGGTGTTCGTCACCGCCGCGGTCGCCAGCCTGGTGTATTACGCCCTCGAGTTCCCGGACGGCTACGGCTGGCTCGGACTCATGATCGCCCTGTACACCGTCGCCGCCTACGGTGACGGGCGCCGGTCATTGGCGATCGCCGGCGTGGGCACCGCTGTCCTGGCCACCGGGTGGCTGTTCGCGTCCGCCGACGTGGAGCCACGCGAAGCCATCGGCTGGGTGTTCTTCCGCATCGGTGTGGCGGTCATGAGCACGACTCTCGGCGAGTCCGTCCGGTCCCGGCGGGTCATCGCGGCCGACGCTCAGGAACGTGCGGAACTGGCGGAACGTACCCGCGAGGAAGAAGCCCGCGCGCGGGTCGATGCCGAACGGCTCCGGATTGCGCGCGAGGTCCACGACACCGTCGCTCACGCCATAGCGATCATCAACGTGCAGTCCGGGGTCACCGCCCACGTGCTCGACAAGCGACCGGAACAGGCCCGCGAAGCGTTGCAGACCATCGAGCAGACAAGTTCCCGGACGCTGCAGGAGATGCGAGCCATCCTCGGCGTCCTCCGTGGCGACGACGACGGCCCCGTGCCGCACGTCGGCCTGGAACAGATCGACGACCTCACCGCGGAGGCACGCGCCGCCGGACTGGACGTCACGCTCGAAGTGGACTCGCCCGCGGCGCCGCTGCCGAGCGCGGTGGACAGTGCCGCCTACCGGATTCTTCAGGAGTCGATCACCAACATCATCCGGCACACCGGCCCGACCAGGGTGACGGTCGCGGTGAACCCGGGAATCGACCATCTGGAGATCCGCGTCACCGACCAGGGCCGCGCCGGTTCGCATGGCGCCCCCGCGACTCGGCCGTCCCGCAACGGCACTGGCACAGGCACGCCGGACAAGCCCAGCCGCGGGATCCTGGGCATGCGCGAGCGCTGTCAACTGCTCGGCGGAGAGCTGAACGCCGAGCCGACTCCGGGCGGGGGGTTCGAGGTCACGGCACGGCTGCCCCTCGCACCGACCGGGTCACGCCTCTGAAACGGAGCGTCCCGCAGCCGTTCGAGGCAATTCACTGTGCGGGCGTGAGCCCTGTCCAACCTCCCTGCCGGCCCTGGGCAGTTGACCTGTGACCCCGTCAGGGGCAAGGCGTTCCGGGGCGCCGGGGATGAGGAGTTCCACGATCCGGGCCACCGTCTCGTGTCCCAGCAGGCGTTGCGCCGGGCCTTGGCGACGTCGCCGAGCCCCCGCCGGGACCGCCACGACGCTGCCGCCGCCGTGCCGCGGCAGGGCTCTGACGCAAAGTCGCCCGTTGCTGACCCACACCCGTGGGGACGACGCCGAAAGCCCTTTCACGAACAATCACGGCGCCATACACGGTTGGTTGCGGCGTCGCCGTCCGACGGCCGAGCCGCCGCACCCTGTCCTTTGCGTCCGCAATATCAGCCCACGTCCGACAAGGTCCAGTGATCTACGTCACCACCCCCCATTTTCCCGTGATGTTCGCCGGCCGGGCAGCGCTGCTCGAAGTGGGCCACCCCTGTGACGGGTGTGCCCAAACGTGACTTCTGCCGGGGATCCCGGCCTTCTGTGGGGTGGATACGTCGTGAGTCGTCGTACGTCGCATGCGTACAGACCGCTGAGCCTGAAACGACGGGCGTGGCTGACGCTCGGTGCGGTGGTGCTGGGAGGCGGAGGGGTGGTGACGTACGCCGTAGCCAGCCCCTCCGGGGATTCCGGCTCGGTCGGCCAGGCCAAGCGGCCCGTCAAGGTCTACGACCTCGCGCTGAAGGGCACGTCCGGCGACAGACGGGAGCTGGCCCGCACGGAGACCAAGCAGTTCTCGTTGCTCGGCGTCACGTGGGCGGGTGCCAACAAGCGGTTCGACGGCACAGTGCAGGTGCGCACCCGCAGCCGTGAGACCGGCGAGTGGAGCGGCTGGCAGGACCTGGAAACCAACGTGGACCCGCTGGAGAACCCCGGCCCGGATGTGCGGGGCGCGACCGAGCCGCTCTGGGTCGGCTCCTCCGACGGCGTCCAGGTGCAGGTCCTCCGCAAGGACGGCAGCACCGGCGCCTTGCCCAAGGGACTGACGGTCAACCTGGTAGACCCGGGTGTGGTGACGGACGCCGAGGCCAAGGCCGGCGGCACCGAGCCCGCCGCGTACGTCGAGGAGACTCCCAGCGCCACGGCCACCGACACCGCCACGGCCACCGACTCCGCCTCACCGACAGACAGCGTCACCGCCACACCGACGGACGCGCAGACCAGCGCCTCCCCGTCCCCGACCGACACGACGCCCGCGGCCACCGCAACCGCGACCGCCACGGGAACCGCGTCCCCCTCGACGAGCACGAGCACGTCCCCGAGCCCGTCGGCCTCCACGCCCTCCGCACCGCCGTCCACCGTGCCCGAGCCGCCGATCGTCTCGCGTGCCGGGTGGGGCGCCGACGAGTCGCTCAGCCCCGACCCGTCGGAGTACAACGCCGATGTGAAGGCCGTGTTCGTCCATCACACGGACGGGACGGACTACGACTGCTCCCAGTCGGCGTCGATCGTGCGGGCCATCTACGCGTACCACACCGCCCCCAAGCCCAACGGCAACGGCTGGAACGACATCGGCTACAACTTCCTGGTCGACAAGTGCGGCACGATCTTCGAGGGCCGCAAGGGCGGCGTCGACAAACCGGTGCTCGGCGCGCACACCTACGGCTGGAACCGTGAGTCCGCGGGCATCGCGGTGATCGGCAACTATGTCTCCACCGGTGCCTCCAACGCGGCCCTGGCCTCGGTCGCCCGCATCGCTGCCTGGAAGCTCGGCCAGTACAACGCCGACCCCGCCACCACAGTGCAGCTCAAGGCGGGCGCGACCCAGACGAACTACACCGGCACCAGCTTCACGGCGGGCAGCCTCTACACCTTCAAACGGATCTCCGGCCACCGCGACGGCTACAACAGCCAGTGCCCCGGAAGCTCCCTCTACGCCCAGCTGCCGACCATCCGTGCCTGGGCGTCCGGCCCGGTGCAGGGCCTGAAGGTCACCTCGGTCGCCGGCGCGGGCCTGTCGGGCTCGACGTACTACACCAAGGGCGCGATCACGGTGAAGTGGTCGGCCACCACGCCGGCCTCGCTCATCAAGAGCTACCAGCTGCTGGTCGACGGCAAGGTCGTGGCCACCGCCTCCGGTACGGCCACCTCCGTCGCCACCACACTGGCCGCGGGCAGCCACACGGTCGCCGTGCGGGCCGTGCACCAGTCGGGCAAGACCGCGACGACCTCCGCGCTGAACTTCGTGGCGGAGACGACCGCGCCGACCTTCACCACCACCCCGAAGCTGTCCCTGCGCACCGGCACCGTCAACACCACCGCCGTCCCGGTCACCCTCGGCTGGAAGGCGACCGACAACGCCGCGCTGAGCTCCGTGAAGCTGCTGACCCCGACCACGGCCACCTTCGGCCCGACGGTCACGAGCTCCAGCCGCACCGCCGCGTCCGGCACCGCGGCCACCTGGTCGATGCGGGCCTTCGACTACGCCGGCAACTACAACACGTCCTCCGCCTCCTACACCCCGCTGATCCTGCAGGAGACCTCGGCGACCAGGACCGGTACCTGGACCAGCCGTTCCTCCACCAGCTACCTCGGCGGCAAGTCCTACTCCAGCGGCTCCAAGGGCGCCAGCCTCACCTGGACCTTCACCGGGCGCTCCGCCTCGTGGGTGGTCTCCCGCGCTTCGTCCTCCGGCCAGGCCTACGTCTACGTGGACGGCGTCAAGGTCACCACCGTCGACCTGAAGTCCTCCACCACCCTGTACCGGCAGGCGATCTGGACCAAGACCTGGTCCAGCAGCGCCAAGCACACCGTCAAGATCGTCGTGGTCGGCACCAGCGGCCGCCCGACCGTCACCACGGACGGTCTCGTCTACATCAGGTAACACCGAGATCGGGCAACCCTGCTCTCGTAGCATGACGTCGGCCTTCACGATCCCGCCCGGATCGTGAAGGCCGACGTCGTGTCATGCGCCGCGGCAGCAGGCTCGACCAGGTGTGCGGTGTGACAGCGTCAGCGCTCCCTGCGCTGTGGCCTATGGCGCAAAGGATGGCCAACGTTCAGTCCGCAGGAAACGAGGTGAGAGTGCGCGTGCTGGTGGCGGAGCGCTATCGGCTGGACGGGCCGCTCGGGCAGGGGTCCATGGGCGAGGTCTGGCGGGCGACGGATCAGATGCTCGGCCGCCCGGTGGCGGTCAAGCTCCTGCGCACCGGCGCCACGGAAGGCGACGGGGCCGAGCGGTTCCGCCGGGAGGCCCGCATCGCCGCCCGGCTCAACCACCCGCATGTGGTGGCGGTGTACGACTTCGGGGGCTACGGCGATCAGCACTACCTGGTGATGGAACTGGTCGACGGCTGGACGCTGCGCCAGGAACTCCACGCCCACGGCACGCTGGATCCGTACGACGCGGCCGTGCTCGGCGCGCAGGTGGCCGAGGGGCTGGCCGCGGCGCACCACGCGGGCGTGATCCACCGGGACATCAAACCTGCCAACGTGATGCTCACGGCCGAACGCGACGTGAAAATCACCGACTTCGGGATCGCCCGCTTCGCCGACGAGACGACCAGCACGCTTTCCGCGACCGGCAAGATCGTGGGTACCGGCGACTATCTGGCGCCGGAACGCGCTCTGGGACAGCCTGCCGTGCCCGCCTCCGACCTCTACTCGCTCGGCTGCATGCTCTACCACCTGCTCACGGGCCGCCCGCCGTTCCTCGGCAGGACCACCCTGGAAGTGGTCCAGCAGCAGGTGAGCGCCACTCCCGTGCCTCCCACCGAGCTGCGGCCGGACATCCCTCGGCATCTGGCCGACTGCGTTCTGCGGCTCCTGGCCAAGGATCCGGCACACCGCCCGACCGCCGAGCAGACCACCGACCTGCTCGTCCCGAGTCAACGCCCGCCCCACCCGGGCCCGCCGGACGGGACCGTTCCCCCGGCTGCCACGGGCGCGGCCGCGCCGCCGCCGGTCAAACCTGTGGACGGCTCCCGGAAGCGCCGGAAGGCGATCCTCGGCGCCGGGGCGGTCGTCCTGTTCGGCGCGGCGGCCGGCGTGGGAGTCGCGCTGAACTCCGGAGGCACCGCCTCTCACCCTTCTCCGACGGGCTCTGTGACCTCCCCGTCCACACCCACCGACCCTGCGGCGCCAGGCTCCGGTACCGCTTCGGCCACCTCCTCGTCCGAGCCGTCCTCGTCACCGACCGCCGGCCACAAGGCAAGGGGCAAGGACGACGGCAAGGACGACGGCAAGAAGCGACGCCGTTAGACGTTCGAAGGTGCACGGTTCGTGCCCGACGCGTGAAGGCGGTAAGTCCCGCCGGTCACAAGGGTGTTGTCCTCGCAACCATCCGATGCCGCCCGTGACGCCGCCGACCGGCGGTGCGCTGGAGAGAGTGACCCGATCATGAAGGGTCCAGGGGTCCGCCCTCTTGGGGGAGGCATGCGGGCCCCGGCGTGCGGGAGCGGGCGGGTCCCCCGTGCCGGCCTGCTCCTGCACGCGGCGGAAAGTGCGGTGGAGAGCCGACAAGAGCGGTGGAGAGCTGACAAGTCCGGTCCACACGAGGTCCCGGAGAATCGCCGCAGGAGTGTCACACAGGCTGCACACAGTCTTTCGAATGCCCCGTTAGCGTTGCCGGCAGCCCGCCTGTCGGGCGACGACGTGCTCGATCGACTCAGGAAGACCGCGGATGGACTACTGCTCCTCGTGCCAACGGCACCTCAATGGCGCCCTGGTGTGTCCGGGGTGCGGTGCCTACGCGCCCGACATCGCCCCCACCCTTTTCAACGATCGTGCGGTCGGGGGCGGTTCTGAGGACGGCACCCTGCGGTCCGCGCCGTCCACCGGCCCCGGCACTCCCCAACCCGCCCCGTCCGCCGACCTCGAGGGCGCGCCCGCCGCGCCGCAGGGGCGGGCGGCGCGGCGCCGCCAGTTGGCCCGCTGGAAGAAGAACCAGCGCCGGGCCGTGGTCGCGACCGCTGTCGCGCTCGTCGGAGGCGGCCTGACCGTCGCCACGATGGACCGGCACTCCACCGACCGGGCACAGGCGGCCACAGCGCCCGAGGACCCGGGGACCGACGCCGGGGAGGAGCCGACGGGGCAGTACACCAGCCCGGCGTCGACGCCACCCGACGCCCGCCGGTCCTCGCCCACTCCTCCCGAGCAGGCCCCCGCGGCCGGCGTCCCGCGTCAGCGGGCCGCCGCCCCGCCGCCGGCGCCGCGGACGGACACCGCCGCGCGGCCCGCCACGACGCCGGTGCCGGCCCAGCAGCCTCGCACCGCCTCCCCGTCCGCCGAGGCGACGCCTCCCGAGCGCACGGATACGGTGTCGCAGCAGGCGCCTGCTGCGACGGGGGTACGCAACCGGCAGCGCAGCAGCCGAATACGTCGACGGCGACCACCTCGCCCTCGGAGGTCTGTCTCCTCGTCCTCTGCCTCGGCTGACCCGCGCCAGGGGGCTCCGCCCCCTGGCGACGACGAGCCGTCAACCCCCAGCGGCGCGTACGGGCGTCCCGTGGACCCGGGACAGTTCGGTGGTGCAGCGTTGCAGGGCCACCTCCATGACCTCGGGCATGGTCAGCGTGCCGGTGCCGTCCGGGGGGCAGAGCCAGCGCAGGGCGCCCCAGCGGCAGTGCGGTGCGGGAGCGGCGATCCACGTGCCCTTGCCGAGATGGCGCACGCCGGTGCCGATCCAGACGGCTTCCGGTTCAGGGGGCAGGAAGAACCCCACGCGACGGCGTCGGGCGTCGAACAGGCTGGGGCCGGGGTTGAGCAGCGGAAGCTCGTCCAGGAGGCCGGCGACGCGCAGTCCCAGCTCCTCCGGCACGATCAGGACGTCCCAGAAGCGTCCCGCGGCCAGGAGTGTGACCCCGGTGTTGCCGTTCTGCCACTCCTCCTTGCAGGCGCGCGGGTCCTCCGATGCCGCGGCCAGCCACTCCATTGACCTCGTCCACTCAGTGAGTGCCAATCAAAGCCTCCTTGTGGTGCACCGGCGTCCAAGACGGCCGGAGGCCCCAGTGCACCGGGTGCCGTGGGTCGCGGCCATACGGGCGGGCTCAATTCCCCGTATGGGGTGAGCGCCGGCGCGCCGGACCAGGGGGGACACGCATACATGCGCCCCCGCACCACTGTTTGGGGCCGCACAACCGCCCCTCTAGTCGAAGTCCGGCCACGCACCGATCTCGCTCGGCAGCCCGTCCACCTCCGCCGTCCGGACGGCGTGCGGGGAACCCGTGACGGCGATGCCCAGCCGGGTGCCGCCGGGGCCCTCGGCGCGGGCGGTCAGGTGGCCCTCGTCGGAGAGGTGGGCCGTGACGAGGGTTCGGCCGCCGTCCTCGTCGGTGAGGATCGCCCGGGCCGTGTGCGAGGGTTCGGGGCGTACCCACACGGCGGTCACCTGCTGGAAGGGGGCGCTGCCGGCACGGTCGGCGGGGGCGGTGGTGATGAGCAGGGCCCCGGCGCGCAGCCAGAGCGGAGCGGTCGGCAGCGGGAGATCGACGGCGTGCCAGGCCGGGCCCGTGACCGCTTCTCCGCCGTGGTACGGCAGCCACTCGCCCGGCGGGAACCAGACGTGCCGTCCTTCGCCCGGGGCGTACAGCGGGGCGACCAGCAGGTCGGGGCCCAGCAGGTACTGGAGGTCGGCGGCGTGGGCGTCCGGGCGGTCGGGGTGGTCCAGGGCGATGGGGCGGGCCAGGGGTTCGCCGGTGCGGACGGACTCGACGGCCGCCGAATAGACGTACGGCAGCAGGCTCATCCGCAGGCGGGCCGCGTGCAGGACCGCCGCGTACGCCTCCTCGCCGAAGTCCCAGGGCAGCCGGGAGGTCATGCCGTGGAAGCGGCTGAGCGGCGACAGCAGGCCGAACTGGGCCCAGCGCACGAAGAGTTCGGCGTCCGGTGTGCCGTGGAAGCCGCCGATGTCGTGGCTCCAGAAGGGGTGGCCGGAGAAGGAGAGGGAGAGGCCGGCGCGGAGTGTGGCGGCGAGGTCCGGCCAGCTCGCGTTGGGGTCGCCGGTCCATTTGGCGCCGTGGCGCTGGCCGCCGGTCCAGGTGGAGCGTCCCCAGGTGAGGCCGTGGCCCGCGGTGGCCTCGCGGGTGACCTCGGCGACGAGGTCGTTGAAGAGCAGGGGGTAGAGGTTGTGCAGGCGGTCTCCGGTCATGCCGTTGTGGGCGACGGCGTCGGCCGGGACGGCCTCGCCGAAGTCGGTCTTCAGGACGGACGCCCCGCTGGCGAGGGCCTGGCGGACGCGGCCACGGAACCAGTCGACGGCACCGGGGTGGGTGAGGTCCAGCACGGCGGTGGGGGGATGGGCGCCGCCCCAGACCTGGCCGAGCCAGGTGTCGCCGGGCGCTGAGGCGGTGCGCAGGAACCAGCCGTTGCGGTCCGCCTCCGCGTAGTAGGGGCTGTCGACACCGACGTACGGATTCATCCACAGGGAGACGTGGAAGCCCTGTCCGGCCAGGTCCGCGACCAGCCCCCGCGGGTCGGGGAACGCCTCGGTGTCCCAGCTCATGTCGGACCAGGAGCCGTGCGGCTGCCAGTACGTGTCGATGTGCAGGACGTCGCAGGGGAAGCGGCGGGCACGGATCTGCCGGGCGCGTTCGCGGACGTCGTCGGCGGTGTCGTGGCGGAAGCCGCCGGAGATCCAGGGGCCGAAGGCCCACTTGGGCGGGAGCAGGGCGGGGCCGGTGAGGTCGCGGTAGGCGGCGAGGCACTCGGCGGGGGTGCCGGTGATCAGGTAGTAGTCGAGCGTCTCGTCGGGGACGGTCATCGACCAGGCGCCGGTGTTGCTGTGTGCGAGGTCGAAGGACGCCGCGGTCGTGGTGTCCACGAGGACGGCGTAGCCCCGGCTGGAGATCAGGTAGGGCACGGCTTTGTAGGAGCGGGTGCCGGTGGAGCCGAGGGCGTCCTGGACCCAGCAGTCGACCCGCCCGCCGCGCAGGTCCGGGCCGGTGAAGCGTTCGCCGAGGCCGTAGAAGTGCTCGTCGGGACGGGTGGCCCAGCTGTCGTGGTGGGCGAGGCGGCCGTCGGTGAGTTCGGTGACGCCGAGCGGCAGTACGGTCGGGCGGCCGTCGGGGTCCTGTACGTCGGTGGCCTGACGCAGGGTCCGGCCGTGACGGTCGGTCAGTTCCATGGTGAACGGCGTCAGGTGCACCTCCACCCGCAGGGCGTCGAGCTGGAGGGTGACCGTGTTGGGCGACTGCTCGGCGGTGCAGCGGCCGCCGGGCGGTGCGGTGACGAGGGCTGCCCTGGGTGCGGTCGGTACGCCGTCCATGCGCAGGGTGACGCGGACGACCGTGCCGGTCGTGGGGCGCAGGCGGAGCGTGCCGGTGCGTCCGGCCGCGGTGCGTACGTCCAGGGCGGCGCCGTCCGTGCCGGCGTGGGCGACGGAGGCGCTGACGACCGGGTCGAGCGCGGTGGGCCCCGCGGGGGTCAGGGGCGGGGGCGGGGCGACGTAGGCCGTGTGGTCACGGGGATGCAGGGAGGACATGGCTTTCCCGGTCGTGAGGTCGCGTGGGCGGGCTCATCGTCAGCCCCTGACGCTGCCGGCGGTGAGGCCGCCGACGATGAAGCGCTGGAAGAGGGCGAAGACGCAGACCACCGGAATGCTGATGAGGGTGGCGGTGGCCATCAGGGCTCCCCACGCCGTGCCGTGCTGCCCGATGAACGCGTTGAGCAGGACGGTGACGGGCTGGACGTCGGGGCCCTCGGCGAGGGTGAGCCCGAAGAGGAACTCGCCCCAGCCGAGCAGGAAGGACAGTCCGGCCGCCGCGACCAGTCCCGGCACCATCAGCGGCAGGACGACGCGCAGCAGCACGCCGGGCAGCCCGCAGCCGTCGACCAGTGCGGCCTCCTCCAGCTCGGGCGGGACGCTGAGCAGTACGGGACGCAGCACGATCACCGTGAAGGGCAGGGTGAGCGTCGTGTCGGCGGCGATCAGGCCGGCGTACGTGTCGTCGAGACCGGCGCGGCGTTCCAGGATGAACAGCGGCGCGGCGAGGACGATCGCGGGCGGCAGCTGGGCGACGAGGAGGGCGAGCACCATGGCGCCCGAGCCGCGCATGCGCACCCGGGCGAGCGCGTAGGCGAGCGGGACGCCGAGGAGCAGGGTCAGTGCCACCACGCCGCTGGAGATCACCAGGCTGTTGACGAGGGCCCTGGTGAGTCCCTGGTAGCCGAGCGCCGTCGAGTAGTTCTCGCCGGTGACCGGTGCGGGCACCCACTGCGGGGTGGGGGCCAGGATCCGGTCCGGCGGCGTGAGGCTGGTCTTGGCCATCCAGTACACCGGCAGCAGGAAGGCCGCGGTGATCACGAGGGCGGTCGCGGTGAGCAGCCAGGGGTGGCGCGGCGGTTTCACACGGCACCTCCTGCCGCTTCCTCACGGCGCAGCCGTCGTACGTAGATGACGCCCGTGAGCAGCGGTACGACGAGCAGCAGCAGGCCGGCGGCGGCGCCCTGCCCGAACCGGAAGAACTTGAAGAAGACCTCGTAGACGTAGAGGGAGAGCACGCGGGTGGCGTCGACGGGGCCGCCGCCCGTCATCACGAAGACGATGTCGAAGACCTTGAAGGTGTAGATGAGGCCGAGCAGCAGCACGGTCACCGACACCGGCCGCATCAGCGGGAGGGTGATCCGGCGGAAGCGCTGCCAGGGGCCCGCGCCGTCGATGGCCGCGGCCTCGTGGAGTTCGGGGTCGATGGTGTGCAGGCCCACCAGGAGCAGCAGCATGTTGAAGGGCACGCCGACCCAGATGTTGGCGAGGACCACACCGGCGAGGGCGGTGGACGGGTCGGTGAGCCAGTCGTGGGAGAGGCTGTCCGGGCCCACCGCACGCAGCAGGGCGTTGTAGGCGCCGGACTCCGCGTCGAGCAGCCAGCGGAAGAGGGTGCCGCTGACCACCGGCGGCAGCAGCCAGGCGACCAGCAGCAGCGAGCGCAGGAGGCCGTTGAGCGGGAACGGCCGGGCGAAGAGCAGGGCCAGGGCGAAGCCGATGGTGAACTGGAACGCCAGCGAGCCCAGGGTGAAGACCAGCGAGAGGCGCACGGAGTGCCAGAAGGCGGGGTCGTCGACCACGACCCGGTAGTTGTCGAGGCCGTTGAACGGCCCTCCCCCGCCGAGCAGTTGACCCAGCTTGACGTCGTGGACGGACGTCCATGCGTTGTAGAACAGCGGGTAGGCCAGGAAGAGGGCGAGGAAGGCCGTCCCCGGCAGGCAGAACAGGTAGCCCGCGCGTCGGCGGTGTGCGGACGGCTGTGTGCCGCTGCGTGGCCTCATTGAGCGGCCAGCGCCTTGTCGATCTTGACGGCGGCGGTCTGCGCGGCCGCGGAGGCGGACACGGAACCGGTGAGTACGGCCTGTTCCGCCTCCGCGACGGTCTGCGAGATGTCGGCGTAGTGCGGCCCGTACCGTCGCGGACGGGCGAGGGGCAGCTGGCTGAGGAAGAGCCGCAGGGCCGGGTCGGAGGCCCAGGTACCCTCGTCCGCCAGGTCCTTGCGGGACGGGAGCTCGCCGAACGACACCAGGTACGGCACCAGGACCGACGGGCGCTGGGTGTACTCCAGGACCTCCCACGCCTTGTCCACGTGCTTGCTCTTGGCCGTCACCACCCAGTTCTCGCCGCCCAGACAGGTGGCGGCCGCCCGGTCGCGGGGCAGGGCCACGACGTCCCAGTCGAAGTCCGCCGACTTGAGCGTGGGGATCTGCCAGGGGCCGTTGATCTGCATCGCCGCGCGCTGGTTGAGGAACCGCGTGTTGACGTCCTGCTGGGTCCAGCCGACGCACTGTTCCGACAGGGATCCCTTGGCGATCAGGTCGTCGAGGAAGGACAGCGCCGTCGCGCCGTACGTGGCGAAGGTGTCCAGGTCGCCGCCCGCCTGCCACAGGAACGGCAGGAACTGGAAGACGCCCTCCTCGGTCTTGATCGCGCTGAGCGCCAGGCCGAACCGGTCCCCGCTGGTCAGCCGCTGGGCCGCGGAGGCCAGTTCGTCCCAGGTGGTGGGGGGTCTCACCCCGGCGGACTCGAGCATCCGCGTGTTGTAGTACAGGGCGAGGCAGTTGCTGTTGTTGGGGATGCCCAGGGTCTTCCCGCCGACCTGGCAGCCCTCCCAGGGACCCTTGTAGTACTGGTCGGCCTGGCCCCACTCCTCGACCCGGTCGGTGAGGTCGGCCAGCAGGTCGCTGCCGGCCAGGGTGTTCATGGCGACGTTGTCGACGATGGCGATGTCCGGCAGGTCGCCGGAGATCGCGCCGAGGGTGATCTGCCGGTCGAGCTCCGCGAACGGGAAGGTCCGCCGCTCGATCCGCACATCCGGGACGCCTTGCTCGATGTCCTTGATCAGGCGGTTCATTCCGGGCTGGAAGTTGTCCAGGGTGAAGTAGTCCCACCAGGTGAGGGTGACCGTGCTCGATTCCTCGGAGCTGCAGGAGGCGAGGGCCCCGCCGAGGCCGAGGGCAGCCGCTCCCGCGCCCGCGGTGCGCAGGAAGCCGCGGCGGTCGACGGTGTACGACATGGGCTGCTCCAGGGGTCGGTGATCGAGGATGCAGAAACCGACGTATCAGAAATCTATGTCGAAATCGGGGAATTCCGGCTCGGGTTCCGAACCGGGTACCGGTCGGCAGGGCCCCGTGCTGGCGCGCAGGGTGATCAGGGGCTTCAGCAGGACGTGCCGGGGGCGTGAGCCGGGTGAGCGCAGTCGCTCCGCCATCAGGTCGACGGCCACCCGGCTCATCTCCTTGGCCGGAATCTCGGCGGCGGTGAGCGGCGGGCTCACCTGCTCGGCCCAGGGGCTGGCCGCCACGCCGACGACCGAGAAATCGCGCGGCACGCCGCGGCCGCGCCGCGTCAGCCCCCGGTAGACGCCCTCCAGGGCCGCCTCGTTCTGGGTGACCAGCGAGGTGGTCGCCGGGTCGTCGCTCAGGATGCGCTCCACGGCCTCCTCGCCGGAGGCGAGGTCGTCGCCGCAGAGGTACGCGTGCGGGGTGAGCCCCAGTTTCGTCATCGCCTCGGTGTAGCCATCGTCCCCGAGGCGTGCGAACCCGTACCCGCTACCGAACAGCTGCTCGGACCGGTTGACGAAGGCGATTCTGCGGTGGCCCAGGTCGGCGAGGTGCTGAACGCAGCCGGCCGCCAGTCCGGCGAAGTCCAGATCGACCCAGCCGGTCACATCCGTCCGGGGGTTGCGGCCGATGGCGACGAAGGGGAAGCCGGTATCGGCCAGATGCTCGACACGTTCGTCCTCGCGGCAGACCTCCATGACGATCACGCCGTCCACCCGGCGCCCGCCCACCATCCGCCGGAACGAGTCGTCGTCGTCCGTGCCGGCCGGGGAGAGCAGCAGGTCGTAGCCGTATTTGGTGGCGGCCTCCGCGACACCGCCGACGAAGGCGAGCTGCATCGTGGTGTACTCCCGGCCCCGGCCGGCCGGCGGGTAGAGCAGCCCGAGCGTGTGCGTCCCGTCGGCGTCCGCCGTGTCGGGGTCTGCCGGGTGCGGCGCTGTCGGGTCGTCCGTGTGCTCTGTCATGGTCAGCTGACCGGGAGGGATTGCTCGGCCCAGATGGTCTTGCCCATGGCGGTCTGCCGGGTGCCCCAGCCCTGGGTGAGCTGGGCGACCATGTGCAGCCCCCGCCCGCCCTCGTCGTAGGTGCGGGCCCGGCGCAGGTGCGGAGCGGTGCTGCTGGCGTCGGACACCTCGCAGATCAGGGTCCGGTCCCGGATCAGCCGCAGTCCGATCGGTACGTCCCCGTAGCGGATGGCGTTGGTGACCAGCTCGCTCACCACCAGCTCGGTGACGAACGCGGCGTCCTCGAGCCCCCAGGCCGCGAGCTGGCGGCTGGCCTGCGCCCGGGCGTCGGCCACGATCGCCGGGTCGGCCGGCAAGGCCCAGGCGGCGACCTGGTCGGCGTGCAGGGCCCGGGTGCGGGCGAGGAGGAGCGCCACGTCGTCGGGCGGGCTGTCGGGCAGCAGGGCCTTGAGGATGGCGTCGCAGGTGACCTCGAGCGAGGGCACGGGGAAGGCCAGGGCCTCGCACAGCCGCTCGATGCCGAGGCTGACGTCGCGTTCGCGCGCCTCGATCAGGCCGTCCGTGTAGAAGGCCAGCAGGCTGCCCTCGGGGAGTTCCAGCTCGGTGGACTCGAAGGGCAGCCCTCCGACGCCCAGCAGCGGGCCGGGGCTGAGGTGGACCGAGCTGACCGTGCCGTCGGGGAGAAGGAGGGCGGGCGGGAGGTGGCCGGCGCTGGCGAGGGTGCAGATGCGGGAGACGGGGTCGTACACGGCGTACAGGCAGGTCGCGCCGATCTCACCGGTTTCGTCCCGGACGAGGCTGTCGGCACGGTCGTCGTCCGAGGTGAGGTGGATGACCAGGTCGTCGAGGTGGGTCAGGAGTTCGTCGGGAGGCAGGTCGACGTCGGCGAGGGTGCGCACGGCGGTGCGCAGCCGCCCCATGGTGGCGGAGGCGTGGATGCCGTGCCCGACGACGTCACCGACGACGAGGGCGACGCGGGTGCCGGACAGGGGTACGACGTCGAACCAGTCGCCGCCCACCCCGGCGCCCGTACCGGCCGGCAGATAGCGGTACGCGACCTCCACGGCCGCCTGCCTGGGGAGATCGCGGGGCAGCAGACTGCGCTGGAGGGTGAGGGCGTTGGTGCGCTCACGGGTGTAACGGCGCGCGTTGTCCACCCCGACGGCCGCCCGCCCCGCGAGCTCCTCGGCGAGCAGCAGGTCGTCGTGCACGAACGGCTCGGAGCCCTCGCCGCGGACGAAGACCGCCACCCCGAGGGTGATGCCGCGGGCCCGCAGCGGGGTCGCCATGACCGAGTGGAAGCCGTACTCGCGGACGCGGGCGCTCCTCGTCTCGTGCTCGGTGACCCATCGGACGAAGTCGGGGTCGTCCTCGCCGCTGAGCAGGGGCTGGCCGGTGGCCAGCGAGCGGGCGGGCGGGGCGTACGGAGGGTAGGTGTCGACCGCCCCGAGGTCGATGGCGGCCTCCGGCACGCCGGAGGTGGGGGCGGTGGGGGTGGTGGCGGAGACGGACTGGTGCGCGACCCGGCGCAGCACCACGGCGGCGTCGACGGGCCCGGGGATCGGCTCCTCCCCGCGCAGTACGGAGTCCAGCAGGTCCACGCTGACGAAGTCGGCGAGGCGGGGGACGGCCAGATCGGCGAGTTCCTCGGCGGTGCGGGTCACGTTCAGGGTGGTCCCGATCCGGGCGCCGGCTTCCTTCAGCAGGGCCAGCCGCTGCCGGGCCGAGCGCTCCTCGCTGCTGTCGAACGTCGCGGTGCCGACCCCGGCCACCTCACCGGTGGCGGGATCCCGGACGGGCCACAACTCGATCACCCAGGCGCGCCGGCGCGCGGTGGCGGTGGGCGGGGCCGGGGTGACGTACTCGTACTGCAGGGAGCTGCCTTCTTCGGCGACACGGCGCACACAGCGCAGGAAGCCCTCGTCGGCGGGGGGTGCGGTCAGGAGGGCCGGGTAAGGGGAGCGCGGGGCCTGGTCGCCGGACTCCGCGGTCGCGTTCATCTGCCAGGAGCGCGAGGCCGTGGTGTAGGTGGTGAGAGCGATCGAGGACTGGGCGAACGCCCACTCCAGCATTCTGCGGTCGCGTTCGGACTCGGTGGGGCCGAGGGTCGCGGACACGACGAAACCCTGGGTCGTACCGTCGGCGCCCAGGGAGGGGTGGGCGTGCAGGGTCACGTCGACGCGGTGGCCGTCCCGGTGCCGCAGGGCAGCCGTACCACTCCACTCCTGGGATGCGGTCAGGGAGACTCCGGTCGCCTCGGGGGTCTCCCTGGCGACGAGGAGTTCGGCCGCGGCACGCCCCACGACCTCCGGGGCCCGGTGACCCAGCAGCCGCCGCGCGCCCTCGCTCCATCCCGTGACGATGCCCTCCAGGCTGACGGTGGCCGTCGCGGCATCGGGTGACCACCTGTAGTGACCGTTGTTCTGATCAAAAGTGGCCATTCTTGCTCAATTCACGCAGGTGAGGTTACTCACAGTCCCAGCGTGCGCGCCGAGCAGGGATCGGACAAGTCGGACTCACGGGTGTGGACCGGGGAGACGAACGACTCAGACCCCGACGGAAATGAGGTCCCGCCACGGCTCACGACGAAGGCCCGGCCGAACGGATCCGGCACCACCTGACCGCGGACCCGGACGTCACCGAGAGGCGGATGCTCTCCGAGTGGATCGACGCGGGGGACGCGTTCGCGGCGGGGGTGCCACCGACGTGAGGAGGGGCGGCGATCACGCCGTGCGTTTGCGGGTTGTCGTCTTCTTCGTCGTCTTCTTCGCGGTGCTCTTCGTCGCCGTCTTCTTCGCCGCCGTCTTCGCCGTCGACTTCTTCGCCGATGCCGCTGTCGTCTTCTTCGCTGCGGCCTTCTTGGCCGTCGACTTCTTTCCCGCCGCCTCCTTCGGAGCCGCCCGTGCCGTCTTCCGCGGCGCGAGGCGTCTGACCTCGGCCTCCTCCGCCTCCGGCTCCTCGCCGCGCGACTCCCTTGCCGCCCGCACGCTCTTCTCCAGCGCCGCCATCAGGTCCAGGACCTTGCCGCCGGCCGCCGGCTCAGGTGCCTCCGGCAGCGCCTCGCCCGCCGCCTTCGCCGCGATGACCTCCTCCACAGCCTCGCGGTACTCGTCGTGGAGGTCTTCCAGATCCACGTCCCCCAGCGTGTCCATCAGCGTGTCCGCCAGGTCGAGTTCCTTGTCGCGCACCGTCACGTTCGTGTCCGGGGCGACGCCCTCCGGCGCGCGGACCTCGTCCGGCCACAGCAGGCCGTGCATGGCGATGGCGTCGCCGACCACCCGCAGCATGCCCAGGCGCTCACGGCCTCGCAGCGCGTACTTCGCGATCGCGACCTTGTTGCTGCGTTTCAGAGCCTCCCGCAGCAGCGTGTACGGCTTGGCCGCGGGGGCGCCGCCCGCCGCCAGGTAGTACGCCGCGTCCATCTGGAGCGGGTCGATCCGGTCGCCGGGCACGAAGGCCACGATCTCGATCGTCTTCGCCGTGGGGATGGGCAGGTGGGACAGGTCGTCGTCCGTGATGGGGATGATCGTGCCGTCCGCGTCCTCGTACCCCTTACCGATCTCCGTCCCACTCACCTCACGGTCCTCCAGCTCGCAGAACTTGCGGTAGCGAATGCGGCCGCCGTCCTCCGTGTGGATCTGACGGAAAGAGATCGAGTGGCTCTCCGTGGCGTTCACCAGCTTGATCGGGATGCTGACGAGACCGAACGAGATGGCACCGTTCCATATGGATCGCACGTCGGCATCCTTTCGGTCGGTTCACTACAACTTGTTCATATTTGCGTCGAAATATCTGGGATTCTCATCGTATGACGCCGATCACAGAGGTGGAGGGGCGACGGCTCGCGCTCAGCAACCTGGAGAAGGTGCTGTATCCGGCGACCGGCTTCACCAAGGGCGAGGTGCTGCACTACTACGCGACCACCTCCGAGGCACTCCTGCCCCATCTGCGGGATCGGCCGCTGTCCTTCCTGCGCTATCCCGACGGGCCCGACGGCCAGGTCTTCTTCGCCAAGAACGTCCCACCGGGTACGCCCGACTGGGTCACCACCGCCGAGGTACCGCGGATGGAGGGGCCCGCGCGGATGGTGATCGTGCAGGATCTGGCCAGCCTGATGTGGGCGGCCAATCTCGTCACCGAGTTCCATACGCCGCAGTGGGTGATCCAGGCCCCGGGTGAGGCCGACCGGATCGTCCTCGACCTCGATCCCGGCGCCCCCGCCACCGTCGTCGAGTGCTGCGAGGTCGCCCTGTGGCTGCGGGAGCGGATGGCTGCGGACGGGATCGAGGCGTACGCCAAGACCTCCGGGTCCAAGGGGCTGCATCTCCTGGCCGCCCTGCGGCCGACCTCCTCCGAGTCGGTCACCGAGTACGCCAGGCAACTGGCCGTGGAGGCCGAGCAGGCCATGCCGCGGCAGGTCGTCCACCGGATGACGCGCAGTCTCCGTCCCGGGAAGGTCTTCGTCGACTGGAGCCAGAACGCCGCCCGCAAGACGACCGCGACCCCCTACACCCTGCGGGCCCGCCCCGAGCCCACCGTCTCGGCGCCGGTGACCTGGACCGAGGTCGAGGAGTGCGGAGACCCCGCCCAGCTGGCGTTCCGGGCACAGGACATCGGGCCACGCCTACAGGACTACGGCGACCTACTGGCCCCGCTGCTCGACCCGGACCACGCCGGGGCACTTCCCTGAGGGCATCGCCCTGCTGTTCAGCCGAACTCGTTCAGCCGCACAACGTCACACCCGCTCCCACGTGTGCCGGTCCCGCGCCATCGCGTGCAGGGCCTCCACGTCCGCCGGCTTGAGCACGCCACCGAGGCGGGCCAGGTCCGTGAGGTCCGTGTCCTGCAGGACACGGACCTCACGGAGTGGGGAGGTGATCCGCAGGTCGGCGGGGCCCACGAGCGCCAGCACCGGGTGGACCTCGGCCGTCAGGGCGTACGAGGCGCGGTCGGCGTCGGCGCGGACGCGGCGCAGCAGGGGGCGGGGGTCGCGGCGGCCCAGGGCGACCATGGGGTCGGCCACCAGGACCCGCTGCTTGCGGGCGTGGAGCGTGTGGATCGCGAACAGGCCGGCGGGGCCGATGGCCAGGTGGTGCACGCGGTCGCCGCCGGGCAGCGGGATCGAGTGCAGGGCGTGCCAGCCGGCCCCGTCGAGGCGGTCCAGGGCCTCCCCGACCGTCTGCTCCGCCTCCAGCGCCCGGCGCCGCGGGTCCGGACGCAGCCGGTGGGCGGGGCCCGGGTCCCGGTCGAGGTCGACGAGGAGCGCCTCGCCGGGGCGGTTCGGGGCCAGGTCGTCGTCCGGGTGAAGGGAGAGACGGGCCAGCTCCGCCGGGGTGGGGACCGGGGGCGGGCCCACCGCGACGGGCCCGGTCAGGAAGGGGCCGAGAACCTCCAGGACGTCCTCCCTGTGGTCCTCGCTGAGCAGGTTCACCCGGGCTGCCTCACGGTCGTACCAGGCGATGTTCCTGCCGTCCGTGAAGCAGACGTACAGCCGTTCCTGGCCGTGCCGCCAGGTCGGTATGACGCGCAGTCGGCTCATGCACCATCACCCCACGACCATGGGAACAGGCGGGGTGCTCCAGGGGCAAGAAGCCGGTTACCTTTGACAGGAGTTGGGCCTGTCCGGCGGATCAGGTCGCAGGGAACCCGCAGTGGCTGATCAGCGCCGATTCGCCGGGCAGGTCCGCGGGTGGAGTTGGGAGGCGCGATTGCGTACTCGCAGGAAGCAGCCCGATGTGCCGGCTCCGGACAGTCCGTGGAACGAGATCGTGCCAGGCCTGTGGATGGGCGGGCACGAGTTCCGGGGGCAGTCCGGGCAACTGGAGTTCGCCGTCGTGCGCGATGAGTTCGATCTTGTGCAGACGCTGTTGCGGTTACCGGGGCACGGACCCGATCCCGGTGTCCGGCACCATGTGTGGCCGATCCCGGACGGGCCGCTGGACGGAACGCAGCTCGCGGGAGTGATGCGGCTGGCCCAGTCCGCGTGCGAGGCACTGGACGAGGGCCGCAGGGTCCTCGTCCGCTGTTACCACGGGTACAACCGCTCGGGGCTGGTCATAGCGCACGCACTGGTCCACGGGGGCCGCTCCGCCGACGAGGCGATCCGGCTGATACGCTCCCGCCGCTCGCCGTGGGCCCTGCACAACGAGCTGTTCGTCGAATACCTGCGGGCCGGACTGCCGACGGCCCGGCTCCTCGAGGAGCTCACCGAGTAGCGCCTTCTATGGTGTACGGGGCCACGATCGTCCCGCAGCACAGGAGCCCCGTGCCCCCCAATCGCGCCTCACGCACCGCCCCGGCCCTCGCCGCCGTCGCCCTGCTGGCGGCGGCGACCGCGGCCTGCGGTGACGCGGGCGGGCTCCGGGGCGCGGGGGCCACACCGACCGCGGTCGGTCCCGTCCGGCTCTGGCCGGACCTGCCGCCCGCCTCCAGCCCCGCCTTCGACATCGGCGAGGTGGACACCAAGGTCGTGAAGAACCTGAAGATCCCCGGCGACGACATACACGAGGTGGACCCGATCGCGGTCGTACGCGCCGAGATCGCCGCGAGTCCCGGCGACTACGGCGAGGGCGCCTACGACGAGACGGCACGGCGGATGCAGGACTGCGGAAAGGGCGATGACCGGAGCAGGTGCCCCGTCCTCACGCCGTACTACCGCGATCTGACCGGCGACGGGCACGACGAGCTGACGCTGGGCTTCCGGCAGCTGCCCGGCAACCTGACGGCGGTGCGTGTCTACACCGTCGAGAAGCACAGGCTCGTGCAGGTCATGGGATACGAGGACGCCGTGAGCGCGGTCGAGCTGGCCGGGCGTTCCGTGATCATCCGCTCGCCGTCCGAGGTCGCGGGGTACGAGTACCGGCTGCAGTGGACCTGGGACTCCGACCAGCACGCGATGCTGCTCACGAACGACGAGATGCTGCGCAGCGGCGGGCACAAGCACCACCCCGGCCCGTCCGCCTCCCCCTCCGCGAGCACCCGATGAGACGTCGGCGCGGGCCCTCCCTTCCCCAGTGGGCCGGGACGCTGGCCGTGAAGGCCGCGGTGTTCATCACCGTCATGTGCTGTGCGCTCGCCGCGCTGCTCGGCATCCTCGTGCACGTGTCGGTGACGAACCAGACCGTCGGCCAGGCCCGTGACCTCGCGCTGTCCCGGCTGACGGACGCGACGGCGGCGTTCGAGGCCGGGGACACGCTGCTGCCGGGTGCGGGCGTCGACCCCAAGGGGCTGCCCGCCTCGCTGCGGCGGCTCGCGGCGGCCGGGGAGCGCGGCACGATGGTCGCCGACCATCACGGGCGGCCGACGATGTGGGCGGCGGGGCCGGTCGACGGCGGTCGGGCCCTGGCCGTGGAGGTCGACTACGCGCAGCAGGCCCGCACCATCGAGGGGCTGGACCGGGCGATCCTGTGGTCCTCGGGGCTGGCGATCGGGGCGACGCTGCTGGTGGGGGCGTTCGCGGTGACCAGGGTGACCAGGCGGCTGAACCGGACGGCCCGGGTGGCCCGGCGGATCAGCGGCGGCGACCTGGACGCGCGGGTGAACGATCCGCGTACGAAGGATCCGACCCGCCCCCAGGACGAGGTGGCCGCGGTCGCCGCCGCGCTGGACGGCATGGCGGCGTCGCTGCAGAGCAAGCTGCTGAGCGAGCAGCGGTTCACCGCCGACGTGGCCCACGAGCTGCGCACCCCGCTGACCGGGCTGCACGCGGCGGCCGAGCTGCTGCCGCCGGGCCGGCCGACCGAGCTGGTGCGCGACCGGGTGGCCGCGCTGCGCACGCTCACCGAGGATCTGCTGGAGATCTCCCGCCTCGACACCGGGCGGGAGCGGCTCGACCTCGGCACCGAGCAGCTGGCGGCGCTGGCGGAACGGGTCGTGCGGGCCTCCGCGACCGACACGGAGGTCAGGATCGTACGGGACGCGCGCGTGGAGACCGACCGGCGGCGGCTCGAGCGTGTGCTGGGCAATCTCGTCGCCAACGCGCACGACCACGGGCGGGCGCCCGTGGTCCTGACGGTGGACGGTTCGGTGGTCACCGTACGGGACCACGGGGACGGCTATCCGGAGTACCTCGTGGCGCACGGGCCGCAGCGGTTCCGCACGGAGGGCGGGCCGAAGGGACACGGGCTGGGGCTGACGATCGCGGTGGGCCAGGCGGAGGTACTGGGCGCGCGGCTGGAGTTCGGCAACGCGGCGGAGGGCGGTGGCGCGGTGGCGACTCTGACGCTTCCTCAGACCCCTCCCGGCCGGGGCGGCCTCTCCGATGGCGCAGCGTGACGGGCGACCTCCAGGCACCGCTCCTAATGTGGCGAATAGTCAACTTCGCCCCGTTTACGGAGGTGCCTTCATGGCCCTGCGCTCCGCCCTCACCCGCCTCGCCATAGCCACCGCGGCCGGCGCCCTGGCCACCGCGGCCGCCGTGACGCCCGCCGCCGCCGACGACGACTGGGGGGACTCCTCCTCGTCCTCGAACTCGAACTCGAACTCGAGCCGTCCCGAGAACGGCAACTGGCAGAACGGCTCCTCCGGCCGCCCGAGCGGCGGCGACGGGGAGAGCGACTCCTCCTCGGGCCGCCCCAGCGGCGGCGACGGACAGGACACCTCCTCCACCGGCCGCCCCCAGAACGGCAACTGGGAGAACGGCTCCTCCTCGGGCCGCCCCAGCGGCGGCAACGGGGACAGCAACTCCACCTCAGGCCGCCCCAGCGGCGGCAACGGGGACAGCAACTCCACCTCGGGCCGCCCCAGCGGCGGCGACGGACAGGACACCTCCTCCACCGGCCGTCCCAGTGGCGGCGACGGGCAGGGCGGCTGGGGCGGGGGCCAGCAGAACAGCGACCAGCAGCTGTACCGGGGTGTCGTCACGGCGAGCACCCTGCTCCTGCGCAGCGCGCCGAACCGCGGCAGCCAGGTGATCCGGACCGCCCACCGGGGTGACATCGTCTCGATCTTCTGCAAGACCTCGGGCGAGAGCGTCGACGGCAACTCCCTCTGGTACCTCCTCACGGACGGCACCTGGGCGTGGGGCGCGGCCCGCTACATCGACAACCTCGGTCCGGCGCCACGCTGGTGCTGAATCCCCGAGGATCACAAGACGCACTATTTGGGTAAGTTCCGGACATGGTCAACGCCGGAACCACCGTGGCAGCGGCGGACGCGCCCGCTCCCGCGGTCCGTGTCCCCCGGCGCCGTGGCATCGAACTCTCCCTCATCGTCCTGGCAGTGCTGCTCTGCGTGTGCGGCTACTGCGCGGTCGGTCTCGCGAGGAACGGCACCGTCCCGCCCGGCGCCGCCGGTTACGGCGCCGGGCTCGGCGTGCTCGCGCTCCTCGCCCATCTCGCCGTACGCCTGCGCGCCCCGTACGCCGATCCGCTCCCGCTCCCGATCGGCGTGCTGCTCAACGGCCTGGGCCTGGTCCTCATCTACCGGCTCGACCTGGAGACGCCGGGCGACCGGGCGGCCCCCACCCAACTGGTGTGGTCCACGCTCGGCGTGGCCCTGTTCATCGTGGTCGTCGCCGCCCTGCGCGACCACCGAGTGCTTCAGCGGTACGCGTACGTCTGCGTCGTCGCCGCGCTGATCCTGCTCATCCTGCCGATCTTCTTCCCGTCCGTGAACGGTGCCCGCATCTGGATCCGGATCGCCGGATTCTCCATCCAGCCTGGCGAGTTCGCGAAGGTGCTGCTCGCGGTCTTCTTCGCCGCGTACCTGGCGGCCAACCGCAACGCGCTGGCGTACACGGGCCGCCGCGTCTGGAGACTGCAGTTCCCCACCGGGCGCGTTCTCGGCCCGATCGTCGCCGTCTGGCTGGTGAGCGTCGGCGTCCTTGTCCTGGAGCGGGACCTCGGTACCTCGCTGCTCTTCTTCGGCCTGTTCGTCGTCCTGTTGTACGTCGCCACCGGCCGCACCGGCTGGATCGCGGTCGGCCTGCTGCTGGCCGCTCTCGGCGCTGTCGCCGTCGGCCGCTTCGAACCGCATGTGCACGGCAGGATCGAGGACTGGCTGCACCCGTTCGCGTCGATCGAGGCGGGCCGGGGCCCCAACCAGCTCGCCCAGTCCCTGTTCGCCTTCGCGGCGGGCGGCATGCTCGGCACGGGCCTGGGCCTCGGTCACTCGGTCCTCATCGGCTTCGCCGTGAAGTCGGACTTCATCCTGGCGACGGCGGGCGAGGAGCTGGGTCTGGCGGGCCTGTCCGCGATCTTCCTGCTGTACGGACTGCTGGTGGAGCGCGGCTACCGGGCCGGCCTCGCCCTGCGCGACCCCTTCGGCCGGCTGCTCGCGGTCGGGCTCGCCTCGATCGTGGCGCTCCAGGTGTTCGTGATCGCGGGCGGGGTGACGGGGCTGATCCCGCTGACCGGCATGGCCATGCCGTTCCTGGCCCAGGGCGGCTCGTCCGTCGTCACCAACTGGGCGATCGTGGCGCTGCTGATCCGGATGAGCGACGCGGCACGGCGTCCGTACGACGGTGAGGCGACGGCGTGAGACGCGAGGAGGCTCCTTGACCCGGCACATCCGGCACGCGGCCGTGTTCTGCGCCCTGCTGCTCGCCGCGCTCCTGGTGAACGCCGCGCGCGTCCAGGTCGTCGAAGGCCCGTCCTACGACGCCAACCCGGCCAACCGCCGCGGGACCATCGCCCGTTACGCCCAGCCGCGCGGCGACATCCTGGTCGGCGGCGAGGCGGTCACCGGCTCCCGGGACACCGGCGAGCACCTCCGCTACGAACGCACGTACACCGACGGCCCGTTGTACGCGCCCGTCACCGGCTTCGCCTCGCAGGTGTACGGGACGACGCTCCTGGAGGACACCGACGACGACGTCCTCTCCGGCACCCATCCACTGCTCTCGCCGTTCCCCCTGTGGAACGACTTCACCCACGCCCAAAACCCCGGCGGCCACGTCGTGACGACCCTCGACCGGTCCGCGCAGCAGGCGGCGTACGACGGACTGGACGGCCGGAAGGGAGCGGTGGCCGCTCTGGAGCCGGCGACGGGGAGGATCCTGGCGCTGGTGTCGTCCCCGTCGTACGACCCGGCCGAGCTGTCCGGGAACGGCACGGCGGTGGCCCGGGCCTGGGCGCGGCTGAACGGTGACCCGAACAGGCCGATGCTCAACCGCGCGGTACGGCAGACGTATCCGCCGGGTTCGACGTTCAAGGTGGTCACCGCGGCGGCGGCGCTGGACGCGGGCGTGATCACGGACGTCGACGCGCCGACGGACTCTCCGGACCCGTACCGGCTGCCAGGGACCACGACCTCGCTGACGAACGAGTCCGACGGGTGTGCGGACGCCTCCCTGCGGGCCGCGTTCGAGTGGTCGTGCAACACGGTGTTCGCGAAGCTGGGTGTGGACGTGGGGGTGGCGGACATGGCGGCCACGGCGGCGGGCTTCGGTTTCAACGACGGCGACATCGAGGTCCCGTTCCCGGTGGCGCCGAGCACTTTCGACACGACGGTGGACAGGGCACAGCTGGCCCTCTCCTCCATCGGGCAGTACAACACGCGGGCCACTCCGCTGCAGATGGCGATGGTCGCGGCGGCCGTCGCGAACGGCGGCCGGCTGCGGGCGCCGTACCTGGTGGAGCGGACCACGCGGGCGGGCGGGTCCACGGTGTCCACGGCCGGCCCGCGCCCCGAACGTCAGGTGATGCGGCCGGCGACCGCGGTGCGCATGCGGGAGCTGATGACCGACGTGGTGAACGAGGGCACCGGCACCAACGCCGCGATCCCCGGCGCCACCGTCGGAGGCAAGACCGGCACCGCCCAGCACGGCATCGGCAACGCCGGCACGCCGTACGCCTGGTTCGTGGGCTGGGCACGGGACGACTACGACCTGGAGCCGAGGGTCGCGGTCGCCGTGGTGGTGGAGGACGCGTCGGCCGACCGGGAGGACATCAGCGGCAACGGGGTGGCGGCGCCGATCGCGCGGGCGGTGATGGAGGCCGTCCTGAACTCACCCTCCTACCGAGGCCGTTGAGGAGTCGGGCTGGTGGACGAGGACGGCCGGCAGCGCCACGTACGCCGTGACGCCCGCGCCCTGGGTGGGTCGCAGTTCGACATGGGCGCCGAGCCGGGCGGCGAGCGCGCCGACGACATGATGGCCGAGGAACCGGGTCGGCGCGGTGAGCAGGGAGTCGCCCCTGCCGGAGAGCAGGGCGTTGGCCTCCGTCATGCGCTCGGCGGTCATGCCCATGCCCTGGTCGACGACGGCGAGGCAGTACTCGCCGCCGTCCCGCCAGCCGTAGATCTGGACGGGCTGCTGGGGCGGGCTGAACATGAGCGCGTTCTCCACCAACTCGGCGAGGAGGTGGGAGAGTTCGGCGACGCAGTGGCCACGCACACGGCACGGTTCGACGTCTGTGACGGCGACGCGCTGGTACTGCTCGACCTCGGCGACGGCCGACTGCACCACCTCGTGCACGCCGACCGTGCCGCGCCAGGTACGGGCGGGTGACTCCTCGCCGGCCAGGACCAGCAGGGACTCGGCGTTGCGGCGCATACGGGTGGCCAGGTGGTCGAGTTCGAACAGCTCGGCGAGCGAGTCGGGGTCCAGCTCCTGGCTCTCCAGAGTGGTGATGAGGCCGAGCTGCCGGTTGAGGAGGGCCTGGTTGCGGCGGCCGAGGCTGGCGAGCGACTCGGTGCTGTTGCGGCGCAGGACGGCCTGTTCGGCGGCGAGCCCGACAGCGGTGTGCTCCACGTTGCGCAGGGCGGCGGCGAGGCGGCTGATCTCCCGTGCGCCGCCCGGGAGTTCGCGCCTGCCTTGCTCGGCGGGCGGCGAGGTGTCGGGGTCGGCCTCCTGGATGCGCCGGACGGCGTCGGGCAGCCGGGTGCCCGCGACCTCGTCCGCCTCGTCGGCGAGGGCTCCCAGGGGGCGGGTGATGGAGCGGGCGGAGACGACGGCGAGCGCGGCGGCCACGCCGACGATCAGCAGACCGAGGGCGAGGAAGCCCCCGAGCTGCCAGGTGGCCGCGGAACCGGCGTCCTCGGCACGTGCCCGCACATCGTCGCCGACCCGTTTCTGCACGTCGTGCAGGTCGTCGACGAGGGCCGTCATGTCGGCCCACCAGCGGGCGGGGGCGACGGAGAGACCGGAGCCGTCGGCACCGCGCTCGGCCTGGGTCTCGTAGGACGTGACCCGGCGGGCGGCGGCCGTTTTGAAGGCGGCGTCGAGGGCGGACTCCTCTTCACCGGAGGCGAGTTGGCGGAACTGTCCGAGGGCGGCCACCCGGGCGGCCCGGATCTCGGTGAAGTCGAGGTACTCGCCGGAGTGGAAGCGCCCCGCGGCGAACACGCCGTTGAGGGAGCCGCGTTCCAGTGCGACGGCCTCCGTGGCGCGGGCCAGGGCCTGAAGGGCCTGCGCGCCCTGGGCGATCCGGCGGTCGCCGTCGGGGGCGCCCGCGGACTCGGCGTCGATGAGGGCGGTGACGGCCTTGGTGTAGGTGCGCAGGGTGGTGGTGCGGTCGGCGGTGCCGGCGTCGACGCCGGTGCGGACCGGGATGAGGGCGGCGAGCGGGACTTCGGCGGCGTGCAGGGCGGAGACGGCGGCTTGGGGCAGGTCGCCGCGCTTGTCGTCGAGCGCCGCCTTGAACTCCGTTCGGGCGTCGTCGGTCCGCTCGCGCTGGGTGCGCACGTCGTCCCGGTACTCCTCGGCGCCGCCCAGCAGCCCGCTGGTGAGCCCGCGTTCGCGCTGCACCTCCCGTACGAGGCTCTGCACGCGCAGCAGGACGTCGACGTGCGCCTCCGTCTGCTGCGCGGCGGACCAGTCGGCGGCGCGGTCGGCGACGCCGAGCCCGGTCAGGGCGAGCAGGAGGCAGGTCGGGACGGCCAGGACAATGGCCATGCGGCCGCGGATGGAGTTCCAGCCGGGCAGAGCAGGCAGCCGTAAGGTGGTCGGTAGATTCCCCGTCATGCCCCGCAAGGCTACGGACGGAGCGGTCAGGGCACGGTTTCCCTTCCGTAAGGCGGTAGTTCACAGGTACTCACCGGCTTCGCGGCCACGCTGTGAGAGGCGGACATTGCTCACGTGCTGAGACGGGGGCTGGGATCGCCTCGCCTCCCGACCTATCGTTCGGTCCATGACTTCAGCCGCCGCGTACGAACTCGCCCAGGTCAACATCGCCCGCCTCAAGGCCCCGCTGGATTCCCCGCAGTTGAAGGACTTCGTCGACAACCTCGACCCCGTGAACGCTGACGCCGACGCCGCCGAGGGTTTCGTCTGGCGCCTCCAGAGCGACTCCGGCGACGCGACGGACATCGCCGTCTTCGGCGACGAATGGCTGATCATCAACATGTCGGTGTGGCGCGACACCGACGCCCTGACGGCGTACATGTACCAGGGCAGGCACAGGGAGATGCTCGCCCGCCGGCGTGAGTGGTTCGAGCGGGTGCAGGAGGCGATGGCGACCCTGTGGTGGGTACCGGCGGGCCACCGCCCGACGGTGGCGGAGGCGGAGTCCCGACTCCTGCACCTGCGCACGAACGGCCCGACACCGTACGCCTTCACCCTGCGGACGTCCTTCCCGCCGGGAGCGGCGGAGCCGGTCGTCGGGGAGGTTCCCGAGGGGCTGGGCTGCTCGGTGTAGCGGCGGCAGGATCGTCCGGGCACTGCGTCAGGAGCCGCCCGCGCCCGCCTCGATGGCCTCCTCCACCTCCGCGACCCGCTCCCGTTCCTCCGCCGCGAAGCGCTCCTCGTCGAGCTTCTCGGCGATCTCCTCGTCCTGGGCCATCAGCAGGTCGAGGTTCGAGTCGCCCATCTCGAAGACGCCCATGTCGACATAGGCCTGCTGGAGGCGTTTGCCCCACAGGCCGATGTCCTTGACGCACGGCACGATGCGGGAGAAGAGCAACTGCCGGAAGAGCGCCAGGAATTCGGACTTCTCGCTGTACTCCTCGGCCTCCGCCTTCGGGATGCCGAAGTTCTCCAGGACCTCCACTCCGCGCAGCCGGTCCCGCATCAGGTAGCAGCCCTCGATGACGAACTCCTCGCGTTCGCGGAGTTCGGCGTCCGTGAGTTGCCGGTAGTAGTCGCGCAGCGCCATCCGGCCGAAGGCGACGTGGCGTGCCTCGTCCTGCATCACGTACGCCAGGATCTGCTTGGGCAGCGGCTTGTCGGTGGTGTCGCGGATCATGCCGAAGGCCGCCAGGGCCAGTCCCTCGATCAGGACCTGCATGCCCAGATACGGCATGTCCCAGCGGCTGTCACGCAGGGTGTCGCCGAGGAGGGACTGGAGGTTGTCGTTGATCGGGTACAGCATGCCGATCTTCTCGTGGAGGAAGCGGCCGTAGATCTCCGCGTGCCGGGCCTCGTCCATCGTCTGGGTCGCCGAGTAGAACTTCGCGTCCAGGTCGGGCACCGACTCCACGATCCGCGCCGCACAGATCATCGCGCCCTGCTCGCCGTGCAGGAACTGGCTGAACTGCCACGACGCGTAGTGCTTGCGCAGTTCGCCCTTGTCCTTGTCGGTGAGTTTCGCCCAGTGCTTGGTGCCGTAGAGCGACATCGACTCGTCGGGAGTGCCGAGCGGGTCGTACGGATCGACCTCGAGGTCCCAGTCGATGCGCTTCTGGCCGTCCCACTGCTTGTCCTTGCCCTTCTGGTAGAGGGCGAGGAGGCGTTCGCGGCCGTCGTCGTACTCCCAGCCGAAGCGGGCCGCGCCGGTGGCCGGCACCTGCCAGTGAGGGTCTCCCGGGTCCTTGGCGTACAGGTCGTATGTCGGCATGTTCCGCAGGCTCACACGTGCTAGACGCCGAGTCAACAAGAAGTGTGCGCGAGGGATTGACGTGCTTGCTGACAGGCAGTCTCATAAGTGCATGACGACCCTGACGGAAGCAGACGCGGTCGCGGGGCTGCGCGACGCGCTCGGCCTGCTCAAGGACAGGGAGCAGGTGGCCCAGCGGCTGCTCGACTCCTCCGCCAAGCACTCCTTCGACCCGGACGAGGAACTGGACTGGGACGCGCCCTTCGAGGAGGGCAAGTGGTTCTGGCCGCCGGAACTGGTGTCGCTGTACGACACGCCGATGTGGAGGCGGATGGGCGAGGAGCAGCGGATCCTGCTCTCGCAGCACGAGGCCGCGGCGCTCGCCTCGCTCGGGATCTGGTTCGAGATCATCCTGATGCAGCTGCTCGTACGGCACATCTACGACAAGGCGGCGACGAGCGCGCATGTGCGGTACGCGCTGACCGAGATCGAGGACGAGTGCCGGCACTCGAAGATGTTCGCGCGGCTCATCTCGCACGGCGGCACGCCCTGGTATCCGGTGAGCCGGGTCCACCAGAACATGGGGCGGCTGTTCAAGACGATCTCCACCACGCCCGGGTCCTTCACGGCCACGCTGCTCGGTGAGGAGGTCCTCGACTGGATGCAGCGGCTGACGTTCCCCGACGAGCGGGTGCAGACCCTCGTCCGGGGGGTGACGCGCATCCATGTCGTGGAGGAGGCGCGGCATGTGCGGTACGCGCGGGAGGAGCTGCGGCGGCAGATGGTGACGGCGCCGAGGTGGTCGCAGGAGTTCACGCGGGTCACCTCCGGTGAGTTCGCGCGGGTGTTCTCGGTCGCCTTCGTGAATCCCGAGGTGTACACGAACGTGGGACTCGACAAGCGGGAGGCCGTGGCCCAGGTGAAGGCGAGCGGGCATCGGCGGGAGGTCATGCAGACGGGGGCGAAGCGGCTGACGGACTTCCTGGACGACATCGGGGTGCTGCGGGGCGTGGGGCGGCGGTTGTGGAGGTCGTCCGGTTTGCTGGCGTAGGGGGCGGCGACCGCCCGCAACTGGGGACATAACGATTACGCTGCACGTCATGACCCCCTCCGCGCCCGCCTACCGCCGCCTCAGCGTCGAGGAGCGCCGCAGTCAGCTGCTCGACGCCGCGCTGTCCCTGTTCGCGCACCGCGCGCCCGAGGACGTGTCCCTGGACGACGTGGCGGAGGCGGCCGGAGTGTCGCGGCCGCTGGTGTACCGGTACTTCCCCGGCGGGAAACAGCAGCTGTACGAGGCCGCCCTCAGGTCCGCCGCCGACGAGCTCCAGCAGTGCTTCGACGAGCCCTGCGAGGGCCCGCTCCTGCCCCGCCTGTCCCGCGCCCTCGACCGCTACCTCGCCTTCGTGGACGAGCACGACGCCGGCTTCAGCGCCCTGCTGCAGGGCGGGAGCGTCGTGGAGACGTCGCGTACGACCGCCATCGTGGACGGCGTACGACGGGCCGCCGCGGAGCACATCCTCAGCCATCTGCAGGTCACGCGGCCCGGACTGCGGCTGCGGATGACCGTGCGGATGTGGATCACGGCGGTCGAGGCGGCCTCGCTGATCTGGCTCGACGAGGGCAAGCAGCCGCCCGCGGACGAACTGCGGGACTGGCTCGTGGAGCAGTTCGTGGCCGTGCTGTCGGTGACCGCGGGGCGCGATCCGCAGACCGCGGCGCTGGTCCGCGTCATCGAGGCGGATGCCTGAGACTGGTGCCGTGAAGAGCGAAGACACCCCCTTCGAGGGCGGGCCCATGGACGGGCGGGTACTGCCCGTACTGGTGGGGCCCACGGGGCATCCGCCGAAGATCTACCGGATTCCCGTCCCGGACCCGGCCGGCGGACCGCCCACCGTGCTCGTCTACCGGCGCGTGCCCCGGGGGTACAGCAAGAGGCTCGGACTGACACAGGGGTGGAAGTACGAGTACGACCCCGAGGGCAAGGGCGGCGGGCCGAAGTGGCCCTGGTCCAAGCCGGGAACCCGGCCCGGCGCCACGCCGGGCGGCGGGCCGGACGACGCCGACGGGTGACGGGATTGCGCCGAACCGCGCACACCCCGCGCGCGGACTCCTCGCGGACGTCCGATGCTCACGGTGCGGAGCGGAAGGGCCGCCCCGCACCGGAGGTGATGTCGTGTCAGGAAGGGTGCTGTGTCTGGTCTGTACGGCCGCGGTGGCCGCGCAGATCGTCCTGGCCCCCGGCGCCGCCGGGGACGTACCGCAACCGCCGGAACCCGGGACACGGTCCGTGGCCGACCTGCTGACAGACCTTCAGCGGCGCTACGGAGAGGTCGAACGGGCCACCGAGAGCTACCACGCGACCGAGCGGAAGCTGACGGAGCAGCGCGCCGAGGTCGGCCGGCTGGACCGGGCGCTCGCCCGGGCCCGGCTCTCGCTGCACGACAGCCGCCGGGCGGCGGGCAAGCTGGCCCGGCAGCAGTACCAGAGCAGCACCGACATCTCCCCGTACGTACGGCTGCTCCTTGCCCACGACCCGCAACACGCCCTCGAACAGGGGCATGTGATCGGGCAGTTGGCGCAGGAGCGGGCCGAGACGGTGGGGCGGCTGGCGGGCAACGAGAAGAGGGCCGCCGCACTGGCCCGCGCCGCACGCCGGGCGCTCGACGAACAGCTCACCCTCACCGAGCGACGGGAGAAGCAGCGGGAGGATCTGCGGAAGCGGCTGCACGACATCGAGGGGCTGCTCGCCTCACTCGGCACCCAGCAACTGGCCGCCCTCGGTGAGTTCGAGAAGAACGGGAGGACGACCGGCCCCGGCAGCGATCAGGCCCCGGCCACAGAAGCGAGGTAGGCCCCGGTCTTCTCAGGCTCGTAGAAGAAATTCTCGAAGTCCGCGGGATCGTTGAACCCGTTCGCGAACCGATCGGCGACCGGCTGGAGCTGACCCGCAGCACCGATCAGGTTGAGGATGTGCTCCGGCGGCGGAGCCAGCATCGCGTTGGTCCACTTGGTGACGTGCTGAGCGGTGTCCCAGTACCGGTCGAAGGTGGCCAGCATCCACTCCTCGTCGAACTCCTTCTCACCCTGCTCGAGGATCGAGGCGAGATACGAAGCCGCGCACTTGGACGCCGAGTTGGAGCCCTGGCCGGTGATCGGGTCGTTGGCCACCACCACGTCGGCCACGCCGAGGACGAGCCCGCCGCCCGGAAGGCGGCCGATCGGGTTGCGGACCGTGGGGGCGTAGCGGCCGCTCAGCACGCCGCCCGCGTCGGTCAGTTCCACCTTCGTGGCCCGCGCGTACTCCCAGGGCGTGAACTTCTCCATGAGTGCCAGGGTCAGGGAGAGGTGCTCCGCCGGGTCCTTGACGCCGTTGAAGACGTCGAGCGGGCCGCCGGGTATGCCCTCCCAGAACAGGATGTCGGCGCGACCGGAGTTCGTCAGCGTCGGCATGATGAACAGCTCGCCGACGCCGGGGACCAGGTTGCAGCGGACCGCGTCGAACTCCGGGTGCTCCGGGCGGGGCCCCAGACCGTGGACGTACGAGACGGCGAGCGCGCGCTGCGGCTCGCTGTAGGGGGACCTCTCCGGGTCCCGGGCGAACATGGAGACCAGCTCGCCCTTCCCCGCCGAGACCAGCACCAGGTCGTACGTACGGGAGAAGTAGTCGAGGTCGGAGACCGCCGCGCCGTGGATGACCAGCTGCCCCCCGCGCTGCGCGAACGTCTCCATCCAGCCGGCCATCTTCACCCGCTGGTCCACCGACTGGGCGTACCCGTCGAGTCTGCCCACCCAGTCGATGATGCGCTGGGTCGGACCGGGGTCGTGCGAGCCGGGGGCGGCGACCGAGACGCCGAGGCCCTCGATCTTCGGGGCCTGGGACTCCCAGAAGTTCAGCTGGAGGTCACGCTCGTGCTGCAGCGCCGTGTGGAACATGCACTGCGTCGACATGACCCGGCCGGAGCGGATCTCGTCCGCCGTCCGGTTGGACATCAGGGTGACCTCGTACCCGTGCGACTGGAGGCCGAGGGCGAGCTGGAGTCCGGACTGGCCGGCTCCGACGACGAGTATCTTCCGCATGCGGGTGGTGTCTCCTAAAGGGGGATCACTCGGATCACTCGGATCACTCTGGGGTTTCGTCGAGCGCGTGTCCGACGAGGGACAGGAGGGTCTCGATGACCGAGATCCGGCGGCGCGCGTCCATGATCATGACAGGTATGTGTGCGGGGATCGTCAGCGCCTCCCGCACGTCCTCCGGTTCGAACAGCTCGCTGCCGTCGAAGTGGTTGACCGCGACGACGTACGGCATTCCGCAGCTCTCGAAGTAGTCGAGCGCCGGGAAACAGTCCTTCAGACGGCGGGTGTCGGCCAGCACGACCGCGCCGATCGCGCCGCGCACCAGGTCGTCCCACATGAACCAGAACCGCTGCTGGCCCGGCGTACCGAACAGGTACAGCACCAGGTCGTCGTCGAGCGTGATGCGGCCGAAGTCCATGGCCACGGTGGTGGTGAGCTTGCCGGGCGTGGCGGTGAGGTCGTCGGTCTCCTCGCTCGCCTCGGTCATCAGCGCCTCGGTCTGCAGGGGCGTGATCTCCGAGACGGCGGTGACCAGCGTGGTCTTCCCGACGCCGAAACCGCCGGCCACGACTATCTTCGTGGCTATCGGCGCTCGGGTGCGGTCCGTCTGCCAGGACTTCAGGTTCTCGTCGGCCTCGGCGGAGCCGACGAGGGGAGCGACGCCGGGAGCGGCGTCAGAGACGACGGAGTCCACTCAGCACCCTTTCCAGCAGAGCGCGGTCCGGGCGACCGGTGCCGTGACCGGTGCCGGTTCCGTACACACGGATCTTTCCCTGGTCCGCGAGGTCGCTCAGGAGCACGCGGACCACGCCGAGCGGCATCCTCAGCAGCGCGGCGATCTCGGCCACCGTGCGCATACGGCGGCACAGTTCGACGATGGCCCGCATCTCCGGCATGACCCGGGTGGAGAGCGAACCCTTCGTCAGTTCCCTGCGCTCCTCAGGGGCCTCCAGAGCCGCCACGAACGTCTCCACGAGGAGCACGTGACCGAAGCGGGTACGGCCGCCGGTGAGCGAGTAGGGGCGGACGCGGGCGGGCTTGCGGTCGCCGCCCCGGACCGGGAGCTTCTGGTTCTGGTGCCGGATCGGCTGCTTGTTCTGCGCGCGGCTCATCGGGCGCTCCCCGTCGACTCGGACTCCAGGGATTTTCGGAGCTCACTGCGGAGTTCGGGGGTCAGGACGTGACCGGCGCGGCCCACGAAGAGGGCCATGTGGTACGCCACCACGCTCATGTCGCAGTCCGCGGAGCCGTGCACGCCGAGCAGTGAGCCGTCGCTGATCGACATCACGAAGAGGCTGCCCTCGTCCATCGCGATCATCGTGTGCTTCACCCCGCCGAACTCCATGAGCTTGGCGGCTCCGATGGTGAGGCTGCCGATGCCCGAGACGATCGTCGCGAGGTCGGCGGAGGAGCCGCGCGGGCCGGTGGGGCGGTCGTTCCTCGAATGCCTCGCCTCGGCGTTCCGACCGGCGTCCGAGGAGAGCAGCAGCAGGCCGTCGGAGGAGACCACCGCGACCGACTGGATGCCCGGGACCTCCTCGACGAGATTCGTCAGCAGCCAGTGCAGGTTACGGGCCTCACTGCTCAGTCCGAAGGTTCCGAAGGTACTGGGCGCGGTCAACTGCTTGCCTCCTCGACTGTGCCCCCCGTGGCTTCTTCGGCATCTGCGGTTCCTGCGGACGGCGCCGGGTTCTGGGCCGTCTGTTCGGCGATCTCTGCTTCGACGTCGCGGCGTCCGGCTTCCGCCCCCCGGTGGAAGCCGCCGAGGCGGCGCCTGAGCGCTTCGGCGTCTACGGATCGTGTGCGCTGCCGTGGGGCGGCGATCGGTTCGGTGATCTTCGGGGTGCGCTTGGGGAGGCCCTTGTCCGTGACGCGTTCCTCGGGTTCGTCGGGAACGCGCTCGTGGACCGCCTCGGCTTCGCCCTCGGCGGATTCGTTCCCACCTGCACCACCCGTACCACCATCGTCGTCGGGTGCGAGTGGCCCCCGTGGGGTGTTCTCGCCGCCGGCGGCCGCGGGTTCGCCGCTCGCCTGGGCCGGGATCAGGAGTTCCATCGTGGTCTCGGCCGGGCTCTCCGGCACGGGCTCCGGCCTCTCCCGTACGGCCTCCTCGGGCTCCCGCTGCGCCGGTAGGGCCGCCTCTGCCTTCTCCGGCTCCGCATGCTCCCGTACCGCCCTCTCCGCCAGCGTCACCAGCGGGTCGGTGGACGTGGAGCGGCCGTGCAGGACGTTGGAGTTGGCCTCCGCGTCCGCACCCGGGAGGGAGAAGGCGTGGGTCGTGTCGGCCGGATGCGTGGACGCCGGGACCGCGGCGGGTGTGGCGGCGGCCAGCAGGGGCCGGGGCAGGACGACGACCGCGGCCACACCGCCCTGCTTCTGCTCGCGCAGCTGGACGCGCACGCCGTGCCGGTGGGCGAGGCGGGCGACGACGTACAGGCCGAGGCCGAGACCCTCGTCGCCCTCCTGGTCGTACGGGGTGGCGGGGTCGAAGTCGGCGAGGCGGGCGTTGAGGCGGGCCATCCGCTCGCCCGTCATGCCGATGCCCTCGTCCTGGACGGAGAGCATGACCTCGCCGTTCTCCAGCAGCCAGCCGGAGACCTCGACGGGCATGTCCGGCGGGGAGAACGACGTGGCGTTCTCCATGAGTTCGGCGAGCAGGTGGGAGAGGTCGTCGGCGGCGAAGCCCGCCACATGCGCGTGCGGGGGCAGCGCGGAGATGCGGACGCGCTCGTAGCGTTCGATCTCGCTGACCGCCGCGCGGACCACGTCCACCAGCGGGACGGGCCCGGCGTGATGCTGGACGTGTTCCGTGCCGGACAGGACGAGGAGGTTCTCGCTGTGCCGGCGCATGACCGTGGCGAAGTGGTCGAGCTTGAAGAGCGTGGCCAGGCGGTCGGGGTCCTGCTCGCGCTCCTCCAGGGCCTCGATGACGCCGAGTTGGCGCTCGACGAGGCCGAGGGTGCGCAGGGAGAGGTTGACGAAGGTGGAACCGATGCTGCCGCGCAGCCGCTCCAGCTGGGCGGCGGAGTCGGCGAGTTCGGCGCGCAGTTCCTCGCGGGCGTCGGCCATCTTCTGGCGCTGGCCGACGAGGTGCTTGCGGTCGGCCTCCAGGGTGGTGATGCGCTCGTGGAGGGCGGCGGCGTGCTCGTGCAGGGTGTTGACGGAGCGGACGACCTGGGCGAACTCGTCGTTGCGGCCGGTGAACCTCACCGGCTCCTCCGCCGCCGGGGCCTCCGCCTGCGCCAGCCGGGCCGAGCCGAGGCGCAGGACGGCCAGCGGGCGGGTGAGGGTGCGGGCCATGGCCGTGGCGATGCCGACCGCCAGCAGCATCAGGGCGCCCAGCACCGCGACGCGGACCTCCAGCGCGGTGACGTCGTCGTCGCGGAGCCGCTCGAGGTCCTCGGTGCGGTGCTCGTAGAGGGAGGACTCCACACCGCGCATGAGGTCGACCCGGGCCGACAGGGCGGCGTCCAGCTTCTTGGCGCTGGTGCCGAGTTCACGGTCGGAGAGCTCCGGCTCGTCGGTGAGGGAGGCGAGGTACGTGTCGGCGGCTTCGACGTCGTTGCCGGTGACCGTGGAGTCGTACGACGTCACGGCCGCCTCGGGCGCGGTCTCGCGGAAGTCGGCGAGGGCGGCGTCGGAGCGCACGCGGGCCTGCTGGGCGGCGGTGGTCAGCTCGTCGCGCTGCTTGGTGTCGGCCTTGGAGGAGACGACCTCGGTGCTGGTCACGCCGGTGATCGGGTCGACCACCGTCTCCTCGCTCGTCGGCACGTTCAGGGCCGCGAGGAGCAGGCCGCGGGCCGCGGCGGCCTGCTGGACGGCCGTGTCGAGCTCGGCGAGGGCGTACGCTCCGGAGCCCGCGCTCGGCGGCATCTGCTCCGCCAGCTTCCCGGCGAGGCGGTGGAGCTCGCCGATGGCGGCGGAGTAGGCCTGGTGCGTCGCGAGGGCCGAGCTCTTGCCCGTGAGGGCCGCCCGGCGCACGGTCGCGATGCCGTCGAGGTCGGTGCGGAGCGAGGCGGGCGTGTCCGTGTCGGCGCGCAGCTCCTCCACCTGCCGGTCGACGCGGGCGCTGCGCTGCTCGGAGGGCGCCTGGGACTTGTCGCGGCCGGCGGCGACGTAGGAGGTGACCTCGTCGCGTTCGTCGGCGAGCGAGTGGGCGAGCGCGAGCGCGTCCTGGGTCTGCCCGGCGAGCGTCACCAGGTCCTGGGAGTCCTTGAGCTGACCGGAGGCGGCCAGGACCGAGGGGGCTCCGGCCCCCGCGATGGCGGCGGCCACGACGGCGACCGCGACGATCAGCCTGTTGCGTACGTGGGTGGGGCGGCCCTTGCCGACAGGGGTGCGCTCCGCGCCCCCTTCGGAGGCCGCCTGCTTGCCTGTGCGCCGAGGCCGCGTCTTCTGCACCGGTGCTCGCATTCCTGACTCGTGTACCCATGGGCCCGGGTGACGCTCCGTCAACTGGCGCGTACAACCGGTACGGTTCCAGACCCTCCCAGTGCCGGTGGGCAGTGGTCGCGCATCACCTGACCCGCCACCTGAAGGAGTGAACATCGGAGGGGAGTTGACGGGCAAGTTTCCCTGACGCGTGCAGCGACCCTCTCCGGCGGGCCGGTTGGACGTGGGCCACGGCCGGTGGCAGGATTCGCCACCACGCCTTCCCGGAGCACAGCATTCCACCCCAAACCAGGCTCCTGACCTGCGTCGGCGCATCGATCCTGCGATGGATGCCAGCCTTCTGCGGACCTTGTGAAAGGCTCGTGCAGACTGGCCGAATGCGTACGGAACTTGTGTCGGAGCCCGGCGACCGGGAGCGCCCCAACGAGGACTTCGCGAGTGTCGGAGTTCCGGCCTGCGGACAGGGCGGTTCGCTCGTCGTCCTGGACGGCGTCACGCCCCCGCCCGGCGGAACGGGCTGTCTGCATTCGGTCCCCTGGTACACGGCACGCCTCGGCGGGGCACTGACCGAACTGACCGTTTCGCTCATGGATGTCCCCCTGTCCGACGCCCTTGCCCGCGCCATCGCGCGTACCTCCGAAGCGCATGCACAGACCTGTGACCTTTCTCACCCGCGCACACCACAGGCGACAGTGGTCCTCGCCCGCTGGTCCCCGGAGACGATCGAGTACCTGGTCCTCTCCGACTCGGCCCTGCTCCTGGAGTGCTTCGACGGCCGGGTCGTGCCCGTACTCGACGACCGCCTCTCCCGCCTCCCGCGCTCGGCCCTGGCGACGGACGCGCTGGTGGACGGGAACCTGCGCAACAAGGAGGGCGGCTTCTTCACCGCGGCCGCGGATCCGGCGGTGGCCGGGCGGGCCGTGACCGGCGTCCTGCCCCGCGGCGACGTCCGCGCGCTCGCCGCCCTCACGGACGGCGCCACGCGCTGGACGGAGAAGTTCCGGGAGGGCGGCTGGACGGACCTGTTCACCTTCGTCCGCAAGGAGGGTCCCCGGGCCCTGGTGGACCGGGTACGGGCCCTGGAGCTGGCCGACACCGAGGAGCGCGCGTTCCTGGGCCGGAGCAAGACCCACGACGACGCGACGGTGGTGTACGTGGAGCTGTGACGCCCCCGGGGGGCTATTTCTCCATGCCCCGGTTCAGCTGGTTGAGCAACCGGGCCAGTTCCGCGACCTCGCCCCGGTCCCAGTGCGAGAGCTGGCTGACGTACCGCGCCCGGCGCGCCTCACGGACCTTGCTCACCCGGCTGCGGCCCTCCTCGGTCACGTCCACCAGCCAGGCCCGCCCGTCGGCGGGGTCCGGTTCGCGGGTCACCAGACCGAGCTGCTCCAGGGCGCGCAGCTGCCGGGACATGGTGGCCTTGCCGACGCCGATGTAGGCGGCGAGCTCGGTGGCGCGCTGGCGGCCGCACTCCTCCAGCCGTACCAGCAGTCCGTACGCGGCGGGCTCCAGGTCGGGATGGACCTCGCGCGCCATCTCTCCCTGGTTCGCCCGGGCGCGCCGCAGCAGCACCGTCAGCTCGCGCTCCAGGGACAGGAACTCCCGGTCCTCACCGCTGCGCGGCGCCTCGGAAGGTGCGACCCGGTGTCCGTCGCCGTTTCCGTCCTCGTGCACGTCAGCACCCCTGATCCGCGTCTCTGAACCGTTCTGCCGGACTCCGTCGTCGCCGCGGCTCCGTAAGTATTTCGCAGGCTCAGACCAATGGCACGCGGGTGACCGTGCGCATGGTGAAGGCCCGGGCCTCCCTCACGGGGCCCGGGCCTTCCCTGATCCGATCGCGTCCGTCACGCCGCGACCGGAACCTCCGGCTCCGCACCGTTCGTGGCCGGCGTCAGCGCCAGCTCCAGGACCTGACGGACATCCGTGACGGCGTGGACCTCGAGCTTGTCCAGCACCTCGGCCGGGACGTCGTCCAGGTCGGGCTCGTTGCGCTTGGGGATGATCACGGTGGTGACCCCGGCCCGGTGCGCGGCGAGCAGCTTCTGCTTCACACCGCCGATGGGCAGGACACGGCCGGTCAGCGAGACCTCGCCGGTCATCGCCACGTCCGTGCGGACCAGTCGCCCGGACAGGAGCGACGCCAGGGCCGTCGTCATCGTGATGCCCGCGCTCGGGCCGTCCTTCGGGACCGCGCCCGCCGGGAAGTGGATGTGCGCACCCCGGTCCTTCAGGTCGCCCACGGGCAGCTCCAGCTCGGCGCCGTGGCTGCGCAGGAAGCTCAGCGCGATCTGCGCCGACTCCTTCATCACGTCACCCAGCTGACCGGTGAGGGTCAGGCCCGCCGCGCCCGTCTCGGGGTCCGCGAGGGAGGCCTCGACGAACAGGACGTCGCCGCCCGCTCCGGTGACCGCGAGGCCGGTCGCGACACCGGGCACGGAGGTGCGGCGCTCGGCCGGGTCCTGGGCGGACTCCGGCACGTGGTGCGGCCGGCCGATCAGCCCGCGCAGATCGCCCTCGCCGATGGTGAACGGCAGCGTCCGCTCGCCCAGCTCGTGCTGGGCCGCGACCTTGCGCAGCAGCCGCGCGACGGACCGCTCCAGGGTGCGGACGCCCGCCTCGCGGGTGTACTCACCGGCGAGCTTGCGCAGCGCGCCCTCGTCGATGACGACCTCGTCCTTGTTCAGGCCCGCCCGCTCCAGCTGGCGCGGGAGCAGGTGGTCACGGGCGATGACGATCTTCTCGTCCTCGGTGTAGCCGTCGAGGCGGACCAGCTCCATGCGGTCGAGCAGGGCCTCCGGGATGGCCTCCAGGACGTTGGCCGTCGCCAGGAACACGACGTCGGACAGGTCGAGTTCGACCTCCAGGTAGTGGTCGCGGAAGGTGTGGTTCTGCGCCGGGTCCAGCACTTCGAGCAGCGCGGCCGCCGGGTCGCCGCGGAAGTCGGAGCCCACCTTGTCGATCTCGTCGAGCAGGACGACCGGGTTCATCGAACCGGCCTCCTTGATCGCGCGGACGATCCGGCCGGGCAGCGCGCCCACGTACGTGCGGCGGTGACCGCGGATCTCCGCCTCGTCGCGGACGCCGCCGAGGGCGACGCGGACGAACTTGCGGCCCATGGCGTGCGCGACGGACTCGCCGAGGCTGGTCTTGCCGACGCCTGGCGGGCCGACGAGGGCGAGCACGGCACCCCCGCGCCGGCCGCCGACGACACCCAGGCCGCGGTCGGTACGGCGCTTGCGCACCGCCAGGTACTCGGTGATCCGCTCCTTCACGTCCTCCAGGCCGGCGTGCTCGGCGTCGAGGATCGCCTTGGCGCCCTGGATGTCGTACGCGTCCTCGGTCCGCTCGTTCCACGGGAGTTCGAGGACCGTGTCGAGCCAGGTGCGGATCCAGGAACCCTCGGGCGACTGGTCCGAGGACCGCTCCAGCTTGTCGACCTCCTTGAGGGCGGCCTCGCGGACCTTCTCGGGGAGGTCGGCGGCCTCCACGCGGGCGCGGTAGTCGTCGGACTCCTCGCCTTCCGTCTCGCCGTTCAGCTCGCGCAGTTCCTTGCGGACGGCCTCGAGCTGGCGGCGGAGCAGGAACTCGCGCTGCTGCTTGTCGACGCCCTCCTGGACGTCCTTGGCGATGGTCTCGGCCACGTCCTGTTCGGCGAGGTGGTCGCGCAGCTGCTGGGTCGCGAGCTTCAGGCGGGCGACCGGGTCGGCGGTCTCGAGGAGCTCCACCTTCTGCTCGGTGGTCAGGAAGGGCGAGTAACCGGAGTTGTCGGCCAGGGCGGAGACGTCGTCGATGGCCTGGACGCGGTCCACGACCTGCCAGGCACCGCGCTTGCGCAACCAGGCGGTGGCAAGTGCCTTGTACTCCTTGACCAGTTCGGTGACGTGTCCGGGCAGCGGCTCGGGAACCGTCTCCTCGATCCGCGCGCCCTCGACCCACAGTGCCGCACCCGGCCCGGTGGTGCCCGCGCCGATCTTCATACGGCCGCGGCCGCGGATCAGGGCGCCCGGGTCACCGTCGGCCAGCCGGCCCACCTGCTCGACCGTGCCGAGCACACCGGTGCTCGCGTACGTCCCGTCGATGCGCGGAACCAGAAGGACCCTCGGCTTTCCGGGCTGCGAACGTGCGGCGGCCTGGGCGGCCTCCACCGCTGCGCGTACGTCGGCGTCGTTCAGGTCCAGCGGAACCACCATCCCGGGCAGCACGACCTCGTCGTCGAGCGGCAGCACAGGCAGGGTGAGCGGTGTGGACGTCGAAGCCATGATCTCCCCTTCGGCAGTCAAGTTGAGTTATGCCGACTCAATGCGCGGGCGACTTCGAATGTTCCCCGAGCCCTGTTCGCTCTGAGCGATCGACTCGGCGCGTGCTGCTACCAGGGGTTTTACGAGAACGTCCTGCCCCCGTCGGTCGTGTTCGGCGCACCCCCGCCCCCGTGGTGCCGACAACCGGACGGTGGCCTACCGGACATGAACGACGACCATCTCGCCGCCTGGCACTTGGACGCGCACGGCAACCCGGTAGGCGAGCCCCGACGCTTCTTCTACGACCTGTCCGGCCACACCGCACACCGGGACGCCCAGATCCGGCACACCCTGACCCGGCTGCTGCACCACACCCGCCGCTGCGCGGCCAGGGCGATCGCGATCGAGGACCTCGACTTCGCCGACGGCAAGTCGCGGGAGAAGCACGGCCGCAACAATCGCTTCCGCCGTCTGGTCTCCCGCTTCCCCACCGCGAAGCTGAAGGCCCGCCTGGTGGCGATGGCCGCCGAGCAGCACATCGCCATCGTCGCGGTCGACCCGGCCTACACGTCCCGCTGGGGTGCCCAGCACTGGCAGCAGCCCCTGACCAGCCCCCACCGCAAGACCACCCGCCACGAAGCGGCAGCCGTGGCGATCGGACGGCGCGCCCTCGGGCATCCGATCCGGCGACGGACGACACCGCCCCCGCACGACCGGAGTGATCGTGCGGGGCATCGGACCGCCCAGGCCGCCAACACCGTTCGGAGCACGCGGCTGAGCAGCAGTCCTGGCAGCAGGACCCACTCCCGCTCAGTCCATAGGAACGGTCGAAGTAGTCCTTGAACCGGGGCAGTTCGCGGGGCTCGCCCTCCGCCCCGACGACGGTTGCCGATGGGCGGCGCGGTCCGAACGCCAGTCCACGAACTGGATGTACATGTCGAGGACTCCGCGCAGCACACCTCCCGCTCCTCCGAGCAGGATCAGCGTCGACACGTCCACGTTTCCCCCGGCGGTCAGGGACGGCTGAGCTCCGTAGGGCCACGCGCGGGCCGCAAGGAAGACGGCGCTCGTCAGGTGAGCGCCGGCGCCCGGCACCACCGCCGCACCACCGGCCAGGTGGCGATGCCGATCGCCAGTGACATGAGGTGGCCCCAGTCGGTCATCGGATCCGTGAACGCGAGCAGGTCCTCGAACAGCATCCCGCCGAAGACGGCGAGGAGCGGCCACCGCAGCCACGGGGTGACCAGGCCGGCCAGCGCGCCGATGCTCGCGGCCACGCCGAAGCTGATGCCGTAGTCGAGGCGGTGCAGGGAGCTGGTGGGGAGGTGGCCGACCAGCACCGCCAGGCCGATCGGGGCCTCGGTCCCGAGGGTGGCCAGCACGTGTCCGAGCAGGAAGACGGCAGCCGTCCGCAGGCCGCCGATCCGCCGCTCGAGGGCGGTGAGGACGAGCAGGAACGCCAGGGCGTACGGCGAGAGGACCCCGCCCGCGTTCCACAGCGCGCTGGCCACCAGCACCACCTCCGGTGTCCGCACGAGGTGCGCCACATCGGTGCTGGAGGCCTGATAGAGGGCGTGCACGAGGGCCGGGTCGGCGTACGCGGCGACGAGTGAGGTGACGGCGAGGACGACGGCGTAGACGAAGGTGAAGGGGGTGCCGGTGGGGGTGGGGAGCAGCCGCCAGGGGCGGGGACGGGTCCGGGATGCGGTGGCGGCAGGCCGGATCGCGCCCTGCGCGACGAGCATGGTCGTCGCGGCGGCAGCGCTCACCCGCCCCCGCTGGCGCGGGATCCCGTCCAGCAGGTCGGCGGCGTCGGGAAGGGGCGCGACCTGGGCATGCGTGTCGGCCGGCGCGGTCGGTTCCACGGTGAGGCGCTCCTTCCGTTTCACCCCACCCTTGGCGTCCCCGCGACCCCCTGTCTGTGATCCACGCCACGCTCGAAGCGATTCACAGCAACCTCTCAAGCTGCGGCGTCAACCTCGAAGGCGCCCTGCACCCCCGTGCCCGATAATTGAGTCAACGATCCGTCAGAAGAGTGCCAGGATGGGCCGATGCCCACCGCGTACGACATTCCCGAAGTCCTGGACCGTCGTGAGGGGCCCCACGGCGAGGTCGTGCTGCGCCGGCACGGTGAGCTGCTGCAGATCATCGCCAACGGCTGCTTCCTGATGGACACCTCCGACGGCCGCTCGGAGCGGCTGCTCGTGGACGCCGCGCTGGCCGCCCTCGACGACCGTGCCGAGCCGAACGTGCTGATCGGCGGCCTGGGCGTCGGCTTCTCGCTCGCACACGCCGCCGCCTGCCCCCGCTGGGGCCGGATCACGGTCGTCGAGCGCGAACGCGCCGTCATCGACTGGCACCTCGACGGGCCGCTGGCCAGGCTGTCGTGCGGGGCGCTCGCCGATCCGCGCACCGACGTCGTCGAGGCGGACCTGGTCGAGTACGTCCATGAGACATGCGCCACGTACGACGCGCTCTGCCTCGACATCGACAACGGGCCCGGCTGGACCGTCACCGAGGGCAACGACGGCCTCTACTCACCGGCCGGACTGGCAAGCTGTGCGCGGGTGTTGAGGCCCGGCGGCGTCCTCGCGGTATGGTCCGCGCAGCCGTCTCCGGAATTCGAGGGAACCTTGGGGAATGCCGGGTTCCAACAGGTGCGTACCGAAGAGATCCCCGTTGCCCGAGGCGTTCCGGACGTCGTGCACCTCGCCGTCCGGCCTGGATAGCAAAGCCGCGGTGACTCCCCGTACGCTGCTGCCCTGACGCGGATCATTCAAGCGTCAATCGCAAGCATGCGCAGACCGAGGAATCACCCCACTGGTTCCGGAAAGCACACTCAGGGGCGGGCGATGGAGCAGACACACACCTCCCACAGCGGCACGGCAACGGCGACCCCGGGCGCACAGCGCCGGGTGCTGGTGGTTGAGGACGACCCGACGATCGTCGACGCCATCGCGGCCCGCCTGCGTGCCGAGGGATTCCTCGTGCAAACGGCGGGCGACGGGCCGGCGGCGGTCGACACCGCGGAGGCATGGCAGCCCGACCTGCTGATCCTCGACATCATGCTGCCCGGCTTCGACGGTCTGGAGGTCTGCCGGCGTGTGCAGGCCCAGCGGCCGGTGCCGGTGCTGATGCTCACCGCGCGCGACGACGAGACCGACATGCTGGTCGGCCTGGGCGTCGGCGCCGACGACTACATGACCAAGCCGTTCTCGATGCGCGAGCTGGCCGCGCGCGTGCACGTGCTGCTGCGCCGGGTGGAGCGGGCCGCGATCGCGGCGTCGACCCCGCGCAGCGGGATCCTGCGGCTCGGCGAGCTGGAGATCGACCACGCCCAGCGCCGGGTACGGGTGCGCTCCGAGGACGTGCATCTGACGCCCACCGAGTTCGACCTCCTCGTCTGCCTGGCGAACACCCCGCGGGCCGTCCTCTCCCGTGAGCAGTTGCTCGCCGAGGTGTGGGACTGGGCGGACGCCTCCGGCACCCGGACCGTCGACAGCCACATCAAGGCGCTGCGCCGGAAGATCGGAGCCGAGCGGATCCGCACCGTGCACGGTGTGGGCTACGCGCTGGAGACACCGACACCATGAGCGACGGGCCGGCCGCACGGAGGAGCCCCGGGGAACCCTGGGGTGGCGTACGCCCGTTCTCGATCAAGACCAAGCTGGGCGCACTGGTCGTCATCGCGGTGTTGATCACCACCGGGCTGATGATGATCGCCATGCGCACCGAGACAGAGCTGCGCTTCATCACGGTCTTCTCGATGGTCGCCACACTGCTCATCACGCAGTTCGTGGCCCACTCGCTCACCGCCCCCCTGGGCGAGATGAACACCGTGGCCCGGTCCATCTCGCACGGCGACTACACCCGCCGGGTGAGCGAGAACCGCCGGGACGAGCTGGGCGACCTGGCCCAGACGATCAATGCCATGGCCGACGAGCTGGAGACCCAGGACCGTCAGCGCAAGGAGCTCGTGGCGAACGTCTCGCACGAGCTGCGCACCCCGATCGCGGGCCTGCGGGCGGTGCTGGAGAACGTCGTGGACGGCATCGCCGAGCCGGACACCGAGACCATGCGCACGGCCCTGAAGCAGACGGAGCGACTCGGGCGGCTGGTGGAGACGCTGCTCGACCTGTCCCGCCTCGACAACGGCGTCGTACCGCTGCGCAAGAGACGTTTCGAGGTGTGGCCGTACCTGTCGGGCGTGCTGAAGGAGGCCAACATGGTCGCCTCGGCGCGCGCGACCATGGGCTCGGGCGGCAGTCACACCCGTACGGACGTCCATCTGCACCTGGACGTCTCCCCGCCCGAGCTGACCGCGCACGCCGACCCGGAACGCATCCACCAGGTCGTGGCGAACCTGATCGACAACGCCGTCAAGCACAGCCCGCCGCACGGCCGCGTCACGGTCAAGGCGCGGCGCGGGCCGCAGCCGGAGTCGCTGGAGCTGGAGGTCCTGGACGAGGGCCCCGGAATCCCCAGGTCGGAGTGGCGCCGCGTGTTCGAGCGGTTCAACCGGGGTGCCGTGCGCCGGCCGCACGGGCCGGGCAGCGACGGCGGCACGGGGCTGGGCCTGGCGATCGCCCGCTGGGCGGTGGATCTGCACGGTGGCCGGATCGGAGTGGCCGAATCCGAGCGGGGTTGCCGGATTCTTGTCACCCTTCCGGGACTTACATCCGTGCCAGGTTGACGTAAGGTTCGAAGCGGAGCCACAAGATCCACCGGTGTCCGCGCTGACGGACACGTGTGATCAGGGACGGGCCCGCACCTTCGTCGTGCCGGGCCCTCGTCGGGCCATCCCTGCTGAAGCGGAACCACGCTTGTTTCCCGCCATTTCCACCGCCGAAACACCCTCTGAGATGTGACTTACGCGACGATGAACGGGCCCGACCTCACCTTCTGGGTCTTGGAGGCGTAGCCTTTATTCCCGCTGTCCATCACCTTGTGAAGCGGAAGAGGGCGGTTGCCGCCGTGTCGCCACAGTCCCCCAGTAACGCATCGAGCATCTCGACCGACGCCGACCAAGCGGGCAAGAACCCCGCAGCCGCGTTCGGTCCGAACGAGTGGCTCGTCGACGAGATCTATCAGCAGTACCTCCAGGACCCGAATTCGGTAGACCGCGCCTGGTGGGACTTCTTCGCCGACTACAAGCCCGGGGCGCCCGCCGCCCAGGCTCCGGCGGGTACTGCGGCCGCGGGGGCCGCGGAGACCACCACGGCCGCTCCTGCCGCGCCCGCGGCCCCGGCTGCCGCCGCCCCCGCCGCACCGGCGGCCCCCGCGGCTCCCGCACCGGCTCCTGCCGCCCCGGCGGCCCCGAAGCCCGCGGCCGCCGCCCCGGCGCCCGCTCCGGCTGCGGCTCCGGCCAAGCCCGCCGCCGTGGCGAAGCCCGCGCCCGCCGCCGCGGCCCCCGCGGCTGCGGAGGGTCCCGAGCTGGTGACGCTGCGCGGCCCGGCCGCCGCGGTCGCCAAGAACATGAACGCCTCCCTGGAGCTGCCGACCGCCACCTCGGTCCGCGCGGTCCCGGTGAAGCTGCTGTTCGACAACCGCATCGTCATCAACAACCACCTGAAGCGGGCCCGGGGCGGGAAGATCTCCTTCACGCACCTGATCGGCTACGCGATGGTGCAGGCCATCAAGGCCATGCCGTCGATGAACTACGCCTTCGGCGAGAAGGACGGCAAGCCGACCCTCATCAAGCCGGCGCACGTCAACCTCGGCCTGGCCATCGACCTGGTGAAGCCGAACGGCGACCGCCAGCTCGTCGTCGCGGCGATCAAGAAGGCCGAGACGCTGAACTTCTTCGAGTTCTGGCAGGCCTACGAGGACATCGTCCGCCGCGCCCGCGACGGCAAGCTGACGATGGACGACTTCACCGGTGTGACGGTCTCCCTGACCAACCCGGGCGGCCTCGGCACCGTCCACTCCGTGCCGCGTCTGATGCCCGGCCAGTCGGTGATCATGGGTGTCGGCTCCATGGACTACCCGGCGGAGTTCCAGGGCACCAGCCAGGACACCCTGAACAAGCTCGGCATCTCGAAGGTCATGACGCTCACGTCGACCTACGACCACCGGGTGATCCAGGGCGCCGCCTCCGGCGAGTTCCTCCGCCAGGTCGCGAACCTGCTGCTCGGCGAGAGCGGCTTCTACGACGACATCTTCGAGTCCCTGCGCATCCCCTACGAGCCGGTCCGCTGGCTCAAGGACATCGACGTCTCCCACGACGACGACGTCACCAAGGCCGCGCGCGTCTTCGAGCTGATCCACTCCTACCGGGTCCGCGGCCACGTCATGGCCGACACCGACCCGCTGGAGTACCGCCAGCGCAAGCACCCCGACCTGGACATCATCGAGCACGGCCTCACCCTGTGGGACCTGGAGCGCGAGTTCGCGGTCGGCGGCTTCGCCGGCAAGTCGATGATGAAGCTGCGCGAGATCCTCGGGGTGCTGCGCGACTCGTACTGCCGCACCACCGGCATCGAGTTCATGCACATCCAGGACCCGAAGCAGCGCAAGTGGATCCAGGACCGCGTGGAGCGCCCGCACACCAAGCCGGAGCGCGAGGAGCAGCTGCGCATCCTGCGCCGCCTGAACGCGGCGGAGGCCTTCGAGACCTTCCTGCAAACGAAGTACGTCGGCCAGAAGCGCTTCAGCCTGGAGGGCGGCGAGTCCGTCATCCCGCTGCTCGACGCCGTGCTGGACTCGGCCGCCGAGTCCCGCCTGGACGAGGTCGTCATCGGCATGGCCCACCGAGGCCGCCTGAACGTCCTCGCCAACATCGTCGGCAAGTCGTACGCGCAGATCTTCCGCGAGTTCGAGGGCAACCTCGACCCGAAGTCGATGCACGGCTCCGGCGACGTGAAGTACCACCTGGGCGCCCAGGGCACCTTCACGGGCCTGGACGGCGAGCAGATCACGGTCTCGCTGGCCGCCAACCCGTCCCATCTGGAGACCGTCGACCCGGTCATCGAGGGCATCGCCCGCGCCAAGCAGGACATCATCAACAAGGGCGGCACGGACTTCACGGTCCTGCCGGTGGCCCTGCACGGCGACGCGGCCTTCGCGGGCCAGGGCGTGGTGGCCGAGACCCTGAACATGTCGCAGCTGCGCGGGTACCGCACCGGCGGCACGGTCCACATCGTCATCAACAACCAGGTCGGCTTCACGGCCGCCCCGGAGTCCTCGCGTTCGTCGATGTACGCGACGGACGTGGCGAGGATGATCGAGGCCCCGATCTTCCACGTGAACGGCGACGACCCCGAGGCCGTCGTCCGCGTCGCCCGCCTGGCCTTCGAGTTCCGCCAGGCGTTCAACAAGGACGTGGTGATCGACCTCATCTGCTACCGCCGCCGCGGTCACAACGAGTCGGACAACCCGGCCTTCACCCAGCCGCTGATGTACGACCTGATCGACAAGAAGCGCTCGGTGCGCAAGCTCTACACCGAGTCCCTGATCGGTCGCGGCGACATCACCCTGGAAGAGGCCGAGCAGGCCCTCCAGGACTACCAGGGCCAGCTGGAGAAGGTCTTCACGGAGGTTCGCGAGGCCACCTCGCAGCCGGCCGTCGCGGACGCCCAGGCACCGCAGGACGGCTTCCCGATCGCGGTGCCGACGGCGATCTCCTCCGAGGTCGTCAAGCGCATCGCCGAGTCCCAGGTGAACATCCCCGACCACTTCACCGTCCACCCGCGTCTGCTGCCGCAGCTCCAGCGCCGGGCGACGATGGTCGAGGACGGCACGATCGACTGGGGCATGGGCGAGACGCTCGCGATCGGCTCGCTGCTCCTCGAGGGCACGCCGGTCCGGCTGTCCGGCCAGGACTCCCAGCGCGGCACCTTCGGCCAGCGCCACGCGGTGCTGATCGACCGCGAGACGGGCGCGGACTACACCCCGCTGCTGTACCTGTCCGAGGACCAGGCCCGCTACAACGTCTACAACTCGCTGCTGTCCGAGTACGCGGTCATGGGCTTCGAGTACGGCTACTCGCTGGCCCGTCCGGACGCGCTGGTGATGTGGGAGGCGCAGTTCGGCGACTTCGTCAACGGCGCGCAGACGGTGGTCGACGAGTACATCTCGGCCGCCGAGCAGAAGTGGGGCCAGACCTCCGGCGTCACGCTGCTGCTGCCGCACGGCTACGAGGGCCAGGGCCCGGACCACTCCTCGGCCCGCATCGAGCGCTTCCTCCAGCTGTGCGCCCAGAACAACATGACGGTCGCCATGCCCACGCTCCCGTCGAACTACTTCCACCTCCTGCGGTGGCAGGTGCACAACCCGCACCACAAGCCGCTGGTCGTCTTCACCCCGAAGTCGATGCTGCGTCTGAAGGCGGCGGCCTCGAAGACGGAGGAGTTCACGACGGGCCAGTTCCGCCCGGTCATCGGCGACACGTCGGTCGACCCGGCCGCGGTGAAGAAGGTCGTCTTCTGCGCCGGCAAGGTCTACTACGACCTCGAGGCCGAGCGTCACAAGCGCGGCGACGCGGAGACGGCGATCATCCGCCTCGAGCGTCTGTACCCGCTGCCGGGTGCGGAGGTCCAGGCGGAGGTCAACAAGTACCCGAACGCCGAGAAGTACCTGTGGGTCCAGGAGGAGCCGGCGAACCAGGGTGCCTGGCCGTTCATCGCGCTCAACCTGATCGACCACCTCGACCTGGCGGTCGGCGCGGACGTCCCACACGGTGAGCGACTGCGGCGGATCTCCCGCCCGCACTCGTCGTCCCCGGCGGTGGGTTCGGCGAAGAGGCACCAGGCCGAGCAGGAGCAGCTGGTGCGTGAGGTGTTCGAGGCGTAGGCCCCGGCTCCCACGCAAGGGCCCGGCCCCGAGTCCGTACGACTCGGGGCCGGGCCCTTGTCCGTGTCGTTCCGTGTCGTCAGCCCAGATACGCCTCGAAGTCCCAGTAGGGCCGCGTGCGCTGGCGGGCGGAGATGGTGTGCGGATGCTGGGCGCCCAGCGTGCGGGTGAGTCCGAGGAGACCGTCGTCCTCCAGCTTCCCGGCCTCCTCCTGCTCGCGCGCGGCCCGCAGATCGGCGGCGAGCGCCACCTGACAGGACAGCGTGAGCGGATGCTCGTCGCCGAGCGCGTGCCGGGCGCGGCGCAGGGTGTCCCGGCTCAGTTCCACGGCGTCGGCGATACGGCCGTTGAAGTTGCGTGCGCTGGCGGCGTTCAGGGCGCACCCCAGGACCCAGGGATGGTCGGCGCCGAGCGTGGCGGTGAGACCGGCCAGCGCAGCCTCGAACATCGCCATGGCCTCGGCACGCTCGCCTGCCGCCTGCATGACCAGTCCGGTGTTGGAGAGCATGCCGGTGGCGACCGGGTGGGCGGGTCCGAGGAGGGAGCGGTAGCCGGACTCCGCCTCGTCGATGAGGCCGCGGGCCTGACGCAGGTCACCGTGCTCGCGCAGGAAGTTGCCGTAGTTCGTGATGAAGGCCAGGGTGCGGTAGTGCCCGCGGCCGTGCAGCTGCACCAGCTGTTCCAGGAGGCTGGCCATCGAGGGGCCGATGTCCTGGGATTGGCTGCCCTCGCGCCGACGGCACATGGCCAGCTGGGCGCGGGCCTCCAGGGTCTGCGGATGCTGGGGGCCGAGCACCTGCACATGGAGCCGGACCACCGGCTCCTGACGGGCGAGCGCGTCGCGGTAGCGGCCGAGGAGTCGCAGGTCGTGTGCGACGGCGCTGCCCGAGTTGAGGGTGCTGATGTGCCGGGCCCGCAGGACGCTCTCCCTGCGGGAGAGCGTCTCCAGGTCGACCTCGTACGCCTCCGCGTAACGGCCGAGGAGACGCAGGCTGACGCCGAGGTTGAAACGGGCGATCAGCGTGGGGATCTCGTCGGCGCCGAGCAGCCGGAGGTTGCCGTCGTGGACCTCGCGCTGCAGGGCGTACGCCTCCTCGTACCGTCCGAGGTGGCGCAGGCTCGTGGCGACGGCGCCCTTGGTGTTGAGCTCGCCGATCTCGTTGCGCCGCGGAGCGGACTCCAGCTTCCCGAGGACGCCGCGGTCCAGCTCGTACGCCTCCCGGAAGCTCCCGCCGGCCCGCAGCATGTTGCTCTCCTGAGTGGTCAGGTCGAGCATGGGCTGGGCCAGCGGATCCATGGTCCGCGACCAGCGTTCGCGGATCTGCCGGGCGAGTTCGAGGCCGCCCTTGTACTCGCCGCTGCGGAAGCAGTACCGCAGGCAGTTCAGGATCGTCTCCTGGACCCTCGGAAGGGAGCTGTCCAGCGCCCCGGAGGGTTCCAGGTGCGGGAGCAGCTCCGCGTACCTGGGCCAGTTCCGGGTGTCCATCGGGTTCTTGGGGTCGGCCTCCGCGAGCAGGGTGTGGACGGCTCTGCGATGGCTGGCGCGGCTGTCGTCGCTGGTCAGCTTGGAGACGATGTCGTGGACGAGCCGGTGCATGTGCACCGACTCCTGGTGCGGACCCATCTCGGCACCGGCGGGACCGCGGGTCTCGCGGGTCAGTACCGAGTAGTTGACCAGTGTGTCCAGGGCCCGCGTCCAGGCCGGCAGATCGGTGACCATCCAGCCCAGTTCCTCAGGGAGTTCCGCCCTGGGATAGGCACGGATGAGGCCCAGCGGGATACGCCCGGGCGCGAAGGACGTGCACAGGCTGAGCACCTCGATCGCCTGCGGCTGGGCCCGGCGGAGCCGGTTGAGCAGTATCGACCAGGAGGTCATGGACGACTGCGGGAAGCCCTCTCCGGTGGCGGGCTCGTCCACGGTGGACAGTCTGCGTTCGCGGACCATCCGCAGGTACTCGGGCACCTCCATGCCGGACTCGCCGAGCCAGGAGGCGGCCTGCACCAGCGGCAGCGGTACGTCACCGAACTCGCCGGCGACCTCGTCGGCCTCGTCCGCGGTGATGTGCGGCGCGCGGCGCATCAGGTACGCCGTGGACTCCGCGCGGAGGAAGGCCGGGATCTCGAGGATGTCGGTGTGCTCGCTCCAGCCCCGGTTGCGGGAGGTGATCAGGACATGCCCGGAGCCCTGCGGAAGCAGCGTGTTGACGCCGTCGGTGTCGTCCCAGCCGTCGAAGATCAGCAGCCAGTTGGAGTGCGGTTCCCCGCGCCGCAGGGCGTCCCGGACGGCGCGGATGCGTTCGCCGGGCTCGCTGCCGATGCGCAGGCCGAGTTCCACGGCGAGTTCGCCCAGCCGGTCGCGCTGGATGTTGCGGTCGTCGGAGTTGACCCACCACACCATGTCGTAGTCGGTACTGAAACGGTGTGCGTACTCGGCGGCGAGCTGGGTCTTGCCGATGCCGGACATGCCGAGCAGTGTGCAGGCGGCGGCACCGCGCTCGGCGTCGGCAAGACGCTGGTGGATGTCGGTGAGCAGGTCGTCGCGGCCGGTGAACCGCGGGTTCCGGCGCGGGACCTCGCCCCAGATCTCGCAGCGCGTCTCCGGGTAGCGGGCCCGTGCGGGCAGGGCCCGCGGGGTGCGGCGGCGTTCCAGGCCGAGCCGGCTCAGCAGGCGTTCCTCGGCGGCTTCCTCGCTCAGCCCCCACAGGCTGGCCGGCTCCAGGACCGCGGTGGCCGGCAGGAGCGGCCGGTTGGTGAGGTTGACGGCGGCGAAGCGGTCGGCGTTCGCGGCGACGAAGCCACGCAGCGCGTCGTTCCACTCCCCGGCGGGGCGCGGGCCGAGTTCGAAGAACCAGTCGTTGAGGACCAGCAGCACACGTCCGCTGGATAGCAGCAGGTCACCGAGCGAGTCCTCGAGCGGGACCGCGCGAGGCGGATCCCAGCGGTGCAGGGTGACTCGCTGACCGTGGCGCTCCAGGCTGTGCGCGATCCATGTAGCCCACGAGCGGTGGTAGCCCGGAAAGACCACCAGGAAGTGCTCGGGTGCCGATGCACCGTCCGAGCCCGACCGCCGCTGTTCCGCCATCGTCGCTCCCTGTTCCCGCGTCCGCGGCGCCGTCGCGCCTGCCTACGCATAACGTAACGCAATCACTCTTGCACCTATCGTCACCGGGAGTGTCGGGCGAGCAAACCCAGACTCATGTGATGCCTGCTCATCTCCCGGACGAACTGCCTTCCGGCAATGGTCAGTTCATCGGATTCCAGGAGGATGGACAAGGCTTCTCCGACCTGTTCCCGGTAGTTGTCGAACCGGCTCTCCGCGCGCCGCCGCCAAGTCGTCGCCCTTCCGTTCCTCGCCCGCCACCACAGGTCGGTGAGCGCCAGATGGGCGTACGCCCCCTGGAGCACGCCCGGCACGGGCCGCAGGTCGGTTCGCCACCCCACGCGGTGCAGGGCGCCCTCGCCCTGGTGGTACAGGGGCACGGACTCGTGGAGGGCCGCCAGCTTGGTGTGGTGGGTCTCGTGCACCAGGCACTCCGCGAGCTCCCGGGCGTCGTCCGGGAGCTGGGTCAGTACGGCACCGGGCGCGGCCCGCGACGTGGCGCTCGTGGGGACTGCGACGGCCTGTCCCGCCGGTGCGAGCGGCACGAGGGCGCGCACCAGCGCTCCGACCTCGACGGCTCGCCCGGGGTCGGTGGCCACCAGCAGTCGGTGTGCCTCCCGCCAGCAGCGGACCCAGTGCCGGTGGGCGGAGGGCGAGTGCTCCCCGGCGGGAAGGGCGTCCGGGCCCACCCCGTACGACGGCACCCGGTAGGGATCCAGGTCGTCGACGACGACGGAGCTGCCGGGCAGGCGCCGCAGCCCCAACCAACCGGGTCCCCCGGCGGCCGGACGTTGCCCACCGGAGCCCACACGCGCGAAGGAGCGTGGCGGCACCACGCCACCGCGGTCCGAGTCGTCGGTGATCTCCACGCCCCCGCCCCCGCCGCTCAGGCGGGCGCGGCCCGACGGGCAGCGCAGCACACCGAGACCGGGCAGCACCAGGGTGCCCGCGCGCACCGTGAACGTGCCACTCACCTCGTGGCCCGCGCGGACCGCGGCGACGATGGCCACACCTCGCAGATGCGCCAGGTGCCGTTGGAAGGCCGCGGCATCGGGCGCGGCCAGCGTCTCGGCGAGCCATGCGCCCGTCATCGGATAGTCGACGACACCCCGCACGGCGCCCGCGTCGCTCTCCTCCGCCCGCTCCAGCAGCGCCCAGTCCTTCTCGAAGCGCCGCAGTGCGCTGGAGGTCAGCTGGTCGCGCCTGCGTTCGACGCGAACGAGCAGTGACTTGACGAGCAGCATTCGACGCGCGTGGAGTGCGGCACGCAGTGCCTCGGTGGCCAATGGCAGCGGCCGCGTCCTGGCCAGCTCCGCGAACACGTCGGAGGGAACAGCCGCCAGGGTCATCCCCGGCTGTCCTCGCCCCGGACGCCACCGGCCAGGTCGGCCGGAAACGTACGCCTGCCGCCCTCGCTGCCGACGTACCAGATCTCCTTGGAGTCGGGCGTCCCCTCGAGAACGCGGTCGACGGCCGCCATGAGCCCCGGGTCGTCCAGGGCGCGCAAGGTCGGCAGGTCGACGTCGGTGAGGTCGGGCAGGGGCGCGGTCCGCCCGGCATCTTCGCCGGGCCCGTCCGCCCATTTCCTCCGCTCCGCCACCCTCGACTCCTCCCTGCCCGCGCCCGCCCCGCACGGCCGCAGCGGCTGCCCAGTTCTTCCCGAGGGGCCGGAAGCAGAAACCCCTACCGGATCAACTCCGGTCAAGCTCAGTCCGGTTGGTCCACTCCTGCGCCCAGGGATACCAGGGCGGCGCCACCCGCAGCCACTCCTCCTCGGGCATCCCCCGAGTGGCATCCTGCGGTCTCGGCGCCTCGGCGGACTCCTCCTCGGCCCGCCGGGTCAACTCCACATCTCCCCACTCCACTTCCCGCAGCGCGCCCACCAGCCGCTGCCACTGATCCCGGGCCGCCCGATAGGCGGCCCGCCCAGCCCCGGGCCGCCCCATGAGCACCAGCACCGCCCCGCACCCGTGCCGTGCCCGTGCGGCGGTGACCGAGCCCGGATCGGTGCCGTGGGCCGCGCGGGCCTCGCGTTCGGCGTTCTCGTAGGCCTGCAGCGCCTCCACCAGCACAGGCGCCCCGGCGCGGTACCAGCCCTCCAGCCGCACCCGCCCCAGCTGCAGCCACGCCTCGGCCCGCACTGCCGCGTCCGCGGCCGCCCGGACCGCCTGGCCGAGCAGGTGCCGGCTCTCGAACAGGTCCGGCAGGAAGCCCAGATGGCGGAAGCGCTGGGCGAGCGCGCTGCCGACCAGGCCCTGCAGCCGCCCCCGCTGGGAGGACCGCGCGGGCAGCGACTTCAGCGCCTCGCGCAGGACGTTCTCGGCGCGGTCGACGAGCCCCGTCCCGTCCCCGGCCGAGGCGCGCCGCAGCAGTGACTCGCCCCAGGCGGTGAGGAGTTCGCAGCGCCGCGGACTGTCGGGCGGCGCGAGCATCACGGCCGTCTCGTACGCCTCGTCGGCCTCCCGGGCCTCCCCCACCGCGTCGTGGTACGCGGCCCGGGCGGCCAGGCAGGGCAGCCGCAGCGCCGGATCGTCACCGGCCGCCCGTTCCGCCCGCAGGAGGGCGTCGCGCGTCTCGGCGTCCTCGGCGCCGGAGCCGCGCAGCGCGCGGGCCAGGTCGAGCAGGGCCGGACTGCGTACCACGTCGGGTGCGTGCCCGGCGTCCAACAGGGCACACGCCTCACTCAGTTCGGGCACAGCTTGGCCGGGGCGGTCGAGGTCCAGCAGCAGACGGCCGCGGCGCAGGAGGCGGGAGCGGTGGGCCGTGACGTCCCGGGGGTCGAGAGGGTCGGTGGGGTCGTCCGCCGCCCGGGTCCGCCGGGCCATGCCGGCCCACGGGTCCGCGTCCTCCGCCAGCACCTCGAGCGCGGCCGACAGCTGCTCGGCCTCCCTGGTCAGGCGCCACAACTCATGGCGGCAGGCGGCGAGTTCGAGTGCCGCCTCGGCCCGCTCCGCGCTGTCCTCGGGCGCCCCTCGATGCGCCACCGCGAGTTCCTCCACGGCGGCGCGCAGCAGCTCCGTACGACGGCCCGCGGCGCGTGCCGCCGCCGTGCCGGACTCGGCGTGCAGGACCCGGCCCAGCAGGAGGTGGGCCCGTATGCCGTCGTCCTCGGTCGGTGCCGGAGTACTGACCGCGGCCTCGGCCTGTTCCCGCGCCCGGTGCAGCACCTCGGGGTCGGCCAGCGTCTGCCACTGGCCGAGGAGTCGCTCGCCCTCCGCGAGAGGCTCCGGAGTCACCAGGTCGGGCAGGTAGAAGCGCAGGACACGGGCGGGGATACGGGCGAACAGTTCGGCTTCGACGCCGCCTTCGGCGTCCCGCGGCCCGTCGCCGTCGAGGACCGGTCCGCCGCCCGCGGCCGGGTCGCGGTCGGCGAGGCGGGCGGCGGCGAGCGCGGCGAAGTTGCGGGTTCCCTTGCCGAAGTGGCGTTCGACGTAGGCGGAGCAGTGCTTGAGGACCAGTCCCGCCGTGTCCTGGTCGAGGGAACCGAGGAGCAGGTCCTGCAACCGGCCGGGGTAGGTGAAGCAGGGCTGGTCCTCGCTGCCGGGGAGCTGTCTGAGCAGCCCGCCCAGGAGCACTTCGGCCAGTTCCATGGGGCCGGTGTCCGGGAGCATGGCCCGCTGGACGAGCTGCATGACCGGCAGGGTCAGCGGTGCGGCGGCGAGGTACACGGCGAGGCGGAGCGCGCCGGGCGAGGCGCCGGCCCGGAAGGCGCGCAGGAGTTCTTCGTCACTGCGCGGGGTGTGCGCGGCGGGCAGCGGTGCGGTGCCGCGAGTGGTCCAGGCCGCCCAGGCCCGTTCGCTGGTGGGTCCGGTGCCGGCCAGCAGACGCGCCCATGCCTCGAAGGCCTCGGGGCTCGGCTGGAGCACCGGCACGGGCCGGGCGTCGGCGGCCGGTTCGTCCCAGGGCTCCTCGTCGGGCCGAAAGGTCACATGGCCGCCGAGTTCCGCCGGCCGCACGAGCAGGCCGGGTTCGGCGGGCAGGGCGGTGCGACGCCACAGTCGGGGCGGCAACGGCTGGACCACGGCCAGCGGCGAGGTGCGCGGCCACTGGTGCAGGAGCCGCTGTGCGGTGCCGTTCTGCCACAGGGGTCCCACGCAGTCGCTGATCACGAGGGTGAGACGGCGGCCGGTCGGATCGTGCAGTTCGTCGGCGGAGCGCAGCCGGGTGTGCCGGCCGGGTCCGGCGGTCGTACCGACGAGGGGCGCGCCGGAGCCGTCGGAGTACAGGTGGTGGACGCGTACGGAGGCGAAGGCGCCCGACTGCTGGCAGGCCTGCCGCAGTTCCTCGACCATCTGCGCCCATACGGCCATGGCGGGGCCGGTGTCCATCAGCAGCTGGACGTCGCAGCGGTGGCGGGGACCGTAACGTGCGACGGGAAGGAGGAGTCCGCTCGCCGCGGCGTGTTCGGCGGTGGCTTCCTCGTCGATCTGCTCGTCCTGGGGGGTGCTGGCGGCGACCCGGTAGCGGCCCAGCGCCCGTAACGCCTTCTCCAGGCCGAGCAGGCCCGGCAGAGCGGTGGCGGCGGGGGCGCGCACCGGGAAGGAGCCGGAGCGGGCGCCGTCGAGGGCCGCCGCGCCGGGGGCGCCGGCCGCCGAGGCGTGCAGGGGTACGGCGGCTGAGGGCGCCTCCCGGTCGCCGGACTGCCGCCCGTCGGACGTGCGCTGGTCGGCCGGGGTGCCCGGTAACTGGTCCGTCCCGGCGGCGGGCTCGGTGGACGGGACGGATCCGGGCCGGCCGGGTGCGTCACGGGGTAGCGCGTCGCCGAGTCGCCGGGCCAGCCAGATCGCGTCCGCCACCTGCTCGGCGGTGAGGTCCAGGCCGCCGCGGCGCAGCCTGCCGATCAGCTCGTCCAGACGCATCCCACGCATCCGGCCATCACCTCGTACGGTCGAGCGGCTGCATGAGCATGTCCGCGATCCGCTCCCGGGTGAGGCGTTCCGCGTGCGGGGCGTGCTGGGTGAGGAAGAGGGCGTTGAGCAGCTGGTCGGCGGCCACGACCTCGCCGGGCTCGCGGTCCAGGAAGCGGGTGATCAGATCGCGTCCGGAGACCACGCTCTCCTCGCCGAGGTGCGCCGCGACCATGGCGGTGAGCTGGTCCTCGCCGGGCGGCTCCAGTTCGAGCTGGACACAGCGCCTGAGCAGCGGGGCCGGGAAGTCCCGTTCCCCGTTGGAGGTCAGGACGATCACCGGGAAGGTGGTGCAGGCGACGCGGCCGCCGTGCACGGCCACCCGTTCCCCGTCGTGGGTGAGTACCTCCACGGCCGGTTCGCGGTCCGCCAGCCGCTCCAGTTCGGGAAGGGCGAACTCGCCCTCCTCGAGCGTGTTCAGCAGGTCGTTGGGCAGGTCGATGTCGCTCTTGTCGAGTTCGTCGATGAGCAGTACGCGCGGCAGCTCCGACGGCAGCAGCGCGGTGCCGAGGGGGCCGAGGCGGATGTACGACCCGATGCCCGACGCGGCGGCCGCGGTCCCGGCGGCTCCCTGGGCCCGCTCGAGCTGGACGTCCTGGAGGCGGCCGATGGCGTCGTAGCGGTACAGGCCGTCCTGCAGTGTGCTCCGGCTGACGATCGGCCAGCGCAGCACCCGGCCCAGGCCCAGCTCATGGGCGACCGCGTAGGCGAGGGTGGACTTGCCGGTGCCCGGGTTGCCGGTGACGAGGAGGGGGCGGCGCAGATAGAGGGCGGCGTTGACGGCGTCGACCTCGGCGGGCCTGGGCGCGTAGTTCTCCACGAGACGGCGGCGGACGCCGAGCCGGCGGGCGCTGCTTGGGTCCTCCGGGCCGGACTCCGGACGCTCCTGCGCCGACGCGAAGTCGCGCCAGGGAGGCGGCGCGGGCAGCCCCCGTACACCGTCGTGCGGCTGACCCACTCCGCGGTAGATCCGCCAGTCGTTCACCATGGCTCCTCCCGGCTCTGGTGATCATGCAGCGGGCCCGGCCGTTCGACGTACGACGTTACCGCGCCTGCCTGGGTTTCAGAGCGCCCGATGCCGATTCTGGTCGGCGAACGCCCTTGCGAAACGTGTGAGTTGACAGGGATTCAGGAGTCCGGGGCGATGAGAGGAGGTGGTTGCACGGCCTCCGTTCCGTAGGGAGGGCGGTCCGGCGGGTCCAGCATGACGGCGATCCTGCCCTCGAGTCCTTGAGCCCGGGCCGTGTCGGGATCGGCGGACCTGATGCGCAGTTCGCGCACCGGGGCGTGCATACCGTCCGGGCGCCCGGCGTGTTCCAGCAGGCGGGAGGCCTGCTCGTGGAACGCGCGGCACTGGTCGTGGTCGTGACCGTCCCGGCGCCAGAGCACCACGGAGTGGCCGGCCATGAGCGCGGCCGCCATGGCCACCTTGCCGTCACCGCTGCCGACAGGCCCGCAGAAGACGGGGACGCTCCCGTCCTCCATGGCGAGCAGCCGGGCGAAGACGGCCCATTTCCCCTCCCCGCGGCCCCCGGCCGTGTGGCCGTCGGCCGGAGCCTCGCCGCGCAGCGGCCGATGGGCGAGCGGTCCGCGCACCATGCGGTTCCAGCGCGTGCGCCACTCGGGGGAGGGCGGCTCGGTGGCGCGTCTGAGGTCGCGGATCACGACGGTCCGGCGCCGGCCGAGCGGCATCGACCGCTCGTCGAAGAAGTCGTCGTCCTCGAAGTCGTCGGTGCCGTCGGCTCCGTCGCTGCCGTCGCTGCCGTCGCTGCCGTCGCTGCCGTCGCTGCCGTCGCTGCCGTCGGGGGCGAGCTGCCAGTCGTCGACCGGCAGGTCGAACAGCCGGCGTGGGAGGAAGACCTCGACGGCTGCGAGGTGTTCCCCGTGGTCGCCCTGGCTCAGGGCCCTGGCCAGCGGCTCCCGCAGGGTCTCGGACAGCTGGTCCGCGGGTACACCGCGGTCGTCGCCGTCGACGGGGGTGACGTCCCGGCCGTCGTACAGGAGCTGGACGCTCCACGGATAGAGGTCGCCGTAGAGACGGTCGCCGACCTTGACGAGGACGTCGGTGCGCACCCGGGCCCGCGACTTCGCCAGGGTCAGCGGCCCGGCGCCGAACAGGCCGGAGATGAGGGCGTCGACGACCTCGCGCACCGCCCAGTAGGCGTGCCGGGCCGCCTGCTCGGTGATCCACGCCGCGAACGCCCGCAGCCGCTCCCGGTCCACCTCGGTCGCGCGGTGCCGGATGCAGTGCTGGGCCACCTTCGCCGCGTACAGCAGGACGGCGTCGAGGTCGACCAGGGATCCACCGGTCATGCGGTTGCGGTCGCGCAGGCCGTGCAGCAGCCCCGCGCCCTCGCGCCAGGTACGCGGCTCGAAGAGGATCGGCGAGCTGTACTTACGGCCCGAGACCAGGGACCTGACCTCGTGGACGAGGTGCGTGACATCGCCCGACCGGACGGGCGGCGGAAGGTGCGCGAGGTGGCCGTAGAGGTGGACGCGCAGTTCGGGGCTGATCCCGGAGGCCTCACGGCCCGGCAGCTCCTCCTGGACGGTGGCCCAGGTGTCGTCCCCGGGCGCATCGGTGAGGAGCCGGAAGTGATGCAGGTCGTGCTCGCGCAGCACCGTGTGCATGACGTCGCCGTCCCGCAGGTCGAACAGCTCGCGCAGTGCGGTGATCGGCACGGCGGCCCCCTCGTCCCGCCCGCGCCCCTTGTTCATCCCGATGACGGCGCCGTACCGCAGGTCGACCACGGGCCCACCGGACAGCCCGTCGACCGGCAGGCTCTCGGTGATGACCAGCGCGCTGCCGTCCCTGCCGTTGGCCTGGCCGATGCTCTGCCGTATGCCGACGTCGCCGGTCTGCCGCGACCAGCCGTGCAGGCCGACCGGGGCGGGGACGCTCGGGGCCCGGTCGCTCAGCCACACGCACCGCGCGTCGTCGGCGTCCCGGACCCGGACGAGCGCGATGTCCGGTAACTTCCAGCGGTCGTCGAACGCGTCCGCCGCCTGGGGCCGGGGCTTGGCGAGGATCACCTGGCCGGTGGTGGTGCCGCCCTGCCAGGTGACACCTACGGCGCTCTCTCCTCGCAACACGGCAGCTCCCCCCTTTCCCACCACGTGAGCGCAGGTCAGCAGCCAGCCCGGCGCTATGTAGAAGCCCGATCCCCAGTACCCGTCACGGTCCGGTGCATACCCGCCGCCCGGCGCCTCGATGCGCGCCAGCGAGGGGCGCACCACGTCTTCCAGGGGGCTCATACGGCGCCGGAGGCCGAGGATCCGGTCGCCGTGCCGCCGCCGGCTCGCGGCCCGGGGACCGTCCCGTCACCTTCGCTCACAGGTTCGGTCCAGGTCAGGGACACCGAGAGGGAGGCCTGTCCGCCGGCTCCCGCGATGGCGCTCACGATCCTGCCCGCCTGCACCGACAGTTCGATGCCGAAGCTGACGGAGACCTCGACCGGTGCCGTCGTGTCCAGCCCGGCGCGCAGGGAGCGCACGACGCCGCCGACCGTGCCGGCGAGACCCCCCGCCATGCCGAGGACCTGGTCCCCCGCGCCCGTGTCCCGGTAGCCGTCCCGCTCCAGCGCGGCCTCGTCGGCCGCGCCGATTCTGGCCCATACGACGGTCCCGTCGTCGAGCCGTACCCTTTCGACCCCTCCGCCCACGGCGCCCCCGTCCGTTCGCCTCCGGTTCCCCGCGTCCGCGGAAGAACTCGTACCGCAATGGGAGGAGAAGGCTAACTCCGGATGCGGACGAGTGCGAGGGGCAACGATCAGTGACGACCGGTAACGACCGCCTGGTGAGGGGGTTCTGCCCTACTCCGTCAGATTCGTCGACCCTTCCCGGTCACTCGTCGTCCTCGTCGTCCAGCCGCGCGAGCCAGGTCGCCAGCCGCTCGACCGGCACCTCGAAGTCCGGGTTCAGGTCCACGAACGTCCGCAGCTGCTCGGCGAGCCACTCGAAGGTGATCTCCTCCTCGCCGCGCCGCTTCTCCAGCTCCTCGATGCCGCGGTCGGTGAAGTACATGAGGCTCTCCTGCGTGCGTTCGTCCGTACGTGCGTTGCTTCTGCCGACAGCCTATGTAACAGGGCCCGAACGGGGGCGGGGACGGGCTTGGCGAGGGGCGCGGCGCCGTTCCGAGGCGGCGCACCGGCGCGGGCCGTGCGCCGGTGGCGTGACACAGCGCGCCGACCGCTCCCGATCGGTGATCACCGGAGGGAATGCTTGACTTCCCACGGCCGCGATATATCGTGAATTACGGAAGACGCGATATGGCGCGATGGCTCGTCGCGTGTGTCCGGTGCCCGTTTGTGTTCGGTGTTCGTTTCCGCCCCTGGGCGAGGAGGTCCGCATCATGTCCGAGTGGTCCGTCGCAGAGCCGAAGAAGCTCACGTTCGACGAGCCCGTGAGCGAGCTTCACGTACGCATCGTCAACGGAACGGTGAACGTCGTGGGCACGGAAGAGGGTTCCGCCCGTCTGGAGGTCTCCCGGATCGACGGCCCACCCCTGGTGGTGACCCAGCAGGACGGCACGCTCACGGTGGCGTACGAGGACCTGCCCTGGAAGGGCTTCCTCAAGTGGCTCGACCGCAAGGGCTGGCGGCGCAGCGCCGTCGTCTCCCTCGCCGTTCCGACACGCACCCGCGTCGAGGTCGGCGTGGTCAGCGCCGCGGCGGTGGTCTCCGGGATCGACGGCCACGCGGAGGTGAAGGGCGTCTCCGGCGACACGACTCTGGTGGCGCTCAGCGGACCGGTGCGCGCGGACACCGTCTCGGGCAGCGTGGAGGCCCAGGCCCTCACCGGGGACCTGCGGTTCAACTCCGTCTCCGGCGATCTGACCGTGGTCGAGGGCGCGGGTTCCTCCGTGAAGGCCGACTCGGTGAGCGGCTCGATGATCGTCGACGTCGACCCGACGAGCCGCCCCACCGACATCACCCTGACCAGCGTCTCCGGCGAGATCGCCATACGGCTGCCCCACCCGGCGGACACGCAGGTGGAGGCGAACACCGCGAGCGGCACGGTCTCCAACGCCTTCGAGGACCTCCGGGTCAGCGGCCAGTGGGGCGCCAAGCGGATCACCGGCCGACTGGGCGCGGGCAACGGCCGCCTGAAGGCGACGACGGTCTCGGGCTCGATCGCCCTGCTGCGCCGCCCACCGGCGGAGGACGAACCGTGGGACGTGGAGTCGGACGACGTGCACCCGGACGACATGGGCCCGGCGACCGAGGACAGGCAGCCGAAAAGCGCAGCCCCAGCGACCGAGGACACGCAGGGCGCCTCCCCCGCCGGCCCGGCGCAGGGAGCACAGTCCGACTCGGGGGACAATTCCGTTTCCGGCCGGGGCGAGGGCTCGAAGTCGACCCCGACCAGCACCCCGGCCGACGGCACGACCGACAAGAAGGTGCTCTGACATGCCTCCCGTCTTCGCCCACGGCCGCCTCCGCCTCTACCTGCTGAAGCTGCTGGACGAGGCCCCGCGCCACGGCTACGAGGTGATCCGCCTCCTGGAGGAACGCTTCCAGGGGCTGTACGCGCCGTCGGCGGGCACCGTGTACCCGCGACTGGCCAAGCTGGAGGCCGAGGGCCTGGTCACCCACACCACCGAGGGCGGCCGCAAGGTGTACGCCATCACCGACGCGGGCCGTGCCGAACTGGCCGACCGCAGCGACGAGCTGGCCGACCTGGAACTGGAGATTTTGGAGTCGGTGGCGGAGCTGGCCGCCGAGATCCGGGCCGACGTACGCGGCGCGGCGGGCGACCTGCGGCGCGAGATGCGGGCAGCGGCCTCCGAGGCACGTTCGGGCTCGAAGACCGCCGCAGGCGAACACGGCGGCCCCTTCGGGGACTTCACGGACTACGGCGACAAGGAGGCCTGGCGCGCCGCGAAGGAGGAGATGCGGCGCGTCAAACAGGAGTGGAAGGAGCAGGCGCGGCGGGCCAAGGACGAGAGCCGCAGGGCCCGCGAGGAGGCCCAGCGGGCCCGGCACCAGGCCAAGGAGGCGCAGGAGCGGGCCCGGGCGCAGGCCCAGGAAGAGGTGCAGCGCATCGCGCGGCGGGTCCAGGAGCAGGTGCAGGACCATTTCGCGCGCGGCGACTGGCCCACCGGGCTGCGGGAGGGCCTGACCGAACTGGCCAAGGAGTTCGGCGAGTTCGGGAAGGACTACGGGAAGGAGTTCGGCAAGGACCTCGGGTTCGGCCGGACGGCTCCCGGCGGAAAGTCCGCGCCGGAGCCCGAGTACACGCCGTCCCCCGAGGATTTCCCGGCGGAATACGAGCCGGCCTGGGCCCACGAGGACCCCACCGGCGACCCCGCCCGCGACCTGGACCGCCTCCTCGACCGTTTCCGCGACGACATCCGCGACGCGGCCCGCGATCACGGAGTCACCACCGACCAACTCCGTGACGCCCGCCGCCACCTGTCGACGGCGGCGGCCCACATCGGCGCGATACTGCGCGCACCGAAGGCGTGACACCCGGCGCCGGAAGGAGGCGGGCCCTCAGCCCGCCTTCGCCTCTCCCTCGCCGTACAGCACGCGCGTCAGCGTCTCGAAGGTCACCCCGTGATCGGCGAGGACCTCGGCGGGCACGCCCGGGCGGACGGTGAGGGCGAGGAGGAGGTGTTCGTCGCCGATGTGACTGTCACGGCGGGCCACCGCGGTGCGCAGCGCCTGTTCGAGGGCGTCCTTGGCGCCTCGGCTGAAGTTGCGGCGACCCGACCACCAGCCCTTGTCCTTCCGGTCACCGGACATCGCGCCCACGCCGTGAACCTCCTCGACGCGGGAGACGATCTCGGTGACGTCGATCCCCAGTCCCGCGAGGGCCTCGGCCTCCGCCCGGGACAGCCCCGCGCGTCGGCGCGCCTCGTCCAGCGCCCGCCGTACCGACTCCTTGCGCTCGCCCAGCCCGAGCGCGGCCAGCGCGAAGGAGCCCCGGCTCGCCTCCCGGTCGAGCAGGGCGAGCAGCAGGTGCTCGGCGTCCACGGACTGCGCGCCCAAGCGTTCGCAGTGCTCGACCGCGCCTCGCACCACGTCACGAGCGTCCCTGGTGAACCGTTCGAACATCACTGCCTCCCGTACTTCTTGTGCACGGCCTGCCTGCTGACGCCGAGTTCGGCGGCGATCTCCTGCCACGACCAGCCCTGATTGCGCGCGCTGCGCACCTGCACCGCCTCCAGCTGCTCCAGCAGCCTCCGCAGTGCGGCGACGGCGCGCAGTCCGACCCGCGGATCGCGGTCGCCCGCGCGCTCGGCGAGATCCGTTGCTTCGGTCATGCCGTCAACTTACGTTGACACGGCCGGCATGTCAACCAAAGTTGACGTAGCCGTCGACGCGGTCCGCCCGCCCCGGGCACACAAAAGGCGGGCCCGGAAACCCGGACCCGCCAACCGAACAGAGCAACCGTCAGGAATGAGTCAGGACGATCTTGCCGAACTGGTCGCCCGACTCCAGCCGTTCGAAGCCCTCGCGGGCCCGGTCCAGCGGGAGCACCTCGTCGATGACGGGCCGTACGCCGGTGGCTGCACAGAACGACAGCAGGTCCTCCAGTTCCTCCTTGGTCCCCATCGTGGAGCCGACGACCTTGAGTTCGAGGAAGAAGATGCGGGTCAGCTCGGCATGCGAGGGCCGGTCACCACTGGTCGCACCCGAGATGACGAGCGTGCCGCCGGGCCGCAGGGACTTCACGGAGTGCGACCACGTGGCGGCGCCCACGGTCTCGATGACGGCGTCCACGCGCTGCGGCAGCCGCGCGCCCGACTCCAGCGCCTCCACGGCGCCCAGCTCCACGGCTCGCTTCCGCTTGGCCTCGTCCCGGCTGGTCGCGAAGACGCGCAGCCCCGCGGCCTTGCCGAGCACGATCGCGGCCGTGGCGACACCGCCGCCCGCACCCTGCACGAGGACGGAGTCGCCGGGCCGTACACCGGCATTGGTGAAGAGCATGCGGTACGCGGTCAGCCAGGCCGTGGGCAGACAGGCGGCCTCCTCGAAGGAGAGCTCCTTGGGCTTGGGCAGGACGTTCCACGTCGGCACGGCGACCTGTTCGGCGAAGGTGCCCTGGTAGCGCTCGGTGAGGATGGAACGCGGCTCCCGGGGGCCGACGCCATGGCCGGTCTGGCCGATCACGGAGTGCAGGACGACCTCGTTGCCGTCCTCGGCGACACCGGCGGCGTCGCAGCCGAGGATCATCGGCAGCTTGTCCTCCGCGAGGCCGACGCCACGGAGGGACCAGAGGTCGTGATGGTTGAGGGAGGCGGCCCTGACATTGACGGTGCTCCAGCCGGGACGGGCCTCGGGGGCCGGGCGCTCCCCCAACTCCAGACCGGAAAGCGGCTGGTCGCGGTCGATTCGGGCGGCGTAGACGGCGAACATGAAGCCGACGATAGGGTCCGGGCCGGGTTGGCGAAACCAGGGGGGCCTGTGAGACATGCCCTCTTGCGCGAGCGCCTGCGGCCTGCGAGGACGGATCGGAACGGTTGAGCGCCGGTCCGCATCATCCAGCCCGTCCGGCGTTTGAGGACGAGGCCCGTTCAGGGCCGAAGCAGGGGTCCGGGGGCGGCAGCCCCCGGGGACGGCGGCTTGCGAACCACCCGAACGGACGGGTGGGCGGGCAAAGAAATGGCCCCGCCCAAACGGACGGGGCCATTCAGCTCAGCACAGCTCAACGCAGCTGAACCCTCAGCGGCGAGCGACACCCTCCGCCCGAGCCGCCGCAGCGACCGCCGCCGTAACGGCCGGCGCCACCCGCTCGTCGAACGGCGAAGGAATCACATAGTCGGGAGCGAGGTCGTCACCGACGACCGCAGCCAGCGCCTCCGCCGCCGCGATCTTCATCCCCTCCGTGATCCGTGAGGCCCGCACCTGCAGCGCCCCCGCGAAGATCCCGGGGAACGCCAGCACGTTGTTGATCTGGTTCGGGAAGTCCGAGCGCCCGGTGGCGACCACCGCCGCGTACTTGTGGGCGACATCGGGGTGGATCTCGGGGTTCGGGTTGGCCATGGCGAAGACGAACGCGCCCTCCGCCATCGAGGCCACGGCAGCCTCCGGCACCGTACCGCCGGAGACGCCGATGAAGACGTCGGCTCCGGCGAGCGCGTCCTCGAGGGATCCGCTGATGCCCGCCTTGTTGGTGAAGCCGGCCAGTTCCCGCTTGACCGAGGTGAGGTCCTCGCGGTCGGCGGAGACGACGCCCTTGCGGTCGGCGACCGCGACGTCTCCGATACCGGCCCCGACCAGCATCTTCGCGATGGCGACACCGGCCGCGCCGGCGCCCGAGATGACGGCCCGCAGCTGTCCGATCTCCCGCCCGCTCAGCCGCGCGGCGTTCCGCAGCGCGGCCAGCGTCACGACGGCCGTACCGTGCTGGTCGTCGTGGAAGACCGGGATGTCCAGCCGCTCCTGCAGCTTCCGCTCGATCTCGAAGCACCGCGGCGCCGAGATGTCCTCGAGGTTCACACCGCCGAACGAGGGAGCGAGCCGGACCACGGTCTCGACGATCTCGTCGACACCGGTGCAGTCCAGGGCGATGGGCACGGCGTCCACACCGCCGAACTGCTTGAACAGAATCGCCTTCCCCTCCATCACCGGAAGGGAGGCCTCGGGGCCGATGTCCCCGAGGCCGAGGACGGCCGTGCCGTCGGTCACCACGGCGACGACGGACGACTTCCACGTGTAGTCGTGGACGAGTTCCGGCTGCTCCGCGATCGCGGTGCACACGCGCGCGACGCCGGGTGTGTATGCGAGGGACAGGTCGTCCTTGTCGCGGACCGGCACGGTGGCCTGCACGGCCATCTTGCCGCCACGGTGCAGCGCGAACGCCGGATCGAAGGAATCGAGGGGCTCGGCCCCGCCGTCCTGGTCCGTATTGCTGTCGCTGCGAGGATTGACGATCTCCGCTGCCACTTTGGTTTACCCCTTAAGTGTTCATGGTTTGAGGGTGGCCACTCCTGGTGAGGGGTGGGCGGGCACCACGTAAGGCCCTGTCGGTGATACGCACGGGCACCTACGCGACGGGCGCGCCGCACACGCGCCCTGAGCCCCGGATGAGGGGTGTAAAGAACCTTCTTACCCGACGGAAGGCACCGAGGACGAGTCCATAACGCGAAGGTCACATACAGTTCGATCACTCGTGAGATCACTCATGGTCGAATATATGGACAAGGGCTGGACAAAACCTTGACAAGGACTCAAGCGGACACAAGGCCCCAAGTCATCACCGACCGCATCACGAGATGCACCGAAGATCTTCCGGCCGGAAGGGCGGAGTCCCGCAGATGGTCCGGTCGCGATGAGCCGGACTGAGCGGTTCGGGGGTCGCCCGTTATCCGATTTTGACATAGCCGACGTCCTGAATCGCACCGTCCGAATGGCAAGATGCCGTAATCACACGAGGTCGCGACACTCGAAGGCGTGTGTTCTCGTCGACCCAAGGCAGCCCGTCGAACCCATCGGCGTCTGCCCGCCCCATCGGCAACTCCACCCATCCGCCGGAGGAACTCACCATGACCGCAAGCTCCACCCGTCGTACGACCGCCGCGCACTCCCGGCTAGCAGCGGTCGGTGCGATCGCGGTCGCCGGCTCTCTGCTGCTGGCCGGCTGCGGCGACCAGACGGACAACGGCAGCGACAGCAGCACGACGGAGGCCACCGCCTCCGCCGCACCGCTCGCCGACAAGCTCCCCGCGGACATCAAGAAGGCCGGCGTCATCAAGGTGGGCTCCGACATCGCCTACCCGCCGGTCGAGTACATGGAGGGCGGCAAGGCGGTCGGTATCGACCCCGACATCGCCGAGGCCCTCGGCAAGCAGCTGGGCGTGAAGTTCGACTTCCAGAACGGCAAGTTCGCGCAGCTCATCGTCGGTCTGCAGGCCAACCGGTTCAACGTGATCATGTCCGCGATGAGCGACACGAAGGACCGCCAGAACGGCATCGACTCCGACACCGGCAAGAAGGTCGGCAACGGCATCGACTTCGTCGACTACTTCACCGCCGGTACCTCGATCCTCGTCCAGAAGGGCAACCCGAAGGGCATCAAGTCGCTCGACGACCTGTGCGGCCAGGTCGTGGCCCTGCAGGTGGGCACCACCTCCGAGGGCATCGCCAAGGCGCAGAGCGAGAAGTGCACCAAGGACGGCAAGAAGGCCATCACGCTGCAGACCTTCGACACCGACCCGGAGGCGCTGCTCCGCCTCAAGCAGGGCGCGTCCGTCGCGGACCTCAACGACTTCCCGGTCGCGGCGTACAACGCGAAGACCTCGGGCGGCGGCAACGACTTCGAGGTGGTCGGCGAGCAGATCGAGGCGGGCCCGTACGGCATCGGCGTCAGCAAGGAGAACACCCAGCTGCGCGATGCGCTCCTGGCGGCCATGAACGCCATCATCAAGAACGGCGAGTACCAGAAGATCCTCGAGAAGTGGAACGTCACGGACGGTGCGGTCACCGAGGCCAAGGTCAACGGCGGTTCCTGACCCCTCCGCACCACTGAAGGGCAGTCACCGTGACTGACACTGTCGACAAGACTCCGGCGCCGTCGGTGCCGCCGGAGCAGATCAAGGCCATCCCGGTGCGCCACTACGGCCGCTGGGTGGCCGGCGCCGTGGTCATCGCGATCCTGGTGCTGATCGGGATCGCGTTCTCCAACGCCAAGATCAACTACGACATCATCCCGGACTACCTCACCGACGGAACCATCCTGTCCGGTGTCTGGCACACGCTGTACATCTCCGTGCTGGCCATGGTGCTGGGCCTGGGCCTGGGCGTCATCCTCGCGGTGATGCGGATGTCGTCGAACCCGGTCACCAGCACGGTGTCCTGGCTCTACATCTGGTTCTTCCGCGGCACACCGGTCCTGGTCCAGCTCCTCCTCTGGTACAACCTCGCGCTCGTGTTCCCCATACTGAACCTGGGGTTCTACAAGGACGAGATGAACCAGGTGATGACGCCGTTCCTGGCGGCGCTGCTGGGTCTCGGCCTGAACGAGGCCGCGTACATGGCCGAGATCGTCCGCGCCGGCATCCAGTCCGTCGAGGAGGGCCAGACGGAGGCCTCGCACGCGCTCGGCATGACCCACGCGCAGACCCTGCGGCGGGTGGTCCTCCCGCAGGCGATGCGCGTGATCGTGCCGCCGTCGGGCAACGAGTTCATCAACATGCTGAAGACCTCGTCGCTCGCCTACGCGGTGCAGTTCAACGAACTGATCAAGCGCGCCCAGGACATCTCCAGCACCTCGCTCGCGGTCGTGGAGATGTACTTCGTCGCGTCGATCTGGTACCTGATCCTGACCAGCGTCTTCAGCGTGGGGCAGTACTACCTCGAGCGTCGCTACGCCCGCGGTTCGACGCGCAGCCTGCCGCCGACCCCGCTGCAGCGCCTGAGGAAGAACCTCCGTCTGTTCGGTTCGTTCCGCCGCCCGGAGGTGGCCCGATGAGCGATCTCATCAAGGACAGCGTCCCGAGCACCGGCGGCCACCCGATGGTCAAGGCCGAGGGCGTGCACAAGTCCTTCGGACTGGCGCACATCCTCAAGGGCATCGACCTGGAGGTGAACCCGCGCGAGGTGTTCTGCCTGATCGGCCCGTCCGGTTCCGGCAAGTCCACCTTCCTGCGGTGCATCAACCACCTGGAGAAGATCAGCGCCGGCCGGCTCTACGTCGACGGCAGCCTGGTCGGCTACCGGCAGAGCGGCGACAAGCTGTACGAGCTGAAGGAAAAGGAAGTGGCCGCGCAGCGGCGGGACATCGGCATGGTGTTCCAGCGCTTCAACCTCTTCCCGCACATGACGGCCCTCGAGAACGTCATGGAGGCGCCGGTCCAGGTCAAGCGCGAGTCCAAGGCCGTCGCCCGTGAGCGCGCGCGTCGGGTCCTCGACCGGGTGGGTCTGGGCGACAAGTTCGGCCACTACCCCGCCCAGCTCTCCGGCGGCCAGCAGCAGCGCGTCGCCATCGCCCGCGCGCTGGCGATGGAGCCGAAGCTGATGCTGTTCGACGAGCCGACCTCGGCGCTCGACCCGGAGCTCGTCGGTGAGGTGCTGGACGTCATGCGCGACCTCGCCGAGTCGGGCATGACGATGATCGTCGTGACGCACGAGATGGGCTTTGCCCGCGAGGTGGGCGACTCGCTGGTGTTCATGGACGACGGCGTGGTGGTCGAATCGGGCCATCCGCGCGAAGTCCTGACGAACCCTCAGCACGAGCGCACCAGGTCGTTCCTGTCGAAGGTGCTCTGACGGTACGACGCGAAAGGGGCGGTACGGGATCCCGTACCGCCCCTTTCGCACGCCACGGCCGGCCTCACTTGAGCGCAAGCAGCAACGTGTCCGACGGCGAGCACCACACCGGCCGCGCCTCCCCGAACCCCTTGTCGCGCAGCACGCGCGCGTGCCAGGCGGCGGAGGGCATCTCGCCGTCGGCGTGGGCGCCGTAGATCTCGAAGCGGCGGGCGGTCGGCTCGGCGAGGACCGGGTCCTTGGCCGCCAGCGCCCACCATTCGGCCCAGTCGAGGGCGCCGTTCCGCATGGCCTGATTCATGCGGGTGCGCGTGTGGGTGGCCTCGGTCGCGTTGATCCGGGGCGTGGTGTCGTCGATCATGTGGTCGGCGTTCATGAAGACACCGCCGTAGCGGACGAGTTCCGCGATCCGGCCGTAGAGGGCCTCCAGGGGGTCGGTGCGCAGCCAGTGGAGGGCCGTGGCGGTGAGGACCGCGTCGTATGTGTCGTACGGCAGCCGTGTGGGCCAGTCCGGGTGCTTGAGGTCGGCCTCGACGAAGGTGACGCGTTCGTCGCCGGCGAAGGTGCCGCGGGCGATGGTGAGCAGGGCGGGGTCGAGGTCGATTCCGGTGCTGACGGCGTTCGGGAAGCGGGCGAGCAGCCGGGCGGTGATGCTGCCGGTGCCGCAGGCGAGGTCGAGGACGCGCGGCTCGGGTCCGGCGAAGGCCTCCACCATGCCGAGCATGATCCGGAAGCGGTCCTCCCGGTCGGGCATGTACCACTCCTGCTGGCGGTCCCAGCTCTCCTGCCAGGCCTGCCAGTCGGTGCCGGTGGTCGTGGTGTCGGTGTCCGTCATCGATGTCCTCCACCGCGTACGTCACGTAATACCCTGGATACACGACCGGCTGTTACCCGACCGCACCACGACCATAGAGCGCCCCCGTAAGGACTACAAGTGGAACTGGCCTATTACTCGGATTACGCCGTCCGTCTCGTCAACAGCGAGGAACCGGCCCGGGGCAAGGACTCGCTGACCTCGGTCGAGGCCGTCCGCGGCCTCTTCGGTGCCAACTCGTCGGCGGCCCGCCGCACGACCGACGCGGACGTGACCCGGTTCCGTTCGGTGCGGGCACGGCTGCGCGCTGTCTTCGAGGCGGCGGACAAGGGCGACGAGACACTCGCCGTGGACCTGCTGAACTCGCTGCTCCTGGAGTTCCCGGTGAGCCCGCAGATCTCCGGCCACGACCACCGCGACGAGGACGGCCGTCCCCTGTGGCACATGCACCTGGCCGACCACCCGTCGAACGCGACCGCGGGCTACGCGGCCATCGCGGCGATGGGCCTGGCGTTCCATCTGACCGAGTACGGCGTCGACCGCCTCGGCCTGTGCGAGGCCCCGCCCTGCCGCAACGCCTACCTGGACACCTCGACCAACCGCTCCCGGCGCTACTGCTCCGACCGCTGCGCGACCCGCGCCAACGTGGCCGCCTACCGGGCCCGCAAGCGCCTGGAGGCCGACCGGTCGGGCAGGACGAGCCTGGCGGCCGACAGCGCCCAGCGCAGCGCGGCGAACGGCGAGCGCTGATCCGGCTTGAGCGGCCGGAAGCGGAAGCGGACCTTGCCGAGGATCAGGTCGTCGGGCACGGTCCCGTAGTCGGTGCTGTCGCCTCCGGCGTAGGCGTTGTCCCCGAGCACCCACCAGCCGCCGTCGCGACGTTCGGCGGCGCGCTTGACCACGAGCAGGTCCTGCTGGAAGGGGTGGCGCAGGACGACGACGTCACCGGGCCTGATCCGGCCCCCGTGCCGCACCACGAGCCAGTCGCCGTGGTACAGCGTGGGCACCATGGACGGTCCGGTCACCTCGACCCATCCGAAGGGCTGGAGTGCCCTCCCCCGTTCGGTCTCCTGCGACAGCTCCGGCATCACCCGGCACCTCCCCGGTTCTTCCTCCACCAGTCTCAGTCTGACCCCGGACTTTTGTCCTAAGCCCATGGGGGCACTCGAGAAAACCCGTCTCCCAGGGAGTAATGTCCCACCTGAGAAGACGATCACGAGGAAGGAATGCTCCATGCTTTCCCGCCTGTTTGCCCCCAAGGTCAAGGTCAGCGCACACTGCGACCTGCCCTGCGGTGTGTACGACCCGGCCCAGGCCCGCATCGAGGCGGAGTCGGTGAAGGCCGTCCAGGAGAAGATGGCCGCCAACGACGACCCGCACTTCCAGGCGCGTGCCACCGTTATCAAGGAGCAGCGTGCCGAGCTCGCGAAGCACCATGTCTCGGTGCTCTGGAGCGACTACTTCAAGCCCCCGCACTTCGAGAAGTACCCCCAGCTGCACCAGCTGGTCAACGACACCCTGAAGGCCCTTTCGGCCGCGAAGGCCTCTACGGACCCGAAGACGGGCGAGAAGGCTCTCGAGCTCATCGCCGAGATCGACAAGATCTTCTGGGAGACCAAGAAGGCCTGACCTCGGGTCGCCTCCTTCATCTGCCTTTGACCTGCGACATCTTTGATTGCAGAGCCCACAGGGCCGCACCCGGCCCGCGGGACGCCGAGCATGGCGCCCGAGCGGACCGGGGGCGGCCTTTGTGCGGACCTGGCGCGCCGATCGTGGTGTACGTCACGAAACCCGTGCGGTCCACCGGGCCCGCCTACCATCGCCTCCATGAGCATCCGCTGGACGTACGTCTTCATCGACCGGCCCGCCGAGCACTTCGACCGGGCGTGCGCGTTCTGGACGGCCGTCACGGACACCGGGTTGTCCGAAATCCGGGGTGAACGGGGCGAGTTCACGACACTGGTGCCGGACGGTGCCGACGCCTGCGTGAAGGTGCAGGGGGTCGCGGCCGGGGAAGGCGGGGCTCATCCGGACTTCTGCGTCGACGACGTCCAGCACTTCGCGAAGTCCGCGATCCGCCTCGGCGCTGAGACCCTCGGCGAGTACGAGGGGCTCGTCGTCCTGCGCTCGCCCGGCGGGCAGCTGTTCTGTGCGGTGCGCTGGCACGAGGAGTCGGTACGGCCGCCAGTGGTGCGTGGCAGCCGCCTCGACCAGGTCTGCCTCGACATCCGCCCTTCGTCCTACGACACCGAAGTCGCGTTCTGGAGCGCGCTGCTGCCCGACTGGGAGTCGCTGGCCGGCTCGCTCCCCGAGTTCCACGTGCTCAAGCCGCCCGCCGCGCTGCCGGTCCGCATCCTCCTCCAGCGCCTCGGCGAGGAACGCCCCGCCTCGGCCCACCTGGACCTCGCCTGCGCCGACATCGAAGCGACCCGGGCCGAGCACGAGCGCCTGGGCGCGGAGTTCGTCTCCCGCGGCCGGCACTGGACGGTGATGCGGGACCCGGCCGGCGGCACGTACTGCCTGACGGGACGCGATCCGGAAACGGGCGGCCTGCCGCGGCCGGCGGCGCCCTCCCCCAGTTGACGTCATGGGGGGACGTCAGCCCCTCAGCCGTGCCGCCCGCGCCTGCAGATAGCGCTGTTCCGGCAGGCTCAGGGTCTGGTCCGCCGCGGATTCGTAGGCTGCGCGGGCGGCGGCGTGCTCGCCGGCCCGCTCCAGGAGGTGGCCGCGGACCGCGTCCCGGCGGTGGCCCAACGCGCCCTCCACCCGCTCCAGTTCGGCCAGTCCCACGCGCGGGCCGGACACCATGGCCACGGCGACGGCACGGTTGAGGCGTTCGACGGGGCCGGGGACCAGGCGGACGAGGACGTCGTACAGGCCGAGGATCTCCCGCCAGTCGGTGGTCTGAGGTGACGGGGCCTCGTCGTGCACGGCGGCGATGGCCGCGCGCAGTTGGTAGGGGCCGGCCGGGCCGTGCGAGAGCGCGCGGGTGACCAGGGCGACGCCCTCCTCGATCGCGGCCCTGTCCCAGCGGTCGCGGTCCTGTTCGTCGAGGGGGATCAGCTCGCCGTGCGGGCCGGTGCGGGCGTCGCGGCGGGCGTCGGTGAGCAGCATCAGGGCCAGCAGACCGGTGACCTCGCCGTCCTCGGGGAGCAGGCGGTGGACCGTGCGGGTCAGACGGATCGCCTCGCCGGCCAGGTCGCGCCGCTGGAGGCTCGCGCCCGACGTCGCCGTGTAGCCCTCGTTGAAGATCAGATACAGGGTGTGCAGAACCGCCGGGAGCCGCTCGTTCCAGTTGTCCGGCCGCCCGAAGCGCACACCCCGCACCTTCTGCTTGGCCCTGCTGATGCGCTGGCCCATGGTCGTCTCGGGGACGAGGTACGCGCGGGCGATCTCCGCAGTGGTCAGACCGCCGACCGCGCGCAGGGTGAGCGCGATCTGCGCGGGCTGGGTCAGGTCGGGGTGGCAGCACAGGAAGAGCAGGGAGAGCGTGTCGTCCGCGCGCGGCGCCCGCTCCCCGGCGACGAGCTCGTCGCGCGGGGTCAGCGCCGCTGCCCTCTCCTCGCGCGCCCGCCGTGCCGCGTCGGCGCGCAGGGCGTCCGTCAGCCGCCGTGCGGCCACCTTGATCAGCCAGCCGCGCGGGTTGTCCGGGACGCCGCCGGACGGCCACTGCCGGGCCGCCGCCACCAGTGCCTCCTGTACGGCGTCCTCTGCGGCGTCGAAGTGCCCGTACCGCCTGACCAGCGCGCCGAGGACCTGCGGCGCATGGAGGCGCAGCAGGTCCTCGACCTCGGTGGGGCGGCTCATGGACAGCTCGTTCTCGCTCAGATGTCCCCGGCGCCGTCCTGGATGGGACGGATCACCACCGGGCGGTTCTCGGCTCCGGCGGGCTGGGGGCACCGGGCGACGCGCTCGGCGATCTCGGTGACCCGCTCCAGGCTCTCGCACTCGAGGACCCAGTAGCCGGCCAGCAGTTCCTTGGTCTCGCTGTACGGCCCGTCGGTGATCACCGCCTTGCCGTCCGCGTCCAGGGAGACCAGCCGGGTCCGGGCCGGTTCGCCCAGTCCCTGACCGTCGACGAATTCGCCGGACTCGGAGAGGTCGTCGTTGATCGCGCTCATGTAGGCGTACATGGCCTGCACCTCCTGCTCGGTCCAGGCCGGGGAGTGCTCGGACGCCCTGCCGGCGAGCCCCTCGTACTCCGCCTGCGTGCCCTGCACCATGACCAGGTACTTCATCGTCCGCTCCTTCGGCTCGGACCGTCCCCGGTGGACGGTCTCACAGGGGACGTCGGAGCCGCGCCGGGTTTCTCGACAGGGGTTCGGGATGGCTTCAGGACTTCTTCGTGGCGGATCCGCCGCGCTCCTCCTCGGGCGCGGCGCCCTCCACGACGTACGCCTCGCACTTCGGGTTCCGGCAGGGACCGGCGACCCACTTCGGAACCCATGCGCCGAGTGTCTTGTGGCGCTTGACGACCGTTTCGACAGGCTGTCCGCAGGCGGGACAGACGTGGTTGTCGCTGTCCATGTCATCAGAGTAGGGCTGGGACGGCCTCAGCGCTTCCTGCTGTACGTGCGTACGAGGACGCCGTTCTTGAACGTGCGTACGGCGTCCAGTTCGAAGTCGGTGACGGCGAAGCCGGTGCCGAACATCGGCATGCCGGAGCCGTACACCTGCGGGTAGGTCTTGATGACGAGTTCGTCGATCTCGTCGAGCAGTTCGCCGGCGAGCTGCGAGCCGCCGCAGAGCCAGATGCCGAGGTCGCCGTCCTCGGCCTTCAGCGCGCGGATCCGGGCGACGAGATCGCCGTCGATCACCTCCACGTTCGGGTCGGGCGAGGTACCGAGGCTGCGCGAGGCGACGTACTCGCGCAGATGGCCGTACGGACTGGTGATGCCGGCGTCGAGGGCGAGCTGGTAGCTGCCGCGGCCCTGGATCACGGTGTCGAAGTTGAGGTTGGCGGCTTCCTTGATGCCGAGCGGCTCGCGCCCCTGCGCCGCGACGGTCTCGGGGTACGTCGAGGTGAGATACCCGAGGAACTCCTCGTCGAGGAACGCGAACATCGACGAGGCGTCGCCGCCCGGGTCCCCGATGAACCCGTCGATGGAGCAGGCGACGAAGTAGGTGAGCTTTCGCAAGCTGGTCTCTTTCCGTAGGCTGCGTGAACCACTCCAGTTGTAGTGCTTCACTTGTAGTGGTTGCAAGACGTTTTGGGCCATGGGCCCAAGTGGGAGAAGGGATTCCGTATGGCCGGCAATCCGGAGCGCCGGGCCGTGCTCGTCGACGCCGGGGTGGAGGTGCTCGCCCGCGAGGGGGCGCGCGGGCTGACGTTCCGCGCGGTGGACGCGGCGGCCGGGGTGCCGACCGGCACCGCCTCGAACTACTTCACCGGCCGCGACGACCTGCTCCGCCAGATCGACACGCGGCTGCACACCCGGCTCGCCCCCGACCCCGAGGTGCTCGGCGCGCTGATGCGGGCGCCCCACGACCGGCCGCTGGTCGCCGCGCTCATGCGCGACCTGATGGCCCGGGTGGTCGGGGACCGCACCGGCTATCTGGCCCTGCTGGAGATGCGTCTGGAGGCCACCCGGCGGCCCGGACTGCGCGATTCGTTCACGAAGTCCGTGCGTGGGGACCTCGAGTACGGCATGGAGTTCCACCGGGACGCCGGGCTGCCCGGCGGCGACGAGACCGTCGCCGTGCTCTATCTCGCGATGCTCGGCCTCATCCTGGAGCACCTGACTCTGCCCGGAGTGCTGGACGGCGTCCTGCCCGGGGTGGACGTCCCGGAGGGGCTGGTGGAGCGGATCGTGGCGACGGTGGTGCCGGAGGTGTAGCCGCGGTCGTGACCGTGGACGGGGTCCGGGCATCAGCTCTTCGGCTCGCGCCACATCGGCCACATCCGCGGGCCGCCCTCCGGCAGGTCCGGGGCGCGGCCGGTGCAGACGAAGCCGAGTCGCTCGTAGAGCCTGCGGCTGCGGGCGTTGCTCGCCTCCAGGTAGACGGGCAGTCCCTCGCGGTCGCAGCGGTCGAGGACCGGCCGGATGAGCGCGGTGCCCAGGCCGCGGCCCTGGTGCTCGGGCACGACTCCGATCATCCACAGGTAGTCGTGGGCGCGGTCGGAAGGATGGAGGGCGGCCGCCAACCGTCCGATCTGCTCGATGCGTTCGTTCGCGGGGTCGACCGCGTCGCGCAGTCGGGCGGGGCCCTCGTCGTCGGCGTGCTCACCGGCCGGCACGGACAGCCACAGCGCGCAGCCCGTGCCGTCCTCGGTGACGTCGACGCGTCCCTCGGCGAGCACGATGTCGGTGAACGCGGCCATGAGCCTGGAGTGGGTCGTGCGGCGGTACTCGTCACCGGGGAAGACCCAGGCGCTCACCGGATCGTCCTGGAAGGCCGCGTCCAGTACCCGGACGACCAGCTCGCGGTCGCCCGCGTCCGCCGCCTTGACCGCCACGCCCATGTCCCGCCCCTTCGCTTTCAACAGGCCCTGTCAACACGGGTGTTGCCGAGCCTATCCGCTGCGGGCGAGGTGGCGGGCCCCGCACGCCGTGGGGATGTGCGGGACCCGCCGGACCGGAGCCCCCGGGTGACCGTGCGGGGTCAGGAGCCGCACGGTCCCGGGGCTCCGGGGTCTGCAACCGGGCAGGTCACCGCCAGCGGCCGATCTCGACGTTCTCCAGGACGCCGAGCGCGTCAGGCACCAGAACCGCGGCCGAGTAGTAGGCCGTCACCAGGTACTTGACGATCGCCTGTTCGTTGATGCCCATGAACCGCACGGACAGACTCGGCTCGATCTCGTCGGGAAGGCCGGTCTGCCTCAGACCGATCACACCCTGGTCCTCCTCACCGAGACGCATCGCGATGATCGAGCTGGTCCGGGCCTCGGTGACCGGGATCTTGTTGCAGGGGAAGATCGGCACGCCGCGCCAGGTGGGGATGCGGTTGCCGCCCATGTCGACGGTCTCCGGCACGAGTCCCCGCCGGTTCAGCTCCCGCCCGAACGCGGAGATCGCGCGCGGGTGGGCGAGGAACAGCTTGGTGCCACGGCGTCTGCCGAGCAGCTCGTCCAGGTCGTCGGGGCCGGGGACTCCGTCGTGCGGCTGGATCCGCTGGTCGTACTCGCAGTTGTGGAGCAGCCCGAACTCCCGGTTGTTGATGAGCTCGTGCTCCTGGCGCTCCTTCAGCGCCTCGACCGTCAGCCGCAGCTGTTGCTCGGTCTGGTTCATGGGCTGGTTGTAGAGGTCGGCGACGCGGGTGTGGATGCGCAGCACGGTCTGGGCGATGCTCAGTTCGTACTCGCGGGGCCTGGCCTCGTAGTCGACGTAGGTGTGCGGGATGTCCGGCTCGCCGGAGTGGCCGGCGGCGAGGTCGACCGCCTTCTCGCCGTAATTGTTGGTGCGCTGCCGGGGAATCGACCGCTGCTGCAGCAGGTGCGCGCGCAGGGTGTCGGCGCGCTCGGCGACCTGCTCGACGTCCTGGCGGGAGAGGATCAGTACCGTGCAGGCGGTGTCCGCGCGGGCGGTGTACTCCCAGATGGCGTCGGAGTCGAGCAGGGCCGCGTCGCCGAAGTACGAGCCGTCTGCGAGCACGCCGAGCACGGCGTCGCCCCCGTACGGACCCGTGCCGATCTTCTCCACCCTGCCGTGCGCCAGCAGATACACCTCGCCGGTCCGACCGCCGAAGGAGGCGATCACCTCGCCCGGGCCGAACTCCCGCTGCCGGCAGCGGCGGGCGAGCTCCGCCAGCACCTCCTCGTCCTCGTACGACCGCAGGGCCGGAAGTTCGCCCAGCTCCGCGGGGATGACCTCCACGCGGTCGCCCGTCTTCACGAAGGTGACGCGGCCGTCGCCGACCGCGTAGGTCAGCCGCCGGTTCACCCGGTACGTGCCGCCCTGCACATCGACCCAGGGCAGCATCCTCAGGAGCCAGCGGGAGCTGATCTCCTGCATCTGGGGTGCGGACTTGGTGGTGGTGGCCAGGTTCCGCGCTGCCGCTGTGCCGAGGCTCTGCTGCGGCTTGTCCGGATCCGTGCGGGCCTCTTCGCCTACCGACATAAGGAACTGCCCTCCCGGTCATGCTCCCGCCCTGCTCTCACGGACAAGCTTTCCATCACGGAGCGTGTCCGTACCATTACCCGAAAGAGCGGGAATGGATCACCACGGCCCGGGGCAGGAAGGCGATTTCCAGGACCGTGGGACAGGTACCCGGCACTGCGCCTGACGCGGCGTGGGCCCGCGGTCGGGCGGCAGGGCTGAGCGCGCCCCGCGCCACCACGCACCCGCAGTCGCCCGCGCGCCGGAGTGGGGTGTGGTGGTGCGGCGCAGCCCGTCGCTTAGCTGGTCCCCACGCCGTCCACCGTGGCAGCGGGCAGAGGGGCGCAACCCGCGACGGGCTCGCCGCACCACCACACCCCCGACCCACCCACCAGACCCACGGCGCAAACGGCACCACCGCCGGAGGGACACTGGTCCCGTGACCAGCCCCGACGTGCCCGACGCCCTCGCCGCCCTGCAGCCCCGGCTCCCCTCCCCGCTGCAGGAAGTCGACGACGTCCGCTTCGCCCGCCACGGACTCCTGCTGCTCCTCAAGCGCGACGACCTCATCCACCCCGAGCTGATCGGCAACAAGTGGCGCAAGCTCGCGCCCAACCTCGAAGCGGCGGCAGGGCGCACCGTCCTCACCTTCGGTGGTGCCTACTCCAACCACCTCCGCGCCACCGCCGCCGCCGGCCGACTGCTCGGCCTGCGGACCGTGGGCGTGGTCCGCGGGCAGGAGCTCGCCGACCGTCCGCTCAACCCGTCCCTCGCCCGCTGCGCGGCGGACGGCATGCGCCTGCACTTCGTCGACAGGGCGACGTACCGCCGCAAACACGAGCCCGAAACCCTGACGTCCCTCCTGCGCGCGACCGGAGCCGAGGACGCCCACGTCGTCCCCGAGGGCGGCAGCAACGCCCTGGCAGTCCGCGGCTGCCGCCCCCTCGGCGAGGAGCTGGACGGCCACGCCGACATCGTCGCCCTCGCATGCGGCACCGGCGGCACGCTCGCCGGCCTGGCCGCCGGCCTCGCCCCCGGTCGGCGCGCCCTCGGCATACCCGTCCTCAAGGGCGGGTTCCTCGAGGCCGAGATACGCGCCCTGCAGCATCAGGCCTTCGGCGGCCCGCGCGGCACCTGGCGCCTCGACGACCGCTTCCACTGCGGGGGATACGCCCGCACCACCCCCGCCCTCGACGCCTTCGCCGACGACTTCGAACAGCGGCACGGCCTGCCCGTCGAACGTCTCTATGTCGCCAAGTTGCTCTACGGACTTGTCGCTCTCGCGGAGGAAGGGGCCTTCCCCCACGGGACTACCATCGCCGCAGTCGTCACCGGACAGCCAATGCGTACGGCGACTACGTAGTCTCACCGACGCCCGGCCCCACGCCTCCGGCTACAACGTGGACATGACGACACTGGACACGGAGGCGCGAAGGCGGTGTGCGCCGGGTTCCTGCCAGGTCGGTACTCCACGGCACGGATCATGGCCCTCGTGATCGTACGGACCCTCCGCTCGAAGGAGAGCTCCTCGTGGTTCACCCGCTGAGTCACAGCCTGGGCGCCCGCCCCGCCATCAGCGCCGCCAGGGCCGCCCGCGACGAGACTCCCGTCTTGCGGTAGATCCGCGAGACATGGGTCTCGACGGTGCGGCGGCTCAGGCACAGGCGGTCGGCGATCGCCGGACTGGTGAGGCCCTCGGCGACGAGGTCGGCGATCTCCCGTTCCCGTGCGGTGAGTTCGGCGAGCCGCCGCTCGGGGCCGTCGGGAGCCTCGGTCACCGCCGGACGGACCAGCTCGGCCAGCTCGGTGAGCATCCGGCAGCCCCCGGCGGCGGCGAGCCGCTGCCCCCGGTGCCAGGCTGCCTGCCCGCGCCGCGGCCCGTCCGGGTCCGCCGCGAGCAGCGGCGCGCCCAGGAGCAGGGAGTACGCCTCCCAGAAGGCCGCCCCGGGGAGGGCGCTCTCCTCGGCCGCCGCCACGAACAGGTCGGCCGCCGCCCTGCCGTCACCCTGGCCGAGGTGCAGGTGCGCCATACTGCGCATGGCCGACGCACGCTGCACCGGAAGATCGAGCGACTCGGCCTCCGTACGGGCCCGGTCGGCCCACTCCCGGGCCGCGTCCAGATCGCCGGTGGTGATGGCCGCGGTCACCAGGATCTCCAGGAACAGCGGGCGCATCGACGGCTGCAACCCGCGCAGGTCGGGACCGCCCGCGTGCAGGACCGCCTCCCGCGCCCGGGCCGGATCGCCGGCGGTGAGGGCCGCGTACCCGAGCGTGCACCAGGCTATGGACGCCCACCAGTTGACACCCACGCCCGCCGCGGCCACCGCCTGCTCGGCCAGGGCCAGGGGCCGCGGGTCGCCGGGCGGGCAGGCGTCGACCAGGGCGTGGGCCTTGGTCGCCAGCACGAAGGCGAGCAGTTCGTCGCTGCCGATGCCGCGCGCGATGTCCTCGGCCTCGTCGGCCAGTTCCACCGCCGATGCCAGCCGGCAGGTCTGGATGCGCACGTGCGCCTTGGACAGCAGCAGGTGGGGCAGGAGGTAGAGCTGTCCGGTGCGGCGGGCTATGGCCAGACCCCGGTCGGCGTGCCGTTCCGCGTCGGCATAGCGATCCAGGAACGCCTCCGCCCAGCCCAGCCGGGCCAGCGGCTCGCACAGGCCGGTGAGGTCGTCGTCGGGCAGCGAGTCCACGAGGGCCGCAGCCCGGCGGGCGAGGTCGTCGGCCTCGGCGGTCTGCCCCTCGTACGCCTCCCCCAGCGCGGCGACGGTCAGCGCGCCCGCGACGGCCGCCTCGTCCCCGAGGGACCGGGCCACCTCCAGGGTTCGCGCCATGTCGGAGCGCACGGCCGGGTACGACGTGTCGTGCGGGGCCGAGAAGCCCAGCTCGAGGCCGAGCGCCACCTGGTCGGCGGGCGACGGGGCGGGGTCGGTGCGGTGCAGCTCGCGGCGGAGCAGGGCCACTGCCTCCGTATAGCGGCCCAGGTGCCGTTCCATGACGGCGCACAGCACGACGGCGGAGGCCCGCGAGCCCTTCCCGTCGCCCGGGTCGGGCAGGGCGATCACCTGGTGCAGCAGGTCGCGGCTCTCGCGGAGTTGTCCGCAGGCGCCCAGAGCCCGGGCCCGCAGCAACATCAACTCGCGTCGCACGACAGAGTGTTCCGGCGTGTGCGGAAGGTGCCGCAGCACCACGTCCAGCCAGTGCGCGCAGCTCGCGGGCGCCGTGTGGACGGCCTGCTCGGCGGCCTCGGTCAGCACGGCCGCCGCCTCGGGGTCCCAGCCGGACAGCGACCTCTCGGCGTGGTGCGCCCGCTCGGCGGGCGGGGCACCGGCCCGTGCCAGCTCGGCGGCGGCCAGCCGGTGGATCTCCGTGCGCAGCCAGGGGTCGGTGCCGTCGTGGACGAGGCTGCGCAGCACGGGATGCCGCAGCACCAGCCGTCCGTGCGGGGCGGTCCGCAGCAGGTCGCGCCGGGTCAGTTCGGCGAGATCGCCGGCCAGCTGCGCCGGTTCCCGGCCGGTCACCGGGCCGAGCAGGGCGGGCGTGGCGTGGTCGCCGAGCGCGGCCACCACTTCGACGAGCCGACGCTGCGCGGGCGTCAGCGGGGTGAGCTCGCCGAGCAGCAGCGCGCCGAGCCCGGTTGCGGACAGCCTGGTGACCGGCGCCCCCTCGCGGCGCGCCTGGAGCAGGGTCAGGAGGTAGAGCGGGTTTCCCTCGCCGGCCGCGGAGAGCCGTACGGCCTCGTCGCGGGCCAGGTCGGGGGTGAGCAGCTCGACGCACTCCCGCTCGCCGAGCGGCCCGAGGACCGTCCGCCGCACCGCCCCGGTGTCCAGGCCGCGCGTGAGGATCGCGGCGAGCGGGGCGGGGCTCTGGCGGTCGCGGCGGGCGACGACCAGCAGGACGCGCGCCCGCACGGGGTGCCGTACGAGATGGTCGAGGAGCTCCAGGGACGCGGCGTCCGCCCAGTGCATGTCGTCCAGGACCACCACCAGCGGGGAGGCGGCGGCGTGGGCGAGCAGGGCGGCCGTGACCCGGTGCAGGGCGAAGCGGTCCGTGCGGTGCGGGGTGCCGCTGAGCACGGGGTCGGCCTCGGCGGCGGCCGGGAAGGACTTCAGCACCTCGGGGTCGAGATCGGTGAACGCGTCCGTGAACGGCTGGAAGGGGATGTGCCGTTCGTACTCCGTCGCCCGGCCGCGCAGCACCGACGCCCCTCGCCGCCGCGCACGCAGGCACAGCTCCTGGACCAGCCGGCTCTTGCCGATGCCCGCCTCGCCGCAGACGTCCAGCACGGCCGGGCGGCCGTCCGCGTCCCCCACCAGCTCCGCCAGCAGCCGGTCGATCCGCCCGAGCTGCGCGGCTCTGCCGACCAGCGGCGTCCGTTCCGTCTCCATGTCTCGTGTCCCCCGATGAAGCTGGTGCTTCTGTGCATCCTGTCGTAAGCCGCTGACAACGCCGCTATGCCGTCTCCCGGTACGCCGCCGCCTCCTCCAGGTCCAGCCTGCGCAGCAGTGTCCGCAGCATCTCGTCGTCGATGTAGCGGCCGTCGCGCAGCTTGACGAACACCTCGCGTTCCGCGCTGATCATCTCCCGCGACAGCCGCCGGTAGGTGTCGTCGACGGTCTCGCCGGTGACCGCGTTGACCTGGCCGAGGCGCTCCCAGACGGCGTTGCGTCGGCGCTCCAGGACCGAACGCAGCCGGTCGGCGAGCGGCAGCGGCAGGGCGTTGCGCTCGTCGGAGAGGAGTGCCGCGAGCCGCTCCTCGGCGACCCGGGAGGCCTGCGCCTGGGCGTTGGCCTCGGCGAGCGTCTCGGCCTGCGTGTCGCGCGGGGGGAACTTCAGCAGGCGGATCAGCGGGGGCAGGGTCAGGCCCTGGACGACCAGCGTGCCGATGACTGTGGTGAAGGTCAGGAAGAGGATCAGGTTGCGCTGCGGGAAGGGGGTGTCGCCGTGCTGCACCGTGAGCGGGATCGAGAAGGCGATGGCGAGCGAGACTACCCCGCGCATGCCGGCCCAGGAGATCACGACCGGCCCCCGCCAGGTGGGGTTCTGCTCCCGCTCCCGGATCCGCGCCGACACCATCCGGATCAGGAAGGTCACCGGATACACCCACAGGAACCGCGCCGCGACGACCACCAGGAAGAGGGCGGACGCGTACCAGGCGGCGTCGAGGCCCTCGTACTCCCCGAGGCCCCTGAGGACGACGGGCAGTTGCAGTCCGATCAGCGCGAACACCGCCGACTCGAGGATGAACGCGACCATCTTCCAGACGGCCTCCTCCTGGAGGCGGGTGGCGAAGTCGACCTCCCAGGCGCGGTGGCCGAGATAGAGCGCGACGACGACCACGGCGAGGACGCCGGAGGCGTGGAACTGCTCGGCGGCCGCGTACGCGACGAACGGGATCAGCAGGGAGAGCGTGTTCTGGAGGAGGGGCTCCTTCACGTGGGTGCGCAGCCAGTGGATCGGCGCCATCAGCACCAGGCCGACCGCGACGCCGCCGACCGCCGCGAGCAGGAACTCGCGGATGCCGCCGGCCCAGGACGCGCCCTCGCCGACCGCTGCGGCGAGGGCCACCTTGTAGGCGGTGATCGCGGTGGCGTCGTTGAGCAGGGACTCGCCCTGGAGGATCGTGGTGATCCGCGACGGCAGCCCGACCCGGCGTGCCACCGCCGTGGCCGCTACCGCGTCGGGCGGCGCCACGACGGCGCCCAGCACCAGCGCCGCGGTCAACGGCAGCCCCGGCACGAGCAGATAAGCGGCCCAGCCGACGGCGAAGGTCGCGAACAGTACGTAACCGACCGACAACAGGCCGACCGGCCGCATCTGGGCACGCAGGTCGAGGTAGGAGCTGTCGGTCGCCGACGTGTACAGCAACGGGGGCAGGAGCAGGGGCAGGACGACGTCGGGGTCGAGGGTGTAGTCCGGCACTCCCGGTATGTACGAGACCGCGAGGCCGACCGCTACGAGCAGCAGCGGTGCCGGTACGGGTGTGCGCCGGGCCGCCGCGGCGATCGCGGTGCTGCCCGCCACCAGCAACAGCAGTGGCATCACGTCCATGTCCTCGCCCGCCCTCGTTTTTCCGCGCGGTTCCCCGCACGCCCGTCGTAATCTGGCAATCATGAAACAGTGCACGCATGCCGACGTGCTGCCGCACCCGGAACCCGAGCCCCTGAGCGAGACGTGCCCGGAGTGTCTGGCGAGCGGCAGCCACCCGGTACAGCTGCGGAAGTGTCTGGTCTGCGGCTACGTCGGCTGCTGCGACACCTCGCCCGGGCGGCACGCCACGGAGCACTTCAAGGACTCCGACCACCCGGTGATGAGAACGTACGAGCCCGGCGAGACCTGGCGTTGGTGCTTTGTTGACCATGTGCTCGTGTGACTGGAGGAAGGAGACGGTTCGACGGTCTGACGCCTGGGTACGTCAATCCGGCGCGCGCTCTTCCCATTTGGGACCGCGGGACCCCTAGCCACTGTGCGTATTCATGTGTTTACTATGAGTGACAGCAAGGGGTCGGGGTCCCGGGGACAGGAAAGTTGAGAGCGCGGTAGCGTCACCGCTGAACACACATCGCGTTATCCCGGGGGGCGACCCTCGGCCCCGAAAAGCTTGTACCACCATGGAGGTGAGGGTGTCCCAGATCGCAGGCGAGCCCGCGACCCAGGACTTCGTGGAAGTCCGGCTGCCGGCCGCGGGTGCCTACCTGTCGGTGCTGCGGACGGCCACGGCCGGCCTCGCAGCCCGTTTGGACTTCACCCTCGACGAGATCGAGGACCTGCGCATCGCGGTGGACGAGGCGTGCGCGATCCTGCTCCAGCAGGCCGTGCCCGGCTCGGTTCTCAGTTGCGTCTTCCGACTCGTCGACGACTCGCTCGAGGTCACCGTCTCGGCCCCGACCACGGACGGTCACGCCCCCTCGCGGGACACCTTCGCCTGGACCGTCCTGTCCGCCCTCGCGGGCAAGGTCTCCTCCGCCGTGGACGAGGACAAAACCGTTTCGATCAGCCTCTACAAACAGCGCGGCGCGGGACCCGGGCCGGCGTGAGGAACGGGGACGGGCCGGTGCGGGACGAAGAGCGCGGCACACGGGAGCTGCCGACGGAGGGCACAGCCACTCCGGACGATTCCCGACGCATGGGGGACGGCATCGACGGCATCCCTGAGCAGGCCCGGCCGCACCCGGAGGACGACGCCGTGGAGGACGACACCCCGGAGGCGGGCTTCCTGGACGACGGGGGGCAGCGGGATCGGGAAGGTGCCGTGCAGAGCGCGCCTCGGGAGCGGCGGATGGGGGGCTCCCCTGTCCGGGCAGAGGCGAGGGCTCGGGGAAGGGCAACGGGCGGGACGATGAGCGAGCACGAGCGAGACGACGAACCGAGCGCGCGGGGCGTGCAGGCAACGCAGCACGAGCCTCAGGACCGCAGTGGGGCGCGGGCGATGTTCGTCGAGCTGCGCAAGCTGCAGGACGGCAGCCCCGAGTACGCGGAGATGCGCAACCAGCTCGTCCGCATGCATCTGCCGCTCGTCGAGCACCTCGCGCGCCGCTTCCGCAACCGCGGCGAGCCGCTGGACGATCTCACCCAGGTCGCCACCATCGGCCTGATCAAGTCGGTCGACCGCTTCGACCCGGACCGCGGCGTCGAGTTCTCGACGTACGCGACCCCGACGGTCGTCGGCGAGATCAAGCGGCACTTCCGCGACAAGGGCTGGGCGGTGCGGGTGCCGCGGCGCCTGCAGGAGCTGCGTCTCGCGCTGACCACGGCGACCGCGGAGCTCTCGCAGCAGCACGGCCGCTCGCCGACGGTCCACGAGCTCGCCGAGAAACTGGCGATCTCGGAGGAGGAGGTTCTGGAGGGTCTGGAGTCCGCCAACGCGTACTCCACACTGTCCCTGGACGTCCCCGACACGGACGACGAGTCCCCGGCCGTGGCGGACACGCTGGGCGCGGAGGACGAGGCACTGGAGGGCGTCGAGTACCGGGAGTCGCTGAAGCCGCTGCTCGAGGATCTTCCGCCCCGCGAGAAGCGGATCCTTCTCCTTCGCTTCTTCGGCAACATGACGCAGTCGCAGATCGCGCAGGAGGTCGGGATCTCGCAGATGCACGTGTCGCGGCTGCTCGCGCGGACGCTGGCACAGCTGCGGGAGAAGCTGCTGGTTGAGGAGTGAACCCCGCGCGGGTTACTTCTGGACGTTCCCGGGTCCGCGGATCCCGAGGGCCCGGGTCGTCTCGCCGTTGACGAGCAGGACGAGGGCGGTGACGGCCACCACCGCGAGGGCGATCCCCGCCGGGATCGCGACGCTGTCGGCCTGCAGCAGGTTGTAGGCCACCGGCAACGCCATGATCTGCGTGATCACGGCCGGGCCACGGCTCCAGCTGCGCCGGGCGAGCAGCCCGCGCGCGGCGAGCAGCGGCAGCAACGCGAGCACGATCAGCGTGATCCCACCGGTGACGGCCTGCTGCCGGTCGTCCGGATCACCCGTCACACCGAGTACGAGCATCCACACCCCACCGACCACCAACGCGACCCCCTCCAGCGCGGCAAGCACGGCGGCAAAGGTCAGCCGCCGCGGACGCGGACCGGCGGTTTCGGGGGCGACGGAGGTCTGCTCACTGCTCACCCCTGAAGCGTAGCCCGCGACAACGAAACCCCGACGCCGAGGCAGACAGGCCGTTTCAAGCGCATGTCCGCGCGGCCGAACTCCATGGCCTACGTGCGCCGGGGTGGACGCCCACGCCGCACTCCCCCTCCGGGCCGGCACCCGCGCCGCCGGCCTTCCCCGCCCACGTGGCCCCGGGGTGGGACAGCCCGCAGCGCCCACTCCCTCGTGCCCCAGGCGCGCGCCCACGCCTACGCACCGGGTTGTGCGCCCCGTGGTGAGGTTCACGTGGGCATCCCTTACCTGATCCCTACCTCGGCCTGTGCCCAGTACCCCCCAGTAGGTACGCTGCAATCCATGCGTGCACTTCTCGTGGTCAACCCGGCGGCAACCACCACAAGCGCACGTACGCGCGACGTCCTGATCCACGCACTGGCGAGCGAGATGAAGCTCGAGGCGGTCACCACCGAGTACCGCGGTCACGCACGTGACCTGGGCCGGCAGGCGGCGGAGAGCGCGGACGTCGATCTGGTCGTGGCCCTCGGCGGCGACGGCACGATCAACGAGGTCGTCAACGGACTGTTGCACGACGGCCCCGACCCGGAGAACCTCCCCGGCCTCGCCGTGGTCCCCGGCGGCTCCACCAACGTCTTCGCCCGCGCCCTGGGCCTGCCCAACGACCCCGTGGAGGCCACCGGTGCCCTGCTGGACGCGCTGCGCGAGAGCAGCGAGCGTACGGTCGGGCTGGGACTGACCTCGGGCACGCCGGGCACCGAGGACGAGGCCGCACCATCCCGCTGGTTCACCTTCAACGCGGGGCTCGGCTTCGACGCGGGCGTGGTCGGCCGGGTGGAGCAGCAACGCGAGCGCGGCAGGAAGTCCACCCACGCCCTCTACGTCCGCCAGGCCGCGCGCCAGCTCATGGGCGAGCCGCACCGCAGGCACGGCACGATAACGCTGGAGCGGCCGGACGAGGACCCCGTGACCGATTTGGTGCTGTCCATAATCTGCAACACCGCTCCGTGGACTTATCTGGGCAATCGCCCGGTGTACGCGTCACCTAAGGCTTCGTTCGATACCGGTCTCGATGTGTTCGGTCTCAGCCGTCTGTCCACCGCCGCGGTTGCCCGTTATGGCACCCAGTTGCTCACTTCGTCCCCCGAGCGCGGCCCCCACGGCAAGCACGTCGTCTCCCTGCACGACCTGGACCGGTTCACCTTGCATTCGAAGGTCCCGCTCCCCCTCCAGATGGACGGCGACCACCTCGGGCTCCGTACGAGCGTGACGTTCACAGGCGTACGCCGTGCACTGCGTGTGATTGTGTGAGCAGAAGGGGCCAAAGTCCTTTCACTCGAACGTTTAGGCCAGGATCCACCCCATGGAAGTACGGCTGTGACCTAGTCGACACCGAGGAATCAAAAAAAACTTTCCGGAAGGGGTTGTATCCGCCGCCGAGGTTTGCGAGTCTCTACGTGGCGATCGGGACGGCCCGCAGGACCGGCCTCCACTGATCACCGGAACCCCTCTTCAAATCTTCAGGACCACGCCGGGGAAGACTCGGCGGTCGGCCCTTCCCTTGTTGAGGGATTCGTGAAAGCGTTCACATTCACAAGCAACCTGCACGTAATACCAAGAGAGGTAGCAGCCATGGACTGGCGTCACAACGCCGTTTGCCGCGAGGAAGACCCCGAGCTCTTCTTCCCCATCGGCAACACCGGTCCTGCGCTGCTGCAGATCGAGGAAGCCAAGGCCGTCTGCCGTCGCTGCCCCGTTATGGATCAGTGTCTGCAGTGGGCGCTCGAGTCCGGCCAGGACTCCGGCGTCTGGGGTGGCCTCAGCGAGGACGAGCGCCGCGCCATGAAGCGCCGCGCCGCCCGCAACCGGGCCCGTCAGGCCTCCGCCTGACACTCCCGCCCCGCAACAGCCTGAGCTTGGCGGCGCGTACAGCGAGTACGCATCTCCCGCCCCCGAGCCGCAGCGCGCAGTACCCCCGATGCGCTTACGTTTAGCGAACAAGCAGCAGCGAGCACTGGCCCTGGACCGCACGGTCCGGGGCTCTTTGCTGTCCGGCACAGGGCTCCGGGGCACGGCGGTCAGTGGATCGCGGCCGACGGCTCTCGCCCCTTACTTCTGTGCCCGCACCGGAACGTCCAGGATCACCTGGGTCCCCCGCTCCGGCGCCGGGACCATGTCGAACGTACCGCCCAACTCGCCCTCCACCAGGGTCCGTACGATCTGCAGGCCCAGGTTGCCCGAGGTGTGCGGGTCGAAGCCGGCGGGGAGGCCCACGCCGTCGTCCTGGACGGTGACCAGGAGGCGGGCCTCCTTGGTGGTGCCGCCGCGGACCGCGGAGACCTCGACCGTGCCGGTGTCGCCCTCGCGGAAGCCGTGCTCGAGGGCGTTCTGGAGAATCTCCGTCAGCACCATGGAGAGCGGGGTGGCCACCTCCGCGTCCAGGATGCCGAAGCGTCCGGTGCGGCGGCCGACGACCTTGCCCGGCGAGATCTCGGCGACCATCGCGAGGACCCGGTCGGCGATCTCGTCGAACTCCACGCGCTCGTCCAGGTTCTGCGAGAGCGTCTCGTGCACGATCGCGATCGAGCCCACGCGGCGCACGGCTTCCTCGAGGGCCTCACGGCCGCGCTCGGACTCGATGCGCCGGGCCTGGAGACGGAGCAGGGCGGCGACCGTCTGGAGGTTGTTCTTCACCCGGTGGTGGATCTCCCGGATGGTGGCGTCCTTGGTGATCAACTCGCGCTCGCGCCGGCGCAGTTCGGTGACGTCGCGGAGCAGCACCAGCGAACCGATACGCGTGCCCTTCGGCTTGAGCGGGATCGCACGGAACTGGATCACCCCGTCGTTGGCCTCGATCTCGAACTCGCGCGGCGCCCAGCCGCTGGCGACCTTGGCCAGCGCCTCGTCGACCGGGCCCCGGGTCGGGGCGAGGTCGGCCGTGGTCGTGCCCAGGTGGTGGCCGACGAGGTCGGCGGCGAGGCCGAGGCGGTGGTAGGCGGAGAGTGCGTTCGGGGAGGCGTACTGGACGATGCCGTCCGCGTCGAGCCTGACCAGGCCGTCACCGACGCGCGGGGCCGCGTCCATGTCCATCTGCTGGTTCGGGAAGGGGAAGGACCCGGCCGCGATCATCTGCGCCAGGTCGGACGCGCTCTGGAGGTACGTCAGTTCGAGCCGGCTCGGGGTGCGCACGGTGAGGAGGTTGGTGTTGCGGGCGATGACCCCGAGGACGCGGTGCTCCCGGCGTACGGGGATCGACTCGACCCGGACCGGGACCTCCTCGCGCCACTCCGGGTCGCCCTCGCGCACGATCCGGCCCTCGTCGAGCGCGGCGTCGAGCATGGGGCGGCGGCCGCGCGGGACGAGGTGGCCGACCATGTCGTCCTGATACGACGTCGGTCCGGTGTTGGGCCGCATCTGGGCGACCGACACGTACCGCGTGCCGTCGCGGGTGGGGACCCACAGGACGAGGTCGGCGAAGGAGAGGTCGGAGAGCAACTGCCACTCCGAGACCAGCAGGTGGAGCCACTCGAGGTCGGAGTCGTCGAGTGCGGTGTGCTGGCGTACGAGTTCGTTCATGGAGGGCACGTTGCGAGCGTACCTGGGGGTTTGTGCGGGCCCGAAATACGGCCGGGCGCCGGTACGGGGCCGGGAGAACGCCCCCGGAAAACACCCGCGGGCCGCGGCGCCTGGGAGGGACCCTCAACCCTCCCGGCACCGCAGCCCGGAGCAATATCGGCCACGGGGTGTGCGGTCCCGATCGGCCGAAGGATGAGGAGCCGGGGCAGTCAGGGCAGAGAGCTCCGGATCCTCGATCCGCCTTCCTGTGCGGGGAAGACGGAGGCTTCGCAATTACTTCTCCGCATTGTGGACTAGACCACTGTGCGTGTCCATGCGTTGGAGCCTGTTTGTTGTTGTCTTTTTCGTCGGCTGGTCGGACGCCCTGGCGTCCACCGTGCAGCCTAACGCGTGTGGGTTCCTGTGCGGGGCCAGACGGCCATGGCAATTTCCGCGACCCTCTCCAGTTCCTCACGACTCGCCCCGTCCCGTGCCTGCTGCGACATGCCCTGGAACACGGCCGCGGCATGGCGGGCGAGCGCGGATGCGTCGGTGTCAGGCGGAAGTGCGCCGGTGGCGACGTCCGCGCGGATGCGGCTCTCGATGGCCGAGAGGTGCGCCTCGCGCTGCCGGCGCAGGGCGTCCCCCACCTCGGGGGTCGTGCAGTTGGTGGCCGCGTGGATCATCAGGCAGCCGTACGGATGCCCGGGGTCGGTGAACTCCGCGGCGGCCTCGCGCAGCAGCCGCGAAACCGCGGCGCGGGCGGTCGGCTCCTCCTCCACGGCGCGCTCCTGGAACAGACCGTACGTCCCCGCGTAGACGCGCACGGCCTCCTCGAACAGCGACCGCTTGTCACCGAAGGCCGCGTACAGGCTGGGGGTCCCGATGCCCATGACCCGGGTGAGGTCGGAGACCGAGGTCGCCTCGTAGCCGTGCTCCCAGAAGGCCATGACCGCCTTCTCCAGCGCGGCTCCACGGTCGAAGGAACGGGGTCGGCCGCGGGGTTTGGATACGGTCCCGGCCTGCGCCTGGATCTGGGGGGTGTCCACCATGGGCGCATTTTATAGCGCACACTAGAGAAATGTCGGGGTTGTTGCACGGGAGACCTGGGAGGCTCGTCCCCGCTCTGCTAGATTGGTCTAAACCACATACCTTGCAGCCCTCTTCAGAACGGCAGGCCCAGCGTGGAAGTAGTCATCGTTCCGGACGCCGAGGCGGGCGGTGAGCTGATAGCCGAGGCCATGGCGCAGCTCCTGCGACGCAAGCCCGGCGCGCTGCTCGGGGTGGCCACCGGCTCGACCCCGCTGCCCATCTACCAGGCGCTGACGGCCAAGGTGCGCACGGGCGCGGTGGACACCTCCCGGGCGCGGATCGCCCAGCTCGACGAGTATGTGGGGCTGCCGGCGGAGCACCCCGAGTCGTACCGCTCCGTGCTGCGCCGCGAGGTGCTGGAACCGCTCGGGATCGGGATGGACGCGTTTCTGGGGCCCGACGGCACCGCCGAGGACGTGCAGGGGGCGTGCGAGGCGTACGACAGGGCGCTGGCCGAGGCAGGCGGTGTGGACCTGCAGCTGCTCGGCATCGGGACGGACGGGCACATCGGCTTCAACGAGCCGTGCTCCTCGCTGGCTTCGCGGACCCGGATCAAGACGCTGACCGAGCAGACCCGGGTCGACAACGCACGCTTCTTCGACGGTGACATCGAGCAGGTGCCTCACCACGTCATCACGCAGGGCATCGGCACCATCCTGGAGGCACGGCACCTGGTGCTGCTCGCCACCGGTGAGGGCAAGGCGGACGCGGTCGCCGCGACCGTCGAGGGGCCGGTGGCCGCGGTGTGCCCCGCCTCCGCGCTCCAGCTGCACCCGCACGCCACCGTCGTCGTCGACGAGGCAGCCGCGTCCAAGCTGAAGCTCGCGGACTACTTCCGGCACACATACGCCAACAAGCCGGAGTGGCAGGGGATCTGAACCACGGAAGACGCCGGTGCCGGCCACCTCGCGGGAGGTGGCCGGCACCGGCGTTCCAGGGGTCGTTCTCCAGGGCCGCCAGCCACGCGTTACGGCGTTCGTCCCGGGGACGGACCAGGATGCGCCGGGCGCCGGCCGCCTCAGCGAGGCGACCGACGACCCGCGTTCCGGGGATCATCCCCCCGCGATGACCTCCGCCGCCGCGCGGCCGCAGACGCGGGCCGCGCCATGGGTGGCGATGTGGAGGGCACCCCGTGGTGCGGCCTGGGGGACGCCCATCTCGACCACGATCGTGTCGGGGCGGGCCGCCAGCAGGGTGTCGAGGGCCGCCGCCATCCAGGAGTGGCGGTGTTCGTCCCGGACGACGGCCACGATCCGACGGTCGCCGGCCGCCGTCAGCGCCGCGCCTCCCGCGTCCTCGCCCGTGAAGCTGCCGGTCTCCGTGCCGGGCAGCCGAAGGGCCAGTTCCGCGGCCACGCCCCACGGGGTCTCGTCGCCCACGGCGAAGTTGACGACGGGGGTGAGGGCGGCGACGTAGGGCGCCTCGGTGAGCGGGGTGAAGTCCTGCGCGCCGGTGATCCGCAGCGCGCGGCGGGCGGCGACCAGGCCCACCTCGGGTCGTGGCACGGCGGCGCCCTTGGCGACGGAGACGGTCCACCGCGCCAGGGCCCGCACGCGTTCCGCCGCGTCCGCCAGGCGCTCCTCGGCCAGTTCGCCCGAGCGCACCGCCGCGACCAGGGCGTCGCGCAGACGTCGTACCGTCTCGTCGTCCGCGAGACCGCCGCCCACGCAGATCGCGTCGGCGCCGGCGGCGATGGCGAGGACGCTGCCGCGCTCGATGCCGTAGGTGCCGGCGATGGCCTGCATCTCCATGCCGTCGGTGACGATCAGACCGTCGTAGCCGAGTTCGCAGCGCAGCAGGTCCGTCAGGATGCGGCGGGACAGCGTTGCCGGGCGGTCGGCGTCCAGCGCGGGGACCAGGATGTGGGCGGTCATCACCGCGCGGCTTCCGGCGGCGATGGCCGCGCGGAACGGGGCGAGTTCGCGCTCCGCCAGCACCGCCGCGTCCACGTCGATGCGCGGCAGGGCGTGGTGGGAGTCGACGGCCGTGTCGCCGTGGCCCGGGAAGTGCTTGGTGCAGGCCGCGACACCCGCCGCCTGGAGGCCGGTGACGTAGGCGGCGGTGTGCCGCGCGGCCAGGCCGGTGTCGGCGCCGAAGGAGCGGACACCGATGACCGGATTCGCGGGGTTGGAGTTCACGTCCGCGGACGGGGCCCAGTTGAGGTTCACCCCGCAGGCGGCCAGCCGGCTGCCGAGCTCGAAGGCCACCTCCCGCGTCAGCTCCACGTCGTCCACCGCGCCGAGGGCGTGGTTGCCGGGGAAGCTGGAGCCCGTCCGCACCTCAAGGCGCGTGACGTCCCCGCCCTCCTCGTCGATCGCGACCAGGACGTCGTCGCGTTCGGCGCGCAACTGGGCGGTCAGGGCCTCCAGTTGCTCGGCGGAGGCGATGTTCCGGCCGAAGAGGCCCACGGAGGCAAGGCCCTCGCCCAAGCGGCGCAGCAGCCAGTCCGGGGCAGTGGTGCCCAGAAAGCCCGGCTGGAGGACGGTCAGGGCATCACGTGTCAGGGTGTCCGCAGCGGGTGCGAGTGTCGTCATGGGCGGAGTCATCCCTTTACTGCGCCGGAGGTCAGGCCCGAGGCCATGTTCTTCTGCACGAACATGAAGAAGACGACGACCGGGATGGCGATGAGCGTGGACGCTGCCATCAGCGCGCCGTAATCGGTGCCGCGGGACGTGGTGAAGTTCATCAGCCACACGTTCAGCGTGTACTTGTCGTTGTCCTGGAGGACGATGTAGGCCAGCAGGTACTCGTTCCAGGCGTTGATGAGCGAGAAGATCGAGGCGGCCGCGAGGCCCGGCGCGAGCAGCGGGAGCACCACGCGCCAGAAGGCGCCCATCCTGCTGCATCCGTCCACCATCGCGGACTCCTCCAGCTCCTTGGGGATGTTGACCACGAAGCCGCGGATCATCCAGGTGGCGAAGGGCAGCGTGGAGACCAGGTAGAGGACGATGACACCCCAGTACTGGTTGAGCCCGCCGAACTCGTTGAGCTGGATGTAGATGGGGATGAGCATTGCGGTCGGCGGCAGCAGCTGGACCGCCAGCAGCACGATCATGAAAGCCTTGCGGCCGAGGAACTGGAAGCGGCCGATCGCGAAGGCGGCGATCGTCGACAGGAGCATCCCGCCGAGCACGGCGCTGCCGCAGATGATCAGGCTCGACTCGAGCGCCGACCCGAAGTTCGGCATGTCGACGGCGCGTTGGAAGTTGTCGAGCGTGAAGGAGCTGGGCCACAGCGTCTGGTCGTAGCTGCGGATCTCGTTGTTCGGCCGCAGTGCGCTGATCACCAGCCAGTAGACCGGGAAGGCCATGAACACGAAGGCGAGCACACCGACGAGGTTGTGGACGTGCCGGCTCCCGCTCTTGCGATCGGGGCGGAACGCGGGATTCTTCCCCGAAGGGCGGACCGTCCCGCGGTCGGTTGCGGTGGCGCTCACTCGACCTCTCCGATCTTGAGGAGCTGACGCAGGTAGTAGACGGCCACGCCGGACAGCAGCAGGACCGTGATCAGGGAGATGGCGGCGCCCTGGCTGAAGGAGTTCGACTCGAACGCCTTCTCGTAGTAATAGGTGCCGAGCAGGTTGTACTCGGGTTCCGGCTTGTTCCCGCGGATCAGGAAGACCTGGCCGAAGACGTTGAAGTCCCAGATCACGGACAGCGTGGCGATCATCTGGAAGACCGGCTTGATGACCGGCCAGGTGACGTAGCGGAAGACGCCGGCGGTGCCGGCACCGTCCAGGGAGGCCGCCTCCTCCAGCTCCTTGGGGACCTGCGTGAGGGCCGCGTACAGGGTGATGACGACGAACGGGACGGCGCCCCACACGACGACGGCTCCGATGATCAGGAAGCCCTGCTTGGGGTCGAGCCACCAGTTGTGGCCGCGGAAATCGAGCCCGAGGTATTTCGTCAGCACCATGTTGAGGACGCCGTAGTCGGAGTCCGCGAACCAGCGGAAGATCGAGGTGGCCACGAGCAGGGGCATGGCCCAGGCGGCGACGAGGGCGCCGGTGAGGGCGAGGCGCAACCCTCTAGCCATGCGCTGCATCGAAAGGGCGAGGAACAGCCCGATGCCCATGGTGGCCACGACACAGACGGTCATGAAAAGGACGGTGCGCCAGACTACGTCCCAGAACTCCCCGTCACCGAAGATGTTGGTGAACTGGTCGAAGCCCACCCAGGGTGCCGCTTCCCCGGTCCACAACTCGCGCCTGCCCACGTCCTGGAAGGACATGATCACCGTCTTGATCAACGGCCAGACGAACACCGCGGCGAGCGCGACGATGGTCGGGGCGATCAGCAGATACGGCAGAAGCGGACCCGCGCTGCGCTTCCTGGCCACCCCGGCCGGCCCGCTCCCCGCGGGGCCGGGTGTTTTCGCCGGGGTTCCGGATTCCGGTTGCCCGGGCTGACGCGGGACGGGGACCGGAGGGTCGGCTGCTTTCATGTCGGCGGCACTCACTGTGCTGGCCTTCCGTTCGGACCGGTTAACCGGAGGGCGGGGCGGCGGTCTTCGCTTCGGGTCCGCCGCCCCCGGCGGGGCGATTCAGGAGGTCACTGAGTCGGGGCCGTCCGTCGACGGGCCGGTAGGGACGGCCCGTCGACGGATCGGTGACCTCGTCGAGGTCAGGAGGCCTCGTTGATCAGGCCGTCGATCTGCGCGTCGGCGGCCTTGGTGGCCTCCGCGACCGACTTGCCCTTGAGGATGTCGAGCAGCATCAGCTCGAGCGTTTCCTTCTTCTCGACCCCGGCCCAGCCCGGGGCGATGGGGGTGAACCAGGCGTCCGGCACGGCGTTGGCGATCGGCGCCGTCTCGGCCTTGCTCTTCAGCGGCTCCAACTGCTTGGTGTTGTTCGGCAGGATGTTCTTGGCCGCGAGCGCCGCCTCCGACTTCTCGTTGGTGAACAGCGAGATCCAGTACTCCGCCAGGTCCTGGTTCTTGGACTTGGAGACGGTGGCCAGGTCCGAGCCGCCGATGAACGACGGGAGCGCCTTGCCGTTCGGGCCGGGCATGCCGGCGGTGCCGATCTTGTCCTTCAGCTTCGGGTTGCCGTTCGCCGCCGGGTCGGTGACGCTTCCGGCCTCCCAGCCGTTGCCGTAGATCAGGGCCGCCTTCTCGTTCGCCATGACGTTGGCGTGGTCCTGCTCGTCCTTCGTCTGGTCACCGTGGTTGTACTTCTTGACGAGGTCGACGAAGTGCTGGATGCCCTGCTGGGCCTCCGGCGAGGAGAGCGTGGCCTTCCACTTCTTGGCGGACTCGTCGTACTCGGCGATCTTGCCGCCGTACGCGGCGACGTACGACATCGCGGCGTACCAGTAACGGCCCGGCAGGTAGAGGGGCGAGAAGGCCTTGTCCTTCGCGCCGTACTTCTTCTGCAGCTTGTCGAGCGCCGCGGTCAGGTCCGTCTCGGTCGTGGGGAGCGTGTCGCTGCCCGTCGCGCCCTTGAACATGTCCTTGTTGTAGATCGCCACACGCGCACCGGCGTAGTAGGGCACGCAGTAGAGCTTGCCCTCGTAGCTGCAGGTGTCCTTGAGGCCCGAGATCCAGGTGTCGGAGTTGTCGTACTTCTTCGGGTCGATCTCACCGAGAGCGCCGTTGAGGATGTAGGTCATCGTCTCGGTGTTGCCGAGTTCGACCACGTCGGGGAACGAGTCGCCGGAGAGTGCCGCGTCCAGCTTCTTGGTCTTGTCGCTCCACTGCTGGTACTGGACCTTGACGTTGACGCCCGGGTACTTCTTGTTGAACTCGGCGTTGGCCTGCTTGACCAGCTCCGGCCAGGTGCTCTGGGCGTCCGTCATGAGCCAGACGGTCAGATCGCCCTTGCGGTCCTTCGGATCCTTGGCCGACTCACCGTCGCCGCCCCCACACGCAGCGATGGAAACCATCATGCCCGCGATACCGATCGCGGCTATCAGCTTGCGCTTCACGCCACCCTCCTCAGGGATGCCACAAACCCCCCTGCCTCCCTGCGGCTGACCTGGGTCTGCGCTCGGGGCCGGGACCTGGACCAATGGTGTAGACCAGTGCGGAGAGCTTGGCCCAGACCAATACGGCTGTCAAGAGTGCCCGAGTCGGCTCTCACCAGCCGTTATGGGACCTACATATGCAGGAACCTTTAAGTAAGAAGGCCTCGAAAACCGGGGGCCGACGCGGCACACTTCGGTAGACCACTTCACCTTGGTGGACTAGACCAACAGCGACGGTGAAGGTATACAGAGGGGATCACGGAGCGTGCGGCCATCTCGCACACGAAGCCGTGCCACGATGTGAGCCGCGGCCGATGCGTATGTTCGGTCGCATCGGCATCCGGAGCCGGGAAGGCAGGCCATGAGTACCGACGTCAGCAGTGCGGAGAACGAGGCAGGGACGACCGTCCGTACCGCGCGCGTGCCCAAGTACTACCGCCTGAAGAAGCACCTGCTCGACATGACGGAGACCATGCCGCCCGGCACGCCGGTCCCGCCCGAGCGGACGCTGGCGGCCGAGTTCGACACCTCCCGCACCACCGTCCGCCAGGCACTTCAGGAGCTGGTCGTCGAGGGCCGTCTCGAGCGGATCCAGGGCAAGGGCACGTTCGTCGCCAAGCCGAAGGTCTCACAGGCGCTCCAACTCACCTCCTACACCGAGGACATGCGCGCCCAGGGCCTCGAACCGACCTCGCAGCTCCTGGACATCGGCTACATCACCGCCGACGACACGCTGGCCGGCCTCCTCGACATCGGCACGGGCGGCCGGGTGCTGCGCATCGAGCGGCTGCGCATGGCCAACGGTGAGCCGATGGCCATCGAGACGACCCATCTGTCGGCGAAGCGGTTCCCCGCTCTGCGCCGGTCGCTGGTGAAGTACACGTCCCTCTACACCGCCCTCGCCGAGGTGTACGACGTCCATCTCGCGGAGGCCGAGGAGACCATCGAGACCTCCCTGGCCACCCCGCGCGAGGCGGGCCTGCTCGGCACGGACGTGGGCCTGCCGATGCTGATGCTCTCCCGGCACTCACTGGACAAGGAGGGCAAGCCGGTGGAGTGGGTGCGGTCGGTCTACCGGGGGGACAGGTACAAGTTCGTGGCACGGCTGAAGCGGCCTGCGGAGTAAGCCGGGCCGAGTCCGGATCGGCTGGGGGTCCGGGGGTCAGCCCCCGGGACAATGCAGCGTGGCACGCCTGAAGCGGCCTGCGGAGTAAGCCGGGCCGAGTCCGGGTCGGCTGGGGGTCCGGGGGTCAGCCCCCGGCACAATGCAGCGTCGCGACGCTGAAGCGGCCTGCGGAGTAAGCCGGGCCAAGTCCGGGTCGGCTGGGGGTCCGGGGGTCAGCCCCCGGGACAATGCAGCGTCGCGACGCTGAAGCGGCCCCAGGAACAACCGCTCGGGGTACTGCACGCGGTGTAGCGCAACTGCCGCTCCTGCTCTACGTTCCTCCCGTCGCCGCATGGACGGGAGGACATCCCAGTGCGTACCGCGAACGTCCGAACCATCGTCATCTGGACCCTCGTCGCGCTCGTCGGCGCGACGGGCTGGTCCGTACTCGCGCTCTCCCGGGGCGAGGACGTCTCGGCCGTCTGGATGGTCGCGGCCGCCCTCGGCTCGTACGCCATCGCCTACCGCTTCTACTCGAAGTTCATCGCGTACAAGGTGCTCAAGGTCGACAAGACCAGGGCCACCCCGGCGGAACGCCTCGACAACGGCATCGACTTCCATCCCACCGACCGCCGTGTCCTGCTCGGCCACCACTTCGCGGCGATCGCGGGCGCGGGTCCCCTCGTCGGCCCGGTCCTGGCCGCGCAGATGGGCTATCTGCCCGGCACGATCTGGATCATCGCGGGGGTGATCTTCGCGGGCGCGGTGCAGGACATGGTGGTGCTGTTCTTCTCCACCCGCCGGGACGGCCGTTCACTCGGCCAGATGGCGCGCGAGGAGATCGGCCCGTTCGGCGGCGCGGCCGCGCTGGTCGCCGCGTTCGCCATCATGATCATCCTGCTCGGCGTGCTGGCCCTGGTGATCGTGAACGCGCTGGCCGCCTCCCCGTGGGGCACGTTCTCCATCGGAATGACGATCCCGATCGCCCTGCTCATGGGCTTCTACCTGCGGGTACTGCGCCCGGGCCGGGTCGCCGAGGTGTCGCTGATCGGCGTCGCGCTGCTGCTGCTCGCGCTGGTCGCCGGCCGCTGGGTCGCCGAGTCGTCCTGGGCCGACACCTTCACCCTCGCGCCCTCGACGCTGGTCATCTGGCTGGTGGCGTACGGCTTCATCGCCTCGATCCTGCCGGTGTGGACGCTGCTCGCGCCCCGCGACTACCTCTCCACCTTCATGAAGATCGGCACGATCTTCATGCTCGCCCTCGGTGTCGTGATCGCCCTGCCGACACTGAAGATGGACGCGGTCACCGACTTCGCCTCGCGCGGCAACGGCCCGGTCTTCGCGGGCTCGCTCTTCCCGTTCGTCTTCATCACCATCGCCTGCGGCGCCCTGTCGGGCTTCCACTCGCTCATATCGAGCGGCACGACGCCGAAGATGATCCAGAAGGAGACGCAGGTCCGGATGATCGGCTACGGCTCCATGCTGATGGAGTCGTCGGTCGCGGTCATGGCGCTCGTCGCGGCGAGCATCATCGACCCGGGCCTGTACTTCGCGATGAACGCACCGGCCGGCGTGATCGGCACGACCGTGGAGAACGCCTCGCAGGTGGTGGGCAGTTGGGGCTTCCAGATCTCCCCCGCCGCGCTGGCCAAGGCGGCGGAGAACGTGGAGGAGTCGACCCTGCTCTCCCGCACCGGCGGTGCGCCGACGCTCGCCATCGGCGTCTCGGAGATCTTCTCCAAGGTGACCGGCGGGGGCCTGAAGGCCTTCTGGTATCACTTCGCGATCATGTTCGAGGCGCTGTTCATCCTGACCGCACTGGACGCCGGCACGCGCGTGGGCCGTTTCATGCTGCAGGACATGCTGGGCAACGTCGTACGGCCCTTCAAGAACGTCAGCTGGAAGCCGGGCCTGGTCATCACCAGCGGGATCGTGTGCGGCCTTTGGGGCTACTTCCTGTGGGTCGGAGTCCACGAGCCCCTCGGCGGCATCAACCAGCTGTTCCCGATCTTCGGCATCTCCAACCAGCTCCTCGCCGCCGTCGCCCTCGCGGTCTGCACGACGCTCCTGGTGAAGTCCGGACGCCTCAAGTGGGCCTGGATCACCGGTGTTCCGCTGGCCTGGGACGCCACGGTGACGCTGACGGCGAGCTGGCAGAAGGTGTTCTCCAGCGACCCGAAGGTGGGGTTCTTCAAGCAGCGCCAGGTGTTCCAGGACGCGATCGACGCGGGCAAGGTCCTGCCACCCGCGAAGAACATGGACGACATGCACACCGTGGTCACCAACTCCACTGTGGACGGCGTCCTCTCGGCGGTCCTGGCCGTCCTGATCGTGGTGGTGATCGTGGACGCCCTGAGGGTCTGCGTCCGGCACATACGACGGCCCGCGCTCTCCACGCTCAGCGAGGCGCCCTACGTCGAGTCGAAGATCGTCGCCCCGGCCGGGCTGGTCCCGACGAAGGAGGAGAAGGAGGAGGAGCGCGATGCCGTCGGCGCTGCTACGCGTACTTAGGAGCGTGCGCTGGTATGTGCGGGAGCTGACCGACGAGTCCGCGTACGACCGCTACGTCGCGCATGTCCGGAAGGATCACCCGGACGCCGCGGTGCCGTCCCGGCGCGATTTCGAGCGGATGCGGACGGACCGTCAGGAGGCCGACCCCCGGGAGGGTTTCCGCTGCTGCTGAGTCTTCACAGAATCGACATACCGATATGCGGACCAGGTCTTCCGCGTACGTGATCCCCTCGCCTAGATTGCCTGCGCGTTACACGGGTGATCGGTGAGGGGACGGAGCCTGGAATGTCGAATGTGCCTGAAGTGAGACCACCAGTGGTGACACCGGTTCGCGTGATCATCGCTCTCTGCCTCGTGGCGCCCTTCGTGGCGATGCTGTGGGTCGGCTCCTACGCCAAGACGGACCCCGCGTTCATCGGGATCCCGTTCTTCTACTGGTACCAGATGCTGTGGGTGCTGATCTCCACGGCGTTGACGATGGTCGCGTACCGGCTGTGGCAGCGTGACCAGCGCGCCCGCGCGGCCCGGAAGGGCGGTGTGGCGCAGTGAAGGACGGCGTGAACGGCGTGGCACTCGCCGTCTTCATCTTCTTCTTCCTGGCCGTCACGGTCATGGGCTTCCTGGCCGCGCGGTGGCGCAAGGCCGAGAACGAGCACAGCCTCGACGAATGGGGCCTGGGCGGCCGGTCGTTCGGCACCTGGATCACCTGGTTCCTGCTCGGCGGCGACCTCTACACGGCGTACACCTTCGTCGCCGTACCGGCGGCGATCTACGCGGCGGGCGCGGCCGGCTTCTTCGCGGTCCCGTACACGATCCTCGTGTACCCGCTGATCTTCACCTTCCTGCCGCGTCTGTGGTCGGTCTCGCACAAGCACGGGTACGTGACCACCTCGGACTTCGTGCGCGGCCGCTTCGGCTCGAAGGGCCTGTCGCTGGCGGTGGCCCTCACCGGCATCCTGGCGACGATGCCGTACATCGCACTCCAACTGGTCGGCATCCAGGCGGTGCTGGACGTGATGGGCGTGGGCGGCGGCGAGAGCACGAACTGGTTCGTGAAGGACCTGCCGCTGCTGATCGCCTTCGGTGTGCTGGCCGCGTACACGTACTCGTCGGGGCTGCGCGCACCCGCGCTGATCGCGTTCGTCAAGGACACCCTGATCTACATCGTCATCGCCGTCGCGATCATCTACATCCCGATCAAGCTCGGCGGGTTCGACGACGTCTTCGCCAAGGCGGGCGAGGCGTTCGGCCAGACCAACCCGGCGACCGGGAAGCCCCGCGGGGCACTGGCCCCGGCCGAGGCGACCCAGTGGACGTACGCCACGCTGGCGCTGGGCTCGGCGCTCGCGCTGTTCATGTACCCGCACTCGATCACCGCGACGCTGTCCTCGCGCAGCCGTGACGTGATCCGCCGCAACACCACCATCCTGCCGCTGTACTCGCTGATGCTGGGCCTGCTCGCCCTCCTGGGCTTCATGGCGATCGCGGCCGGAGTCAAGGTCACCAACGGGCAGCTGGCGATCCCGCAGCTGTTCGAGACGATGTTCCCCGACTGGTTCGCGGGTGTGGCCTTCGCGGCGATCGGCATCGGCGCACTGGTCCCGGCGGCCATCATGTCCATCGCCGCCGCGAACCTCTTCACGCGCAACATCTACAAGGACTTCATCAAGCCCGACGCGACGCCGGCACAGGAGACCAAGGTCTCCAAGCTGGTCTCGCTCCTGGTGAAGGTCGGCGCGCTGGTCTTCGTCCTGACGATGGACAAGACGGTCGCGATCAACTTCCAGCTGCTCGGCGGCATCTGGATCCTGCAGACCTTCCCGGCCCTGGTCGGCGGCCTGTTCACGCGCTGGTTCCACCGCTGGGCACTGCTGGCCGGCTGGGCGGTCGGCATGATCTACGGCACGTCCGCCGCGTACGGCGTCGCCTCCCCCACGCAGAAGCACTTCGGCGGCTCGGCGAAGGAGATCCCCGGCATCGGCGAGATCGGCTACATCGGCCTGACGGCGTTCGTGCTGAACGTGGTGGTGACGGTGGTGCTGACGTTCGCCCTGAAGGCGGCGAAGGCCCCCGAGGGCATCGACGAGACGAGCCTGGAGGACTACACGGCGGATGCCGGGGACCCCGGCGTCCAGACGGAGTTGCCGCCGGCGACGGCGGGGGCGAGCCACTAGCGCAGGTGAGCATGCCGACCTGGGGGCGCGGGGCTGTGTCGATATGCGGCTCCGCCGCGCGGGCGCGACCAGCCACAGAAAACCCGCAGCGAGCCGCCGAGAGCAAGAACCACGGCGGCCCGCTTTCGTGCAGACTCACCCGCATGGACATAGAGATCCGGGCAGCGAAACCAACCGAATACGAACCCCTCGGCAACATCACCGCCCGGGCCTACCTCCACGACAACCTCCTCGCCTTCGGCGAGAGCGACTGGTACCTCGGCGAACTGAAGAACGTGGCCAAGCGAGCCACCGCCGCAGAGGTACTCGTGGCCACACTCGGCGGCCAGCCGGTCGGCACCGTCACCTACGTCCCGTCCGGCGGCCCCATGGCCGACCTCGCCCGCACCGGAGAGGCCGAGATCCGTATGCTCGCCGTGGCCCACGAAGCCCGGGGAAGGGGCGCCGGAGAGGCTCTCGTACGCGCCTGTATCGACCGGGCGAGGGCCGCCGAGGGATGCACCGGCATCGTCCTGTCGACGCAGCCCGTCATGTACGCCGCCCACCGCATCTACGAACGCCTCGGCTTCGTCCGCGCCCCCGAGCGCGACTGGCAGCCGATCCCGGGCAGCGACTTCACTCTCGTCACCTACGAGTTGACGTTCTGACACGCTCCGAAGTCACCGCGACACAACATATGGGGGCGTCACCGGAACCCGACACAAGATGTATGCTCATGCTCGCTGTCGCCGCAGGGGAATCCGGTGCGAATCCGGAACTGTCCCGCAACGGTGTACTCGCGTGCGTCCGCACGCCCGTCCAGTCCGAGGACCTGCCGACAGTGCGCCCGGCCGTCCGGTCCGGGTGCCTGACGTCCGGGCCTCGTGGAATGGGCCGGTGGACGCGACGCCGTGTGCGCTCGTGAGCTGCCCCCTGCCCTCCGCAAGGCCCCGTGCCGAGCGAGGGAGAGCCCCACGTGACCATCGCGCCAGCCGACCCGGCTGCAGCGACGCCCGCCGTGGCCGACGACGGTCCCGGAGCCGCGCTGCTGCGGACCCTGACCGAGCTGACCGCCGACCTCCCCGACGCCGACCCCGGCCGGGTCGCCGCCGCCGCGCTGCGTGGCCGGTCGGCGCATGCGGACGAGACGGAGTTGCGCGAGCTGGCCACGGAGGCGGCCGCCGGCCTCATCTCCGAGGACCCCGCCTACTCGAGGCTGGCCGCCCGGCTGCTGACGATCAGCATCGCCGCCGAGGCCGCGTCGCAGGGCGTCACGTCGTTCACGGGGTCCGTCGCCGTCGGCCACCGCGAGGGGCTCGTCGCGGACCGTACGGCGGAGTTCGTCCGCGTCCACGCCGACCGCCTCGACGCACTCGTCGACCCGCAGGGCGACGACCGATTCGGCTACTTCGGGCTGCGCACGCTGCACAGCCGCTACCTCCTCCGGCACCCGATCACCCGTCGCGTGATCGAGACGCCGCAGCACTTCATGCTCCGGGTCGCCGCCGGTCTCGCCGAGGACGACACCGCCGGCTCGTTCGACGAAGTCGCCGCGCTCTACGGGCTCATGAGCCGCCTCGACTACCTGCCCTCCTCCCCCACCCTCTTCAACTCCGGCACGCGTCACCCCCAGATGTCGTCCTGCTACCTCCTCGACTCCCCCAAGGACGAGCTGGACTCCATCTACGACCGCTACCACCAGGTCGCCCGCCTGTCGAAGCACGCCGGCGGCATCGGCCTTTCGTACTCCCGCATCCGCTCCCGCGGGTCCCTCATCCGCGGGACCAACGGCCACTCCAACGGCATCGTCCCGTTCCTGAAGACCCTCGACGCCTCGGTCGCCGCGGTGAACCAGGGCGGCCGGCGCAAGGGCGCGGCCGCGGTCTACCTGGAGACCTGGCACTCCGACCTCGAGGAGTTCCTGGAGCTGCGCGACAACACCGGTGAGGACGCCCGCCGTACGCACAACCTCAACCTCGCGCACTGGATCCCGGACGAGTTCATGCGCCGGGTGAACGCCGACGGGCAGTGGTCGCTGTTCTCCCCCGCCGACGTGCCCGAGCTGGTCGACCTGTGGGGCGAGGAGTTCGACGCCGCGTACCGCAGGGCCGAGGCCGAAGGACTCGCGCGCAGGACCGTCCCGGCCCGCGACCTCTACGGCCGCATGATGCGCACCCTCGCGCAGACCGGCAACGGCTGGATGACCTTCAAGGACGCCGCCAACCGCACCGCCAACCAGACGGCCGAGCCGGGTCACGTCATCCACTCCTCCAACCTCTGCACGGAGATCCTGGAGGTCACGGACGACGGGGAGACCGCGGTCTGCAACCTGGGGTCCGTCAACCTCGGCGCGTTCGTCACGAACGGCGATCTCGACTGGGAGCGCCTTGACGCCACCGTCCGCACGGCCGTCACCTTCCTCGACCGCGTCGTCGACATCAACTTCTACCCGACCGAGCAGGCGGGCCGCTCCAACGCCGAGTGGCGCCCGGTCGGCCTCGGTGCGATGGGCCTGCAGGACGTCTTCTTCAAGCTGCGCCTGCCCTTCGACTCGCCGGAGGCCAAGGCGCTCTCCACCCGGATCGCCGAGCGGATCATGCTGGCCGCGTACGAGGCGTCCGCCGACCTGGCCGAGCGCAGCGGCCCGCTGCCGGCCTGGGAGAAGACCCGTACCGCCCGGGGCGTTCTGCACCCCGACCATTACGACGTGGACCTCGCCTGGCCAAAACGCTGGGCGGCCCTGCGGGAACGTGTCGCCGCGGTCGGCATGCGCAACTCGCTGCTGCTCGCCATCGCGCCCACCGCCACCATCGCCTCGATCGCGGGCGTGTACGAGTGCATCGAGCCCCAGGTCTCCAACCTGTTCAAGCGCGAGACGCTGTCGGGTGAGTTCCTGCAGGTCAACTCGTACCTGGTGAAGGACCTGAAGGAACTGGGCGTCTGGGACGCCCGTACCCGGGAGGCCCTGCGCGACGCCAACGGCTCGGTGCAGGACTTCGCGTGGATCCCCGAGGACGTACGGCGGCTGTACCGCACGGCGTGGGAGATCCCGCAGCGCGCTCTGATCGACATGGCGGCGGCCCGTACCCCGTTCCTGGACCAGGCCCAGTCCCTGAACCTCTTCATGGAGACGCCGACCATCGGCAAGCTCTCCTCGATGTACGCGTACGCCTGGAAGTCAGGCCTGAAGACGACGTACTACCTGCGCTCGCGCCCGGCGACCCGCATCGCCCGCGCCGCACAGGCGCAAACGCCGATTCCCGTACAGACGACCCCTGAAGACGCGGTCGCCTGCTCCCTGGAAAACCCCGAGTCCTGCGAGGCCTGCCAGTAATGACCAGCGAAGCCAAGAACCTGCTCGACCCGGGCTTCGAGCTGACTCTCCGCCCCATGCGCTACCCGGACTTCTACGAGCGCTACCGGGACGCCATCAAGAACACCTGGACCGTGGAGGAGGTCGACCTCCACTCCGACGTGGCCGACCTCGCGAAGCTCACGCCCGCCGAGCAGCATCTGATCGGCCGTCTGGTGGCCTTCTTCGCGACGGGCGACTCGATCGTCGCGAACAACCTGGTGCTGACGCTGTACAAGCACATCAACTCCCCCGAAGCGCGCCTGTACTTGAGCAGGCAGCTCTTCGAGGAGGCCGTCCACGTCCAGTTCTACCTGACGCTGCTCGACACCTACCTGCCCGACCCGGAGGACCGCGCGGCCGCCTTCGCGGCGGTCGAGAACATCCCGTCCATCCGCGAGAAGGCCGAGTTCTGCTTCAAGTGGATGGACTCCGTCGAGAAACTCGACCGCCTGGAGTCGAAGGCCGACCGCCGCCGCTTCCTGCTCAACCTGATCTGCTTCGCCGCGTGCATCGAGGGCCTGTTCTTCTACGGTGCCTTCGCGTACGTCTACTGGTTCCGCAGCCGGGGTCTGCTGCACGGTCTGGCCACCGGCACCAACTGGGTGTTCCGTGACGAGACGATGCACATGAGCTTCGCCTTCGAGGTCGTGGACACCGTCCGCAAGGAGGAGCCGGACCTCTTCGACGACGAACTCCGGCAGCAGGTGACGGACATGCTGCGCGAAGCCGTCGAGGCCGAGCTGCAGTTCGCACGCGACCTGTGCGGTGACGGCCTCCCGGGCATGAACACCGACTCGATGCGCCAGTACCTGGAGTGCGTCGCCGACCAGCGCCTCACCCGCCTCGGCTTCGCCCCGGTCCACGGTTCCGAAAACCCCTTCTCCTTCATGGAGTTGCAGGGTGTGCAGGAGCTGACCAACTTCTTCGAGCGGCGGCCTTCCGCCTACCAGGTGGCGGTGGAGGGCACGGTCGACCTCGACGAGGACTTCTAGCCTCCGAAGACGAGGACTTCTGGCCTCCGGAGGCTTGGGACGGCCCATGGAGCTTCCATGGGCCGTCCATGGACCTTCTATGGAGCGGCAAAGTTCTCCTGACCCTTCTTCTCCCGCCTCCTCGGCCCCGGTTACGTTCGGGCCGTCCTGCTCATGCCACGTTCCACGGCATCGCAGGGTGTCCAATGTCATGCTCATGACCGCGCACTCTGCCGTTCGCTACGCGCGTCACGGGCCTGCCTGAAACCCCACCGACGGAGGCAGTACCCCCCATGCGTGAGAAGCCCCGACGGAGTCTGCGAAGACTCCTGACCACCGCGATACCCGTCCTCGCCCTCGGCCTCGCCGGGCTCGTCGCCGCACCGACGGCACAGGCCCAGACCACCCCTTCGCGGGTGACCCAGAACGCCAAGGCCCTCACCGCTCCGGAGCGGCAGGCCGTACACGCGGCCGGCACGGCCGGCCAGCAGGTGCCCACCGAGCACCTGTGCGGTGAAGCGACCCCCGGTCACGCCGCCTGCTTCGCCCAGCGCCGCACCGACATCAAGCAGCGGCTCGCCTCCGCGACGGCGGCCGCCGCGCCCTCCGGCCTCAGCCCGGCCAACCTGCACAGCGTCTACAACCTGCCCTCGACCGGCGGCTCCGGTCTGACGGTCGCCGTGGTCGACGCGTACAACGACCCCAACGCCGAGTCGGACCTGGCCACTTACCGCTCGACGTACGGCCTGTCGGCCTGCACCAAGGCCAACGGCTGCTTCAAGCAGGTCAGCCAGACCGGCTCGACCACCTCGCTGCCGACGAACGACACCGGCTGGGCGGGCGAGGAAGCGCTCGACATCGACATGGTCAGCGCGGTCTGCCCCAACTGCAACATCATCCTGGTGGAGGCCGACTCCGCGAACGACACCGACCTCGGCATCGCGGAGAACGAGGCCGTCTCCCTGGGCGCGAAGTTCGTGTCCAACAGCTGGGGCGGCGACGAGTCGTCCTCCCAGACCAGCGAGGACACCTCGTACTTCAGGCACCCGGGCGTCGCCATCACGGTGAGCGCGGGTGACAGCGGCTACGGCGCCGAGTACCCGGCGACCTCCCAGTACGTGACCGCCGTCGGCGGTACCGCGCTCTCCACGTCCTCCAACTCGCGCGGCTGGACCGAGTCCGTGTGGAAGACCAGCAGCACCGAGGGCACCGGCTCCGGCTGCTCCGCGTACGACCCCAGGCCGAGCTGGCAGACCGACACCGGGTGCGGCAAGCGCATGGAGGCCGACGTCTCCGCGGTCGCCGACCCGGCGACGGGCGTGGCCGTCTACGACACCTACGGCGGCTCCGGCTGGGCGGTCTACGGCGGTACGAGTGCTTCGGCGCCGATCATCGCGGGTGTGTACGCCCTCGCGGGCACCCCGGGATCCAGCGACTACCCGGCGAAGTACCCCTACAGCCACACGGGCAACCTGTACGACGTCACCAGCGGCAGCAACGGCAGCTGCACCACCTCGTACTTCTGCACCGCGACCACCGGCTACGACGGCCCGACCGGCTGGGGCACCCCCAACGGCACCACCGCCTTCGCCTCCGGCAGCAGCTCCGGCAACACGGTGACCGTCACCAACCCGGGCAACCGGTCGACCACGACCGGCGGCTCGGTCAGCCTGCAGATCAAGGCGACGGACAGCGCGGGCGCGACCCTCACCTACACCGCCTCCGGCCTGCCCACCGGCCTGTCGATCAGCAGCTCGTCCGGGCTGATCTCCGGTACGGCGTCCACCGCCGGTACGTACCAGGTCACCGTGACCGCGAAGGACAGCACGGGCGCCTCCGGCTCGGCCTCGTTCACCTGGACGGTGGGTTCGAGCAGCGGCACCTGCACCTCGTCCCAGCTGCTCGGCAACCCGGGCTTCGAGTCGGGGAACGCCACCTGGAGCGCCTCCAGCGGCGTCATCACCAACTCCAGCGGTGAGTCGGCGCACGGCGGCTCGTACTACGCCTGGCTGGACGGGTACGGCTCCTCGCACACCGACGCGCTGTCCCAGTCGGTGACCATCCCCTCGGGCTGCAGGGCGACCTTCACGTTCTACCTGCACATCGACACCGCGGAGACCTCCACCAGCAGCGCCTACGACAAGCTGACGGTCACCGCGGGATCGACGACCCTGGCCACCTACTCCAACCTCGACAAGGCTTCCGGCTACACCCAGAAGTCCTTCGACCTGTCCTCGTTCGCCGGCTCCACGATCACCCTGAAGTTCAGCGGTGTCGAGGACTCCTCGCTCCAGACCAGCTTCGTCGTCGACGACACCGCCGTGACGACCGGCTGATCACCGCTCCGCCCCGGGCCCCGGTCGCTTCTGCGGCCCGGGCTCCGGCGTGGATCCGAGTGGGCGGGTGACACGTCCAAACGGCAAGGAGGCCCCCCATGCGCAGAACGATCCGGCACCCGCTGCTCGCCCTCGCGACGCTGACACTTCTCCTCGCGGGCTGCGGCACTCAGACGGACAGCGGCAAGGACGGCAGCCGCACCGTGTCGCCGCCCCCCACGTCGACTCCGCCTTCCGCTTCGGCTTCGGCTTCGGCTTCGGCGGGCTGTACGGCGGAGTCGGCGCTCGACGCCGCCGACAGCGGCCGGACGGTGTGCCTGGCTACAGGCGGCACGGTCCGCATCAGCCTGGACGGCACCGCCAGCCGGCCCTGGCAGCCGGTCAAGGCCGACGGCAGCGGCCTCGAGGCCACCAACAGCGGCATCGTCCTCCAGCCGGGCGACGCGAGCGCCGCCTTCAGGGCGGTCTCGGCGGGGACGGTGCGGCTGAGCACGTCGCGCCCGCTGTGCGCCACCGAGACCGGCGGCGTCTCGTGCAAGGGCATTCAGGAGTGGTGGGTCACCGTCGTGGTGAAGTAACCCCCGGCTACGGGTCGCTCGGCCGGCGGACCGGAGCCGGCGGCCTCCCGGCGGGCCCGCTCGGCCTCCCGGATCTGGCGGTCGACGCGCCTCTCGCGCACGATCCCGATCACTGACGGGAGGACCAGGAGAACGAGGATCCCGAAGACGGTGAGCATTCCGATCAGTCCTTCTGTCTGTCCGGTAGTCATGACACCACTGTCACGCCGAATGCTCCTTACCGGGAGTGGCAGGACTGCCGCACACCCTCGAATTACTGCCACTTCCGAGGCACACTGGCAGCATGCTGAAGAACGTGGCGGCCGTCCTGCTCGACGGCGTGCATCCCTTCGAATTCGGCGTCGTCTGCGAGGTCTTCGGGATCGACCGCAGCGACGAGGGACTTCCGGTGTACGACTTCGCGGTGGTCTCGGCGGAAGGACCGACGCTGAGCACTCATGTCGGCGGACTCACGGTCTCCACGCCGTACGGCCTCGACCGGCTGGAGGAGGCGGACCTGATCGCCGTGCCGGCCGGCCGCGAGTACGTGAGCCGGGACTATCCGCCCGAGCTGCTGAACGCGCTCGTCCGGGCCGTCGACCGCGGGGCAAGGGTGCTGAGCGTCTGCTCGGGCGTCTTCGTGCTGGGCGCCGCCGGGCTGCTGGACGGGCGGCGGTGCAGTGTGCACTGGCGGCAGGCGGAGCAGCTGGCCCGGCGCTTCCCGCGCGCGGTGATCGAACCGGACGTGCTGTACGTCGACGAGGACCCGGTGATCACGTCGGCCGGGACGGCCGCCGGCATCGACGCCTGTCTGCACCTCGTACGCAAGGAGCAGGGCCCGGAGGTCGCCAACAGGATCGCCCGGCGCATGGTCGTGCCGCCACACCGCGACGGCGGCCAGGCGCAGTACATCGAACGGCCGCTGCCGAGCTCCACGTGCGACACGGTCGGCGAGGTGCTCGTGTGGATGGAGCGGAACCTCCACGAGGAGGTCACGGTGGAGCAGCTCGCCGACCGTGCGCACATGTCCCCGCGCACCTTCGCCCGCCGCTTCCAGCAGGAGACGGGCACGACCCCGTACCGCTGGATCCTGCGCCAACGCGTGCTGCTGGCCCAGCAGTTGCTGGAAGCGACGGACGAGACGATGGACGCGATCGCAGGCCGCACGGGATTCGGCACCGCGGCAGCGCTGCGGCACCAGTTCGTACGGGCCCTGGGAACCACGCCGAACGCCTATCGGCGCACGTTCCGGGGGCCCGAGGCGGCCTGACCCGTCACCTCGCCACCGGCCTCACCAGCAGTCTCTGCGGGCGCAGGGTGATGCCGACCCGTGTCGTGTCGCTGGACCCGGCCACCTGCTCGAAGCGGTACTTCGTGGCGATCGCCGCCGTGATGAGCGACAGCTGGGCCATCGAGAAATGGTCGCTCGGGCACTTGCGGTTGCCCAGACTGAACGGCCGCATGGCGTATTTCGGCACATCCTTCACCCGTTCCGGAAGCCAGCGGTCGGGGTCGAAGTCGAGGTGATGCGCGTACGAACGCGGATCGCGCTGGATCGCGTACGGGCTGTACACGATGTCCGCCCCGGCCGGAATGCGATACCCGCCGAGTTCGGTGTCGGCGACGGCCCGCCGCGTCAATATCCATACGGCTGGGCGCAGACGCATGGTCTCGACCACGACATTGTTGGTGTGGGTGAGCCGGTGGACGTCCTCGAATGCCACGGGACGCCCGTCCGTCACGGATTCCACCTCGGCACGCACCCTGTCCGCCTGTTCCGGGTGTTCCGCGAGGACCTGGAGCAGCCACATGATCGTGGAGGCGATGGTTTCACTGCCGGGGGTGAGTATCGCGACGACCTGGTCGTGGACCTCCTGTTCCCCGATGGGATCGCCATTGTCGTCCTTCGCATCCAGCAATGCCGTCAGCAAATCGTCCGGCTTTTGACCGGATGCCCGGCGTTCGGCGACGATCTCGTCGACGAGGACATGCAAATCGGCCAGAGCCCGGTTGAATTCGCGGTTGGCCGGAAGTGGCAGCCGGTACAGCGGCCCGAGCGGGACCACCATGCGCCGGTACATGCCCCCGAAGACGATCGCGAGCGCCCTGCACAGGCGCTCGGCCCGCTCGTCCATGTACCGGCCGCGCAGCAGGCAGCGGGCCGAGATGCGCACGGCGACGCGGAAGGACTCGGAGGTGCAGTCGATGGTCTCGCCGGTCTTCCAGCGCTCGGTCAGCGCGTGCGCCTCCTCCTCCATGATCGGGCCGTACGCGGGTATCGCGTCGAGCCGGAAGGCGGGCTGGATGGTGTGCCGTTGCCGCCGGTGGCGGGGGCCGTTGGCGGTGGCCACGCCCTCCTTGCCGAGCAGGCCCTCCAGGGACTGCCACAGGGGTCCGTCGATCACGAAGTCGGGGCTCAGGGCGAGGGCGCCCGTGAGGGCCGGCGTGGTGACGGCGTACACCGTCTTGGGGCCGAGCTTCAGGCGGACCACGTCGCCGTGGTCGCGCAGCCGGGCCATGAAGGCGAGCGGGTCGCGGACCAGTTTCCAGCCGTGGCCGAGCAGCGGGGCCCCACCGCCCGCCAGAGGCGGCTCCTTCAACTCCGGTGCCTGGACTTCCACGGGTTTCACGGATTCGACGGTCATTTCTCACCTGCCGCTTCGTTGTTGACGTACGGGGGCGTGGACCTATCGTCCCAGCTGTCGACCATGTACCTGCCGGACTCGTGGTGGAACCAGTAGACGGAACTGAACCAGTTCCGCATGTTGCAGAGGCAGGCGCGCACGGCCGCGCTCAATTCCTTTCCCCGCACCGTGCCGTCGTCGAGGCCGTCGGCGAACCGGATCGCCTCCCGCTCGGTGACGAGGAATTCCGAAATGCATTCCTCGATCCGCCGCCGAACTTCCTCGACCGCCCCTTCCAGGGTCAGCCCCTCGTGGGCGACGAGACTTATTCCGAGATTGTGCACCTCGTCTCCCGCTATTTCTTTCGGGAGCGAGCACAGATCGTTGTACCAGGCGGCGAATTCCTGGCTCAACAGCGCCGCCCGCCGATATGCCGGGTGTTTCCTTACACCGTCCGGGAGTTCGCATCCTGCACTCGGCTCGAGCAGGTCGGTCCAGATCCGGTGCGCGAAGGTCAGGCGGCGCAGCGCCAGGTATTCCTCGACCCTGGGGATGATTCCGTGGGTGCGGTTGCGGAATTCTTGGTCGTACGCGTCGATCACCGCGTGGAAGTGCCGGGCGAAGCGGGCGTTCCACGTCCGCGGCAGGAACGAGTACAGCCGCACCATGCTGTCCGCGAACGCCGCGACCAGGGAGTCCTCGTGGTGCAGATGGTGCCCGGGGGAGTCGAGGGCCGCGTGTAACTCGAACCTCAACCGCCGCCAGGCGTCCGCGCGGCCGTGCACGATGTCACGGTCGTGGCGGTCGTCCCAGACGAAGAACCATGCGCTGTAGTCGGCGATCGCCTGCAGGACCTCATCGGGGGCGCCGATGTAGTAGCCCGCCATGAGGTCGGTGTAGCAAAGGCCGTCGGCATATTCCTCCACTTTGTCCGCAGGCATGAGCCGCTTTTCCAGCAGCCAGGTGCGGGTCTTCTCCTGGAGCCTGGGCCAATACGGATGCAGTTGTCGGGGAAACGCCGCCTCGATCACAGGAAGGGAGAGCGACGGTGGTACGGCGATCGCTGTCGGTGTCGATGTGGTGCCGGGTGGGAAAGCATGCACGGACAAACCCCTCTCAGCCGCCGGATGAGCGCACGCCCCTCCCGCTGTGCCGGGCGTGCGCCGTTGCGTATCCCCGCACTTCCCATTCAGCACCACAACTGAGCGTTCTGGGAATGGATTTGCTCCCTTCACTACCCCGCGGTGCCAAGAATGTCCCCTTGCGCAACTGGTTCCGGATCGCTAGGGGAGCAGACGCGATCGAATGTGCGACGGACAGACGAACGGCGCCTGTTCGGGCAGGGAAACCCGAACAGGCGCCGTACGTAAGGGAATTGTGAAGGTCAGTCGTTCGCGACCACGGGGTAGCGGGGCTCGTTCTCCGCCATCTGCCGCAGCGCGTCCTTGCGTTCACGCTTGGAGAGCCGGTCGATGTAGAGGTACCCGTACAGATGGTCCGTCTCGTGCTGCAAACACCGGGCGAAGTAGCCCGTGCCGCGCACCTTGATCGGGTTGCCCTTCTCGTCCTGCCCGGTCACCTCGGCGTAGTCGGGCCGGGCGAGCGGCGCGTACGCGGTCGGCACGGAGAGGCAGCCCTCGTTGCTGTCGTCCAGGCGGCGCTTGTCGGCGGGCAGTTCGACGAGCTTCGGGTTGCAGACCACGCCGACGTGCCGCACACCCTCGTCGTCCGGGCAGTCGTAGACGAACACCTTCAGGTCGACGCCGATCTGGTTGGCGGCGAGGCCCACACCCTCGGCGGTGCGCTGGCTGGCGAACATGTCGTCCACCAGCTTCAGCAGCTCGTCGTCGAACCCGGTGACGTCCTTGCACTCCTTGTGCAGCACCGGGTTCCCGACGACCGTGATCGGCCGCGAGGTGCCGCGCCCGCGGTACGCCTGCTCCCGCTCCTCCGTGTCCTCGGTGTCGATGACGAAGCCCTCGTCGTCCACGGGGAGCACGCCCGCGTGCTGCTGATCGGTGTCCTGCTGCGCCATGACCGACGTATGCCTTCCTAGAAAAACGGGGGTGTGATGCTGATACAGGGTACGGTGAAGCGCCCCCATAGGGGCGCGGGGAACTGCGCGACCAGCCACGACGGCGCCGCAGCGTCGAACGGACTCAGCAAACCTCTTCCAAGTCCCGCCAATCCCTGGAATCCGGGCTGTCCGCGACCCACCCGTCCAGCAACCCCCTCACCAGCGAAGCCGGCGCAGCCACCCCGCACTCCCGCTCCGGCACCCACAGCTGCCCGTCCGTCCGATGCCCCAGCGGCCCCGGGTGCCCCGGCTCACTGTGATCGTGCGGGTCGAGATGCTCCCCGTCACCCTCGTCGGACGGCATCCTCGACTCCGAGCACATCCGGCACAGCAGCCGTACGGACGACGACCAGTCCTCCGCCGCGAACCCCGCGTCAGCGGCAAGCTGCTCCAGCGCGTCCCGGTCGTCCTCGCTCGCAGCCTCCAGCAGCACCACCCAGGTCGGCACCGGCGATGGCGCCCACAGCTCGATCTCGTCGAACACCGGGTAGGCATGCCCCGCGGCGGTGGTCCGCTCCCCGTGGGGCACCCCGTCGTGCAGCACGACCTCGCCCCAGCGCCGCCCGGACGACGGCAGCGGGATGGACAGCACCTCTATGCGGGCGGGATCGAGCCGACGCCCCCACACGACCTCGGCCTCGCCCTCGGGCGACAGCCGTACGGCGGCGCTCCCGAGGTCCATGCCCAGCGGCTCCCCGGAGGCGGTGGCCCCGCCCGGCACATACAGCCCGTACGCCTGCCAGGCCCGCCGCGCGAGCGGCCAGTCCTGCAGCGCGGTGGCCGCGATGCCCACGTTCCACCAGTCAGGTGCGCCCGTCTCCCGGTCGAGCAGCGCGACGGCCCTCAGACCGGCCGCCCGGGCCTGCTCCCAGTCGTGCCGGAACTTGTGCAGGAGGGCGAGGTTGAACCAGGACTCGGAGAGCCACGGCTCCAGGTCCGCGGCACGTGTCAGCAGCGCGCCGGCGTCCTCGTACCGGCCGTCGCCGATCAGCGTGAACGCGCGGTCGGTGGCCTGCCGCCAGGAGGCGGAGGGCCGATGCCGTCCCTTGCCGAAGATCCTCACGATTCCCGCCTGCCAGTTCCGTTTAGTGGGCTGGCCAGTGCCCCCGGACACTCTCTCCCTCGCATCCAACCACGTGCGGCTGGAAGGGCGCTCATTACCCATGGGTTACCCAGCTGCGGGCAAGGTCAGACAGCCCCGGGACAGCACCCGGGCCAGCGCCTCCACGACCTCGGGCGAGTACTCCGCGGCCGTCCCCAGCCGCAGCTCCTCCAGGGCTGTCAGGGGCCCTCCGGGCCCTGCGGCGCGCGACTTCTCGTCGTAGGCGTTCACCGCGCGCACGATCCGTGCGGCCACCGGCTGCTCGTCGCAGGGGTCGGCCTGCCGCTCCACGACCACGGCGACCGCCGCGTCGACCCCGGTCTGCCGTACGACGGCCCCGCCGAGCAACGCGATCCGCCGCTGCTCCGCCACCGGCAGCGCGGCCGTGGCCCCCGCGGGCACGGGATCGACCAGGCTGAGCTGCCCTATGTCGTGCATGAGGGCGGCGTACTCCAGCACGGTCAGATCGGGTTCCGAAAGCCCCAGGTCCCGTCCCACGGCCCGGCTGAGCGCGGCGACCCGCCGGGCGTGCCCGGCCGGGGTGTACCCGGCTATCTCGGTGGCCCGTGCGAGGGAGGCGATGGTCTGCCGGTAGGTGGTCCGCACGGCGGCGTAGCGGCGGAAAGCCAGCTGCGTCAGCAGCAGCGGCAGCGAGAACACGGGCAGGGCCCACAGCCCGACGACCGCCACCGCGAGCGCCATCACCGCCCCTGTGGCGCACACGGCGGAGCCGATCCCGGTCATGGCCCGCAGTTCGTCCCGCAGCAGCGGCCCGAACGGCCACCGGGTCCGTGCGTGCGCCAGCGCGGCGGCGAGCACGGCGTCGCAGAGCGCCGTGAGGGAGAGCAGCGCCAGTAGCAGCAGCGCGTAGGCGGGTCCGTCCCATGTGTCGAACGCCCCGCGGTTGTAGAGGGGTTGGAAGCACACGGCGGCGAACCCGGCGGTGTGCACCCGCCGGGCGAGATGGTCGAGGGCGGGCCGCCGCCCCCGCGCGATGTGCGGCACGCTGCCGAGGAGGGAGGCGGCGAGCACGACGGCGACGACCTGCGCGACGCCGTGATGTGTGGGCCAGCCGGCGTTCTCTCCGAGCAGGGCGTACGACAGGGCCCCCGCGGCGCCGAGCGGCGCGGCCTCCCTGAGATCGGGCCCACGCCACCGGGTCAGCTCACCGAGGGTGACGAGCAGACCGAAGGCGAGTGCGAGGGGTCTCTCCTCGAGGCCGGTCCAGAGGGTGACGGCGAAGGAGGAGAGAGCGAGAAGGGCGGCGGACGTATGGACCAGGGGGAGCAGGAGACAGGGCCGACACGGGCTCATCGGTGCACTCCCGGCCGGCTGGGTACCGGCGGCCGGGAACGGGGCGGGCGGGGCTCGTCGGCCGTGACCGTGGGGTGCCAGCCGTGCCGGGCCAGCGCCCTGACGAGGGCTTGCACCATCCGCGGATCGAACTGGGACCCCGCGCACCGCTCCAGCTCGTTCAGCGCGGCGGAAACAGGCCGGGCCCTGCGATAGGACCGGTTGGACGTCATCGCGTCGAAGGCGTCGGCGACGGCCACCACCCGTGCGGACTCCGGAATCTGACTCCCCACCAGCCCGTACGGATACCCGCTCCCGTCCAGCCGTTCGTGATGGTGCAGCACCGCCGCCCTGGCCTCCCCGAGGAAGGAGATCCCCCGCACGATCTCGTGGCCGTACTCGGGATGCAGCTCGATCACCCGCCGCTCCTCGGGGGTGAGCGGCCCGTCCTTGCGCAGCAGCCGGGTGGGCACCCCCAGCTTCCCCACGTCGTGCAGGATCCCGGCGAACCGCAGCACCTCGATCCGCTCGTCGTCCAGCCCCAGCTCATGCGCGATCATCATCGACGCCTGTCCGACCCGCTCGCTGTGCCCGCGGGTGTACCCGTCCTTGATGTCGACGGCCTGCACCAGCGCACGGATGGTCGCCTGGTGGGCCGCCCGTTCCCGGTGGTACTGCGCGAACACCCACCACGACACGCACATCGGCAGCAGCACGAGCAACGCGGCGACAGGCCCGTACGGACTGCGCCACAGCACGGCCATCATCAGCCCGGCGAGCCCGTGCACGGCAACGGGCGCGAGCGACCGCAGGAACAGCTCCCGCCAGGCCCGCCGCACCAGTGCGCTCCCCCGCCGCCCCGCAGGCGCGGGCGGCAACCCCGTGGTCAGTGCGAGGATCCCCGCGTCCAGCACGGCGAGCACGGCACAGAACACCAGCACCGCCGCCCCCGCCGGCACGAGCGCGTACGGGAAGTCGCACTCCATGACGGAGTCCCACCCGTCCAGCGCCCAGTGCACCCAGGCCGCCGCCCACACGCCGAGGACCAGCCGGGCGGCCCGCCAGATCCGGCGCAGCAGAAAGGGGCGCTGCTCCACACGGGAGAGCAGCGCCCCGGTGACGGCCACGAGTGCGGCGGCGGACGGCGGCAGCAGGAACGCCCCGGCCAGCAGGACGGGGTAGAAGGTGCCGGTCAGGCGCCGTCCGGCCACCTGCTCGCCCGCGGCGTACAGCCCGCTCAGCAGCAGCGCCGCCCACCAGGGCGTGGGAACGGTCGGCAGCGGCAAGGGGCCGTCGGGACTGTGCGCGATCGGCAGACAGAGCAGCGCGCCGAGGCAGGCACAGACGACGTACACACGCGCCCGCGCCGGAACCGCCTCCATCGCCACTCCCCTGACCCGTGCCCGTCCAGGCTGGGAGCCTAGGGTGGCGAGAGGCGGGGCCGCGGGCGTTCCACCCGCGGATTAGCCCGTTCGAGTGATGAGGGTCGGTTCAGGCGTCCTGCGTCGGTTCAGGCGTCCCGCGTCGGTTCAGGTTTCCTGCGGAGTCGCCGGCGCGGCCGTCACGTCGTGCTCGGGCACGATCTGCCCGGAGCGAATCAGCTCAAGTCGCCCCATGACCTTGGCGCGCAGGTCGCTGGGCACGTCGTCATGCCCGCAGCACCGCTTGACCAGCTTCTTCACGGCCTGCTCGAGACCGTACTTCTCCAGGCACGGCGAGCACTCCTGGAAGTGCTGCTTGAACTTGTCGCGATCGACGTCCGGCATCTCACTGTCGAGGAACTCGTAGAGATGATCGAGTACCTCACTGCAGTCCGTCTCGTGCGGCTCTCCGCAGCTCATGAGCCCGAGCCTTTCGCTTCGTCCGACTCTCCGGCGCCGGCCGGGACCAGCCCGCGCTCACGGGCGTAGTCCTCGAGCATGCCGCGCAGTTGACGGCGGCCCCGGTGCAGCCGGGACATCACCGTACCGATGGGTGTCCCCATGATGTCCGCGATCTCCTTGTACGCAAAGCCCTCAACGTCCGCGAGATACACGGCGATGCGGAACTCCTCGGGGATCGCCTGCAGTGCTTCCTTCACGTCCGAGTCGGGCAGGTGGTCGAGCGCCTGCGACTCCGCGGAGCGCAGACCGGTCGACATGTGCGACTCGGCGCGGGCGAGCTGCCAGTCCTCGATCTCCTCGGCCGCGCTGCGCTGGGGTTCACGCTGCTTCTTGCGGTACGAGTTGATGAAGGTGTTGGTGAGGATCCGGTACAGCCACGCCTTGAGGTTGGTGCCTTCGCGGAACTGGTGGAAGGACGCGTACGCCTTGGCGTACGTCTCCTGCACCAGGTCCTCGGCGTCCGCCGGGTTGCGCGTCATGCGCAGGGCGGCCGAGTACATCTGGTCGAGGAATTCGAGCGCGTCCCGCTCGAAGCGCGCGCTTCGCTCCGCGCTCGACTCCGCGCTGTTGCCCTGGCCCTCGGGCTGCTCCGCCTGGCCGTGTTCGGTCCCTGCGTCGGTCCCAGTGACCGGACCCACCTCCTCAAGATTCCGGGCCGGACCGAAACCGGTCCCGCTCGAATCGGAGGATAGACGACGATCCGGTCCGTCCGCCGCCCGAATGGACGTGGCCTTCGCCGCGTGCAGCACCGTCCAGTCCAGGTCAGTGCGGCTGCTGCGGCTCGGGCAAATGGTCGAACCCATGCGGCGGACTTCCTCTCCCACGACGTCGGTGCCGGTGTTTCAGCACTTCTGTCGGCCTCAACAGAGGCCCGGCCCGCAACATTCCCGACCCTTTACCCCAGTGACCCGGCCCACGTCACAACCGCTTCGGTGACGATCGCCACCGCCTGCTCCTGCGTGAGCTCCGCCCGCTTCGGCACGGCGAAGCCGTGGTCGCCGTACGGCACCTCGACGAGTTCGTAGGCCCCCTCCGGGAACTCCTCGGGCCTCCCGAACGGGTCGTTCCCCCCTTGGACGACGAGCGTGGGCGCTCCGGCCCCCAGCAACTCGTCGGCCCGGGACTTCTCGGGCCTGCCGGGCGGATGGAGCGGGAAGCTGAGGGCGAGGACGGCGTGCGCGCCCAGTTCGACGGCGGTACGACAGGCGACACGGGCCCCGGCACTGCGCCCACCGGAGATCACGGGCAACCCGGGCTTGGCGAGCGCCGGCCACAGCCCCCGCCACCCGACGTCGAGCGTCCCGGGCGCGGGCGCCACCTTCTTCCCGGCCACCCGCCAGGGCTGCTCGACGAGGGCGACGGTGACGCCGTGCCCGGGGAGGTCGTGTGCGAGCGCTTGAAGATCACGGGCCTCGATGCCTCCACCGGCACCGTGGCCGACGGCGAGGACGAGTGCGGCCTTCCGGGCGGGATGCCAGGTGATACGGGCGCTCCCGGCGTCGGTCTCGACAGTCTCGGTACGGGTCACAAAACCACCGTAATCACATGGCCGTCAGGCGGCGGACCCAACGCCCGGTCAGCCTCAGAACAACGTCCCCTCCTCCGGCCCCTCGAGCTCCTTCAGCAGCTCGGGCCCGTTGTTCCGCACATTGCTGACCGCCGTGGAAACGGGATACGCCCGCATCAACCCCTCACCCGGCGGCGCCAGCAACTCCCGCAGATCCTCCACATCCGTCCGCGACGGATCCAGCCACGCATCCCACCGATCCGGCGTCAGCATCAACGGCATCCGGGGATGAATGTCCGCCAGCGCCCGCGGCCCCTCCGCCGGCCCCACCGCCAGCGGCGTCTTCTCCGCCTCGGTCGTGATCACTGAGCACGTCACCCACCAGGCCTGCGGATGCTCGTCCGGCAGCGTCCGGTCACGCCAGAACTCGTACAACCCGGCCATGGCGAAGACGGACCCGTCGGCCGGCAACACGAAGTACGGCTGCTTGCGGGGCCGCTTCTTCTTCCCCTCGACCTCCAGATCCCGCTCCTGCTCCCCCGTGACCCACTCGTAGTAGCCGTCGGCCGGGATGATGCACCGCCGGGAGACGAAGGCCCGCCGGTACGACGGCTTTTCGAACACCGTCTCGGCCCGCGCATTGATCATCCGCGCGCCCCCCTCGGGCGTCTTCGACCAGGACGGCACCAGCCCCCACTTCAGCTTCCGCAGCTGCCGAACCGGCCGCGGGTCGTCCACGTCTTTGAGAGGACGGTCGAGGACGGCGTAGACCTCCTTGGTCGGAGCCACGTTGTAGTCGGGCGCCAGGGTCTCTTCGGGGTCCCACTTCTCGATTTCAAAGATTCCTGCGAGATCCTCGGGCCTGCGACTCGCTGCATACCGTCCGCACATACGTGCCACACTGCCAGACTCCGTACGACGAGAGGGAGCCACCGGGAAACATGGACAGCACCGCATCCACCGCGCTGCCCGACCTCTGGGACCGGCTCATCGGCACCCAGCCCGACCCCGACCTCTGGGTGGTGCTCGGCACCATGGTCGCGGCGCTCGCGATAGTCGTCCCGCACAACCTGTGGCACCTCTCCCGCAACGCGATCACCATCGCCCACGAGGGCGGCCACGGCCTGATCGCCCTGCTCACCGGTCGGCAGCTCACGGGCATACGGCTGCACTCCGACACCAGCGGCCTCACCGTCAGCCGAGGCAAGCCGCACGGCATCGGCATGATCCTCACAGCTGCCGCCGGCTACACCGCTCCCCCACTCCTCGGCCTGGGCGGCGCGGCACTGCTGGCCGCGGGGCACATCACGCTGCTGTTGTGGGCGGCCACGGCCCTCCTGATGGCGATGCTGGTGATGATCCGCAACGCCTACGGCGCCCTGACGGTGGTCGTCACCGGCGGAACCTTCGTGGTGGTCTCCTGGCTGGCCGGCCCCCAGGTGCAGGCCGCGTTCGCCTACGCGGTGGTGTGGTTCCTGCTGCTCGGTGGAGTCCGCCCGGCCTTCGAACTCCAGGCGAAGCGCTCCCGCGGCGGCGCGGGCGACTCGGACGCGGACCAGCTGTCGCGGTTGACGCATGTGCCGGCCGGGTTGTGGTTGTTCTTGTTCCACGCGGTGTCGCTGTGCTCGCTGATAGGCGGGGGCAGGTGGCTGCTGGAGGTGTGATCCACCCCGTGGGGGCAGCATCAACGGGGCGCGGGGCTGTGTCGATCAGCGGCTCCGCCGCGATGGGGGTCCCCCCGATCGGGCGAAGCCGAGAGTGGGGGAGCGACCTGCCACGACGCTCCCGCACCCGAACGACCGCCCCCCAAGTTCACTAGAGTGGGGCCCATGGCCCCGAACCCCGCACACACCGCCCTCTGGCCCGCCCCGCACGCGAGCGGAGCCGTCGACGCGACGGTCCACGTGCCGGGATCCAAGTCGGTCACCAACCGCGCCCTCGTGCTCGCCGCCCTCGCCTCCGAGCCCGGCTGGCTGCGCCGCCCGCTGCGCTCCCGCGACACGCTGCTGATGGCGGACGCGCTGCGCGCCATGGGCGTCGGCATCGAGGAGGGCGTGGGCCCTGACGGGACGGGCGAGGCGTGGCGTGTGCTCCCCACGGGCCTGTCCGGCCCGGCCACGGTCGACGTCGGCAACGCGGGCACGGTGATGCGGTTCCTGCCCCCGGTCGCCGCGCTCGCGGACGGCCCCATCCGCTTCGACGGCGACCCGAGGTCGTACGAGCGTCCCCTGCACGGCGTGATCGACGCCCTGCGCGTCCTCGGCGCGCGGATCGACGACGACGGCCGCGGGGCGCTGCCGCTGACGGTCCACGGCGGCGGAGCGCTGGACGGCGGTCCGGTGGAGATCGACGCCTCGTCCTCCTCGCAGTTCGTCTCGGCGCTGCTGCTCTCGGGCCCGCGCTTCAACCAGGGCGTCGAGGTCCGCCACACGGGCTCCACGCTCCCCTCCATGCCCCACATCCGGATGACCGTGGACATGCTGCGCGCGGTCGGCGCCCAGGTGGACACCCCGGAGTCGGGCGGCGAGCCGAACGTCTGGCGGGTCACGCCGGGCGCCCTGCTCGGCCGCGATCTGACGATCGAGCCGGACCTGTCCAACGCCCAGCCCTTCCTGGCGGCGGCCCTGGTGACCGGCGGCAAGGTCCTCGTCCCGGACTGGCCCGCCCGGACGACCCAGCCGGGTGACAGGCTGCGGGAGATCTTCACCGGGATGGGCGGTTCCTGCGAACTGACCGAGTACGGCCTGGAGTTCACCGGATCGGGTGCCATTCACGGGATCGACGTGGACCTCGGCGACGTCGGCGAGCTGACTCCCGGCATCGCGGCGGTCGCCGCCCTCGCGGACTCCCCGTCCACCCTGCGGGGCGTGGCCCATCTGCGCCTGCACGAGACGGACCGGCTGGCCGCGCTCACCAAGGAGATCAACGAACTCGGCGGTGACGTCACCGAGACGGCCGACGGCCTGCACATCCGCCCGCGCTCCCTGCACGGCGGGATCTTCCACACGTACGAGGACCACCGCATGGCGACGGCCGGCGCGATCATCGGCCTCGCGGTCGAGGGCGTGCAGATCGAGAACGTGGCGACGACGGCGAAGACCCTGCCGGACTTCCCCGAGCTGTGGACCGGGATGCTCGGGGCGTAGGGACGCGGGGATACAGTCATGCGCCGCTACGGCAAGCACACCGACGAGGACGACATCCGCAGCCGTCCGAACCGCAAGGGCAACCGACCCCGCACGAACATCCGCCCCAAGCACGAGGACGCGGCCGAGGGCATGGTCCTCACGGTCGACCGCGGCCGGCTGACCTGCCTCGTCGACAGCCGGATCGTCCTGGCGATGAAGGCCCGTGAGCTGGGCCGCAAGGCCGCGGTCGTGGGCGACCGGGTGGCGCTGGTCGGGGACATGTCCGGTAAGAAGGACACCCTCGCCAGGATCGTCCGCATCGAAGAGCGCACCTCGTTGCTGCGCCGGACCGCGGACGACGACGACCCGTACGAGCGCGTGGTCGTCGCCAACGCCGACCAGCTGGCCATCGTCACGGCCCTGGCCGACCCCGAGCCGCGCCCCCGCCTGATCGACCGCTGTCTGGTGGCGGCGTACGACGGCGGCCTGGACCCCCTCCTGGTGCTGACGAAGTCGGACCTGGCCCCGCCCGACAAGCTTCTGGAGCTCTATGGCGACCTCGACATCCCGTACGTCGTCACCAGCCGCGAGGAACTGGAGAACGGCGGCGCGGCGGACCGGGTGCGGGAACAGCTGGACGGCAAGATCACGGCTTTCGTCGGCCATTCGGGGGTCGGCAAGACGACCCTGGTGAACGCCCTGGTCCCGGAGGACCGCCGCCGGCTGACCGGCCATGTGAACGCGGTGACGGGCCGCGGCCGGCACACGACGACGTCGGCCCTGGCGCTCCCGTTGCGGGACACGGGCGGCTGGGTGGTGGACACCCCGGGCGTACGGTCCTTCGGCCTGGCCCACATCGACCCGTCCCGCGTCATCCACGCCTTCCCCGACCTGGAGCCGGGCACGGAGGGCTGCCCGCGCGCGTGCAGTCACGACGAGCCGGACTGCGCTCTGGACGAGTGGGTCGCGGAGGGTCACGCGGACCCGGCCCGGCTGTACTCCCTGCGCAGGCTGCTGGCGACGAGGGAACGCAAGGAAGGCGACTGACCTCTGCGTTGTTTGTGGGGGCGTGGGTCCGGTAAGTGCATAATCGCACCCAGCCGGACATACGGGAGGACAGCACATGGCGTGGCTGCTGGTCATCGTGGCCGGGTTGCTCGAGACCGGTTTCGCCGTGGGCCTCAAGCTCTCCCACGGCTTCACCCGTTTCTGGCCGACCGTCGCGTTCTGCATATTCGCCCTCGGGAGCTTCGGCCTGCTCACCCTGTCCCTGAAGAAGCTCGACGTGGGCCCCGCCTACGCGGTGTGGACCGGCATCGGCGCGGCGGGCACCGCGATCTACGGGATGGTGTTCCTGGGCGACCTGGTGTCCGTCCTGAAGATCGTCTCGATCAGCCTGGTGATCATCGGCGTGATCGGCCTGCAGTTGTCGGGCTCCGCGCACTGAGGCGCTCGGGCCTGTCCGGCGGATCATGCCGCAGACGCGGGGAGCGGGGCGCCCCGCTCCCCTGCGCTGAACAGGCGACGCTGCTTCCCTGCAACTGATCCGCCGGACAGGCCCTACTAGGCCGGCACCTGCCGGTGGAGTGCGCTGCGCACCAGGTCGGCGACGCCGCCCTCGCCCGGAGGAGCCGACACACAGGAAAGGGCCAGCCGCACGACCAGTTCGCACGACCGGGCCAGTTCGGCGACGTCCGCCTTGTGCGCATGGGGGCCGGCCAGCACCGCGACGGCACGGTCGCGGACCAAGGTCACGAAGTCGCCGGGTGAGGGCAGCGGCCCGTCCGCGCGCCGCTGCGCCGGTACGGCCGAGGAGGACGGCACCGCGGACAGCGTCGGCGAGGGCAGTCGCTCGCTCCAGCAGCCGGTGAGCATGGCCCGTACGATCGCGTTCTCGCGGGCGGCGGAGGCGGTCCACTCGGCGGTCGCGGTCAGTCTCTCCCGGAGGTCGGCGGGCGTGGTGAGCGCGCGTTCGACCCCGGCGAGATACCCGTCCGCTTCCCTTCTGACGAGCGCCCGGGCAAGGCCTTCCTTGCTCCCGAACTCGTTGTAGAGGGTCTGCCGGGACACTCCGGCCGCCGAGGCGACGTCCACCATCCGCACGGCGGACCACGACCGACGCGCCAGCGCCGTGAAAGCGGCGTCCAGCAGGGATTCCCGCGCTGCAGGCATCATCGCCTCCCCGGGGCGAGCGACTCTGCGCCCAGATTTGACGCGTACGGGAGCACTGTCAAGGGTTCGCGAGGGCATCGGGGGGGCGCGCTTCGGCCTCGGTACGCCGCCAACCCGCGGACGGCCACCGCTCGTCGAGCCGCGAGCAGCCACTCCGCCCATCCGCGGGCAAGCCGTGCCGCTGGGGCGGCACGACTGGGCGCGGACGGGCTGCGCGCCCCACCCCACCACAGGCGGCCCCCACCAGCGCCGGACTACGCGACCCACCGCAGGCGGCACCCCGCCGGCACCGGACTACGCGACCCACCGCAGGCGGCACCCCGCCGGCACCGGACTACGCGACCCACCGCAGGCGGCACCCCGCCGGCGCCGGACTACGCGTGCGCCCACCCACCACAAGCGGCACCCCGCCGCAGGCGACACCCCACCCGCGCCGGACTACGCGTGCGCCCACCCACCACAAGCGGCACCCCGCCGCAGGCGACACCTCGCTGGCGCCGGGCTACGCGACCCACCCGTCGCAGGCGGCACCCCGCCGGCGCCGGACTGCGCGACCCACCCCGCCCCGACAACACCGGGCACCTCCTGACCGGCATCCCCCTGGCTGCAGGCGATCCGCATCCGCCGGCCGCAGGCGCTCGCTCGCTCGACCACCCCCGCCCGCACCGGCACCCTGCACGCGAGCACCCCGGGCCCCCTATAGCCCCGTACCGACCACGACGGATACCGTTCGCTACATGCCCGACTACCTCGACGACCTCCGCCTCGCCCACGTCCTCGCGGACGCCGCCGACGCGGCCACCACGGCCCGCTTCAAGGCCCTCGATCTCAAGGTCGAGACCAAGCCGGACATGACCCCGGTGAGCGAAGCGGACAAGGCGGCCGAGGAACTCGTCCGCGGCCAGCTCCACCGCGCCCGCCCCCGCGACGCGATCCTCGGCGAGGAGTACGGCATCGAGGGCACGGGCCCCCGCCGCTGGGTGATCGACCCCATCGACGGCACCAAGAACTACGTGCGCGGCGTCCCCGTCTGGGCCACCCTCATCGCCCTGATGGAAGCGGCAGAAGGCGGCTACCAGCCCGTCGTCGGCGTGGTCTCCGCCCCCGCCCTGGGCCGCCGCTGGTGGGCCGCGAAGGGCCACGGCGCCTTCACCGGCCGCAGTCTCTCCTCCGCCACCCGCCTGCGCGTCTCCCGCGTCTCGAAGCTGACGGACGCCTCCTTCGCGTACTCCTCGCTCTCCGGCTGGGAGGACCAGGGCCGCCTGGGCGGCTTCCTCGACCTGACCCGCGAAGTGTGGCGCACGCGCGCGTACGGCGACTTCTGGCCGTACATGATGGTGGCCGAGGGTTCGGTCGACATCTGCGCGGAACCGGAACTCTCCCTCTGGGACATGGCCGCCAACGCGATCATCGTCACGGAGGCCGGCGGCACCTTCACCGGCCTCGACGGCCGCCCCGGCCCGCACAGCGGAAACGCGGCCGCGTCGAACGGCCTGCTGCACGACGAGTTCCTGGGGTATCTCAACCAGCGCTACTGAGAAGCACGAGGTAGGCGCGCACGCCCGCAACCAGCCGCACGCGCCCCCTTGTTGACCCGCGCTTTACCTGCGACTCTGAGAGTCCCCCCACTTGTGAATTTGTGAATCCGTGAACTAACTCACCCGCCTCACCGACCGACCGGGGGTCGGCGGGCCGAAGCGGATTCCCCTAGGAGGTGGCTCCATCCCATGCTCGTCCGCGACGCCATGAGCACAGTGGTCCTCACCATCGGCCCCGCCCACACCCTCCGTCAGGCCGCCGCCCTGATGTCCGCCCGACGGGTCGGCGCGGCGGTGGTCCTCGACCCCGACGCCGGCGGCATCGGCATCCTCACCGAACGCGACATCCTCAACTCGGTCGGCCTAGGCCAGGACCCCGACACCGAACGAGCCCACGCGCACACCACCACCGACGTCGTGTTCGCGGCCCCGTCCTGGACCCTGGAGGAGGCGGCCCACGCCATGGCCCACGGCGGCTTCCGTCACCTCATCGTCCTCGACCGCGGCGAACCGGCCGGCATCGTCTCGGTCCGCGACATCATCCGCTGCTGGGCGCCGCTACGGCAGCACGCGGGCACCCTCACCGGTTGACATAAGGCGGCGCCTGCGCGGACCGCGCCCGCGCGGGCGCCACACTTAGATGATGTCTAAAACGAGCTGATCTCCAAACTCACACCCAATCGGAAACTATTTCCCTTGCTGTTAAGCTGGCCTGTATGAGTGACCTTCTGGAACGGCTGCGCGGACGCGGATGGCGGATGACCGCGCAGCGGCGTGTCGTGGCCGAGGTCCTCGACGGCGAACACGTCCACCTGACGGCCGACGAGGTCCATGCGCGGGCTGTCACCAAGCTGCCCGAGATCTCCCGGGCGACCGTCTACAACACGCTGGGCGAGTTGGTCTCCCTCGGCGAGGTGCTCGAGGTCTCCACCGACAAGCGCGCCAAGCGGTACGACCCGAACGCGCACCGTCCGCACCACCACCTGGTCTGCGCCCAGTGCGGCCAGATCCGGGACGTCCACCCGAGCGGCAACCCGCTCGCCGACCTCCCCGACTCGGAGCGCTTCGGCTTCACGGTCTCGGATGTCGAGGTCACCTACCGCGGCATCTGCCCGAACTGCGCGGCGGCGTAAGCTTTTCCGGCCTTTCTCCGAAGCCCCGGCTCCTGATGGACGCCGGGGCTTCGTGCTGCCCACAGGCTCCCCGAATCTGACGGCCCGTCGCCTACAGGAAGGATGCGACGTTCGTCACATTCCTCGCGAAGCTCCTGAACGGAGGAACTCATCCTGAAGTCGACGCCCTCTGCGCATGGACTGGGAGAGCTCATGATCCACCGCTGAACACACCGAGGGCCGGAACCCTTTCGGATTCCGGCCCTCGGCCTTCAGTAGCGGGGACAGGATTTGAACCTGCGACCTCTGGGTTATGAGCCCAGCGAGCTACCGAGCTGCTCCACCCCGCGTCGGTGAACGCAACGTTACGTCAACGGTGGGGACGGAAGCAAATCGCTTACGAGGCGGTCGCCCGTCGGGCGGGCAGTCGTGCAGCCCCGGCACCGTCACGCCGACAGCTCCTGCCCCAGCGCGTCACGCAGCCGCGCCGCCCGCTCCGCAACCTCCGCCGGTCCCAGGGCCACCGCCCGATCAGCCCACCGCTGCCCCTCCGCCAGTTCCCCCCGACGCGCGTAGACCAGAGCGAGCCGAAGCGCCGCCCGACCGTGGCCCGCGTCAGCGGCCCGCGTCCACCACACCGCCGCCTCGGGCTCACTTCCCTCCCGCGCCAGCAGCAGCCCCAGATTGAACGCCCCGTTGCGCGACCCGGCCTCCGCGGCCTGCCGGTACCACCGCGCCGCCTCCACGACATCGCCCCGCGCGGCGGCGAGCATCCCCACCCGCACCTGCGCCCGCCGATGCCCCTGCGAGGCCGCGCGCTCGTACCACTCCTCACATTCGGTCTTCTCGTGCACGGCCTCGCCGAGCTCATGCGCGGACACCGCCGGCCGGCGCGCGTCGAGCACGGCGGCCAGCCGGTATGCCGCCTCCGCACTGCCACCGCCCGCGGCGCACCGCAGATGCCGTTCGGCCTCCCGCTCGTCCCCGTCGCGCAGCCGGGCGATGCCGACCTGCAGCGCTGCCTCCGTGTGCCCGGCGGCCGCGGCCCGCTCGTACCACCGCAGGGCGACCGGCTCCTCGCTCCGGCCCGCGAACAGGATCCCCAGGTTGAACGCGGCGTCCACGCTCCCGGCCTCCGCGGCCTTGGAGAACCAGGGCTCGGCGCCCGTCGCGTCCCCGCCCTGCAGCAGCAGGATCGCGAGCGCGTTCGCCGCCTCCCGGTGCCCGGCGTACGCGGCACGCCGGTACCACTGCTCGGCCTGCGCGGTCCGTCCCTGCTCGGCGCAGAGCAGACCGAGGTTGTACGCGCCGTTGTCGTCACCGGCGTCCATCGCGGCCCGGTACCACCGCTCGGCGGTCTGGGTCTCCCCGCGCTCGGCGTGCAGGGCGCCCAGCGCGTTGGCCGCGTTGCCGTCGCCGTCCTGCGCGGCGCGCAGCCACCACACGGCGGCGCTCTCGCTGTCGCCCGCGTCCCGCAGCAGGAACCCGAGCGCGCAGGCGGCCCGCGCCTCGCCGTCCTTGGCGGACGTCAGGTACCAGCGGCCGGCCTCCTTGAGGTCCCCCCGCTTCTCCAGGATCGCCCCGAGGTGCAGCGCGGCACGCCGGTGCCCGCGCGCGGCGGCCTGGCGGTAGAACTGCTCGGCCTGCTCCTCGAGAGCCCGGCCGGTACTGTCGTCGCCGTCGCTCTCCAGCCCGGCCTGCCGGTCCAGCGCCCGCGCCAGCCGGTACGCCGCCTCACGATGCCCTTGCTCGGCCGCGGACCGCATCCACTGCTCGGCCCCGTCGTCACCGCGGTGCTCCAGCAGATCGGCGAGCGCGTACGCACCCAGCGCGTGCCCCTGTTCGGCGGACTGGCGCAGCCAGTACTCGGCGGCGGGCTCGTCCCCGCGCTCACGGTGGTGCCGTCCCAGGGCGTGCGCGGCGGCCGCGGAGCCGGCGACGGCGGCGATCCGCCACCATCCGGCGGCCTCCTCGGCGTATCCGCGCTGGTGAAGCAGGACTCCCAGGTTGTTGGCGGCGGCACGGTCACCGGCCGCGGTGGCGGCACGCAGATGGGGCTCGGCTCCGTCGAGATCGCCACGGCGCAGCAGCATGCTTCCGAGGACGCTCATCGCCTCGACGTCGCCCGCCTCGGCGGCGAGTCGTCGGCGTGCCTCCTCGGCGGCCTCCCCGGCCTCGTCCCGGCCGGAGGGCTGCACATATCGCCCTGTCTCGAACAGAGTTGCCTTGTCCCCCATAACGTCCATCGTCGCACCACCTGCAACCTGGGTACACCTGGTATACCGCAGCCAGTGAGGTCACTTCAGCGTTTTGTCGACATGCCCACAGAGAGACAAGTCAAACACACAACCACCAACTCCCGGAGGCGGCGCGGCCGTCCCACCCGTCGGCACATGCGTTCGCACACCACGAAGGCCCGGATCCTTTGAGGATCCGGGCCTTCGTATTGCAGTAGCGGGGACAGGATTTGAACCTGCGACCTCTGGGTTATGAGCCCAGCGAGCTACCGAGCTGCTCCACCCCGCGCCGTTGTGCGGCAACCGTATCACGGCGCGGGACAGGGCTTTTGATCAGCCGCTCGGACTGCTGCTCGGACTGCTGCTGGGGCTGCTGCGTGGACTGCTGGTCGGACTCGGGCTGCTGGTGGGCTTGTTGCCGCTGCCCTTGCTCGCCTCGGCCTGGGCGTCCTCGGCCCGTTGCAGCGCCGCCTCGAGATCCTTCTGCGCCTTGCCGTACGCCTCCCAGTCGCCCTTCTTCAGGGCTTCCTGGCCGGCGTCGAACGCCTTCTGGGCGTCCTCCAGCGCCTGTTGGACCGTCGGGTTGCCGGTCGTCGGCGGAGGGGTCGTGCCCTCGTCCGGTGGCACGGGTGTCGTACTCTCCGCTCCGAAGACCTTGTTGAGGGCCTCGTCGAGGGTGTCCTCGAAGGCGGTGTTGCCTCCGTAGGTCACCAGGACCTTGCGCAGCAGTGGGTACTTGAGTCCACCACCGCGTACGTAGACAGGCTCCACGTACAGCAGGCCTCCGTCGAGCGGCACCGTCAGCAGGTTGCCGTACTCGACCTCGGAATCGCCGCCCTTCAGCAGCCTGATGGACTCCGCGATGTCCTGTTCGGAGTTGAACTGGCTCTGGACCTGTTTGGGGCCGTCGACGGTCGTACTGGTCGGCAGTTTCAGAATTCTGATCTTGCCGTAGTCGGGCGTGCCCGCCTCGGCGTCGACCGTCATGAACGCGCTGAGGTTGTCCCGGCCGTTGGGCGTGAACGTCGTCGTCAGCGAGAACGCCTGCTGCGTCTGGTCCGGCATCTTCATGCTCAGGTAGTACGGCGGCACCGTCTCGCCCGACTTGTTGGTCGGGTCGTCCGGCACCTGCCACACCTCGCTGCCGCTGAGGAACGTCGTCGCGTCCTTCACGTGGTAGCGGGTCAGCAGCTCGCGCTGGACCTTGAACAGGTCCTGTGGGTAACGGAGATGGGCCATCAGCGACGACGAGATGTCGGTCTTCGGCTCCACCGTGCCGGGGAACGCCTTCATCCAGGTCTTCAGGATCGGGTCCTCGGTGTCCCACTGGTAGAGCTTGACCTCACCGGTGTACGCGTCGACGGTCGCCTTCACCGAGTTGCGGATGTAGTTGACCTGGTTCTGCTGGGCCACCACCGCACGCGAGTTGTTGGTCGCGGTCAGCGAGTCGGCCGTGGTGTCACCGAGGGTCGTACGGGAGGCGTACGGGTATCCGTTGGTGGTCGTGTACGCGTCCACGATCCACTGGATCTTGCCGTCCACCACCGCGGGGTAGGCGTCGCCATCGATGGTCAGCCACGGGGCGACAGCCTCGACGCGCTCCTTCGGCGTGCGGTTGTACAGGATCCGGGAACCCTCGCCGATCGCACCGGAGTAGAGGATCTGCGGCTCGCCGAACGCCACCGCGTAGGCGGCCCGGTTGACCGGGTTGGAGAGGTTGACCCCGCTCTTGCCCGTGTAGCTGGTGGTCTTCTCACCCTGGTCGTCGGAGTAGTCGATCTCCTTCTGGGGACCGCCGACGATCGAGTACGTGGTCGTCTTCTCGCCGTAGTAGATCCGCTGCTGGTACGTCCCGAGGTCGCCCTGGGAGGGCAGGTCGGACTCGGTGTAGACCGGGCGGCCCTCGGCGTCGGCGGTGGTGCCCTTGGCGGCGACCGCGCCGTAGCCGTGGGTGTAGCGGAAGTGGTTGTTGATCCAGTTCTTCTTCGGGATGCCGGCCAGGTTCAGCTCGCGCAGACCGATGACCGTGTCCTGGTCCGTGCCCGCCTTGGTGCTGTAGCGGTCGACGTCCAGGTTGTTCGGGAACGCGTAGTAGTTCCGCATCTGCTGGAGCTGCTGGAACGTCGGCGAGACGATGTTCGGGTCCATGATGCGGATGCTCGCCGTGGGGGCGACGTCGTCCCGCAGCTTGGCCTTGTCCGTGGTGGTGGACTTGCCCGAGTACTCGGTGACCTTGGCGCCGTCGATCCCGTACGCCTCGCGCGTCGCCTTGAGGTTCTTCTCGACGTACGGCGCTTCCTTGGCCTGCTCGTTGGGCTGGACCTGGAACTTCTGGACGATCGCCGGGTAGAGCCCGCCGATGAGGATCGCCGAGAGCACCATCAGGCCGAAGCCGATCACGGGCAGCTGCCAGGTGCGCCGCCACAGCGTGGCGAAGAACAGCAGCGCGCAGATGACGGCGATGCAGAACAGGATCGTCTTGGCCGGGAGGTAGGCGTTCGCGTCGACGTAACGCAGGCCCGTCCAGTTGTCGGTGGCCTTGAAGTCACTGGACTTCACCGCCAGGCCGTACCGGTCGAGCCAGTACGCGACGGCCTTCAGCGCGACGAAGAGGCCGAGCAGCACGGACAGGTGCCCGGTCGCGGCGGCGGTGGCACGCGCGCCCGGGGAGGTGATCCTGAGCCCGCCGTACAGATAGTGGGTGAGCGCGGCGGCGATCAACGACAGGATCGCGGCGGCGAAGCCGAAGCCCAGCAGGAACCGGTACCAGGGAAGGTCGAAGGCGTAGAAGGAGACGTCGAGGTGGAACTGCGGGTCCTTCTGGTTGAAGGGCACGCCGTTGACCCACATCAGCCAGGTCCGCCACTGACTGGAGGCGGAGGCACCGGCGATCAGGCCCACCAGGGCGGTGATGCCGACCAGCAGCCACCTCTTGTACGGCGCGATCCCCATCCGGTAGCGGTCGAGGCTCTGCTGCTCCATCGACATCGCGCTCAGCGGCGGGCGCAGCCGGTGGGCCAGCCAGATGTTGAAGCCGACCGACAGCGCCATCAGCAGGCCGAAGACGAAGAACAGCCCGATCTTGGTCCACAGGGTGGTGGTGAAGACGGACGAATACTTCACCGACCGGTACCAGAGCCAGTCCGTCCAGAAGCCCGCGAACATCGTGAACGCCATGCCGAGAACGGCAAGGACGCCCAATGTCATGAGCAGGGACCGGACACGCCGGGACGGGCGGCCGACTCTGATCCGTGGCCCCGTCGGGCCTCCGCCGCGGTCCGGCATCTGGAAAGCCAAGGTAGGCACCTCGAAGTTCGCTGTTGATCCGTCAGGCCCGCGTGTTCGTGGACCCGCCGTGGCCCCCCGTGATCGTGAGCCCACACCTATGCAACTTACTCACCGTTTACTCGGTTCCCGATTCCGGCCGGGAACGAGGCAGGATTGTGACCATGTCCAAGACTCCCATGGCGGCGAACCCGCTCACCCGGGCCGTGCTCGAGATCGACGAGTACGCCTCCGGCCTCGGCTGGGACCAGCCCGCCCGCCTCTTCGCCCTCGTAGACACCACGCAGCTGCGGGCCCAGGAACCCTCGCTCGCCGCCCAGCTCGGCCTGGAGGAGGAGCAGGAGAGCGCCGGCCTCACACCGATCGAGCAGGACGAGATTCCAACGGACAAGCCGCTCGACGAGTTCCTCGGCAGGATCGCCTGGCCCGACGCGGTGGTCGGCTGTGCCCTCACTGTGGAGCGCCTGATGCTGCCGCCGTCCGCGGAGGCCCAGGTCCCGGAGGGCCTGAGCGAGGCGAAGCTGGCGAAGTGGGTGGCCGGGCATCCCGAGCGCCAGGAGGTCCGCATGACCGTCGCGGTGCTGCGCGACGGCGCGCGTGAGTCGGCGCTGCGGCTGCGGGAGAAGGACACTCCGACGGAGGTCCTCACGGGCCCCGAACTGGTCCCCGGTCTCGCGGAGGCATTGGCGGCGACGTTCGAGGAGTAGCCCTCCGCGCTATCCGGCCGCGCATTTCGGCAGGTCGGCGGTGTCGCCGCTGCGGATGTCCTCGAGGGCGTCGAGGGCGTCGTCGATGGTGTTCACCTTGACGAGCCGGAGACCGCTCGGGGTGTCCTTGGCGGCGGCCGCGCAGTTGTCCGCCGGGGTCAGGAAGTACTGGGCACCCTTGCTGCGCGCGCCGACGGTCTTCATCTCGATGCCGCCGATCGGCCCGACCTTGCCGTCGTCGTCGATCGTCCCGGTGCCGGCGACGAACTTGCCGCCGGTCAGGCTGCCCGGGGTGAGCTTGTCGTAGATGCCCAGCGCGAACATGAGGCCCGCGCTGGGTCCGCCGACGTCGGCGAGCTTGATGTCGATGGTGAACGGGAACGTGTGATCCGTGCCCGCGGAGATCCCGACGATGGCGCGCTTCTCACCGCTGTCGTCGGACGTCGCGGTCGTGATGGTGACGTCCTGGGTCTTGGTCGCCGTCTTGTTCGCCTTCTCGGCGGCGGCCTGCTCCTTGGCGGGCACGATCGTGAAGACGACGTCCTGACCGGGCTCGTGTTTCGTCACCAGCTTGGCGACGTCGGAGGGCTGCTTCACCACCGTGCCGTCGACGGCCTTGATCACGTCACCGGCGTGCAGCTTGCCCTCGGCCGGGGAGTCCTTGACGACCGTCGAGACGATGACCCAGGACTCCACCGGGACGTCGAGTTCCTTCAGGGCGGCCACCTTGGCACTCTCCTGGGACTGGCTGAACTCCTCGGCGTTCTCCTGGGTGGACTCCTCTTCGGTCTTGCCGTCCGGGTAGAGGGTGTCGTGCGGCACGACCTTGTTGTCATGGGCGAGCCACCCGTAGACGGCCTCGACGAGGTTCATCTTGTAGTCGGCGCTGGTGACCCGCACGGTGGTCATGTTCAGGTGACCGCTCGCGGCGTAGGTCTTGTGCCCGGAGATCTGCAGCACCGGCTCGCCGCCATGCTCACCGAGGGTGTTCACCGTCGGCCCCGGGGACATCTCCGAGTACGGCACGGGGATGAACACCCCCGCGCACAGGAGCGCGATCAGCATCAGGGTGGAGGCGAGCATCGTCGCGGTGCGGCGTGGCATGCCTCGACAGTACGGGACGCTCCTGTCAGAGCACCGTCAGGGCCACCCAGGTCACAGTCCGGGGTGCGACTTCTCCATGGCCGCACGGAACCGGGCGTACCCGTCCAGCTCGGGCCCGTCGCTGCGCGCCGTGCGGGTGCGGTTGGCCCAGGTGCCCCACAGCCCCGCGCCGATCGCAGCCACAAGCGGAATCAGCAACCAGACGAGCACCCCCATCGCGACCTCCAACCCCAACTGACCGAACGGAACTGACTGATCAGCAGATTAACCATCCGCACTGACAACGCTCACGTCAGGGGTGCGGTTACGCAACCGGAAGAGCGGAGGACGGGTTGGGCCGGCGCACCGACGGATTCAGCAGGCGCCCACCTGCCCTCCCGTCGCCCGACCACCACTCCTCAACGACGGCGCTACGCGCCGACCCATTCATCGGTCCCGTCGGAGAACCTCTGGTGCTTCCAGATGGGCACTTCGTGCTTGAGATCGTCGATCAGCTTCCGGCACGCTTCGAAGGCCTCACCGCGGTGCGGACACGACACGCCCACGACGACGGCGAGATCCCCGACCTCGAGATCCCCGACGCGATGCACCGCGGCCAGCGCCCGCACCGGATACTCGGCGACGACCTTCTCCGCGATCCGCCGCATCTCCGCCTCGGCACTGGGATGGCAGGAGTACCCGAGCGCATCGACGTCGGCACCCCCGTCATGGTTGCGCACGGTCCCCACGAACAGGGCGATCCCCCCGGCCGCGTCGTCCCCCACGGCCCGGAAGACCTCGTCCACGGAGAGTGGTGTCTCCCGGATGCCGATCAACTTGATGGCGTCCTGAGCCCCCTGCTCGCCGGGGTGATCATTGGTGGCTGTCATGGCTCCATCGTGCCGCACGTCGCTGACGACGGGGAATGGCGTTATCGTCCGGCACGCGTGCGTGGGCGATTGGAGCCTCCTACAGGCGGCCGGTTCCGTACAGCCGCGGGCGGTCGTGCCGCTGGGGCGGCACGGGTGGGCGCGGGCGGCACCCCGTCAGCGCCGGGCTGCGCGACCCACCCCACGCCCGCACCAACCCCGGGCACCTCTCAAGACACGCCCGCTTGGAACACCGCTTCCTCAAACCCTCCGCCGAGCCTTCCGAGCCCTCCGCACCACAGCCGCCGCCCCCAGCAGAGCCACCGTCGCCCCCGCGGCCCCCGCCGCAGTCGCGTCCTTCCGCCCCAGCCGCCGCCCGGCAACCGTGTGCCTCCCGGAAACCTCCTCCAGCAGCTCCGCGAGCACCTCCTCGTTGGTCCACTGCGGCCGCCACCCCGCGTCATGGAGCCGGCTCCCACTCACCACCCAGGGATACATCGTGTACGCCAGATCCCCAGCCGGAGACGGTGTCAGCCCGATCCGGTGCAGCCGAGCCGCCGCCCCCAGCGCGACAGCGGACGGCAGTTCCATCCGCCGGATCCCGCTGAGCTCCTCGACCTCCTCCTGCTCCAGCCACCCGTCGCACCCGACGGCGAGCTCCCCGTCGACCTTCTCCAGAACGGCGTACTCCAGAGCACCGCACAGATCCTCGACGTGGCAGAACTGCCAGGCGGGCCGCGACCCGGCGACCACCAGCAGCCGAGGGGACTCGAAGTACCTGGTCAGCGCGGTGTCCGTGCCCCCCACCAGCACTGCGGGCCGCACCACGGTGACATTGAGCCCCGGATGCGCCCGCGGCGCGCGCCGCGCGAGCCGCTCGATCTCGAGCAGATCCCCGACGCCGGTCGCCTCGGCGGTCGCCCGCAGCTCCGCGTCCTCCGACAGCGGCAGCTCGTTGTCCGGCAGCGCCCCGTACACCATCGCGGACGTGCACAGCACCACGCGGTGCACCCCGGCCGCCGCGGCGGCGGTCAGCACGGTCTGCGTCCCCCGGACGTTGTAGGCCGTTCGGGCGGCCGTGTCACTCCCCAGGTCCAGATCGAGCGCGAGGTGCACCACCACGTCCGCACCGCGCAGCTTGTCGGCGATGGCCGGGTCGCGCACGTCCAGGATGTGCCACTGCGCCGCGGCGCACTCGCCGCGCCGCTCATCGATGGCGATGACCTGCTTGATCTCCTCCGAAGCGGCGAGTCGCCCGGTGAGCAGCGCGCCGACGCCGGACGCGGCACCGGTGACCGCGACGACGGGCCCGCGCGCGGCGGGCGAGGTGGTTGACCGGTTTCGCGCTGCGCGAACCTGCGGATCTGGGGAACTCACCGGGCGTCTCCAGCGGTTGTCTTCAGTACGAGCGCGAGTGACGCGTCCGTACCAGGTGGCATCCATCCTGCCGCAGGCCAAGAGTCGGCGAAGCACCGAGGCTCGAAGCGCCCTTGGTGTCTACGCTGGGTGGTGTTATCGGGCAGTCGTGCCGCCGGAGGCAACCGGTGGCCTTACCAGCCGAGGAATCCCGTGAGTGACACCCCATTCGGATTCGGCCTTCCGCCGGAGGAGCCGGAAGACGGCGACGAGGGCAAGAAGAAGGACCAGCAGAGCGGTGGTGGTCAGGGACCGGACAACCCGTTCGGCTTCGGACTGCCCGGCGCCGGAGGCTTTGGCGGCCCCGGCGCGGACAATCCGCTCGCTGCCATGTTCGGTTCGCTGAACCCCACCGACCTGGGCGCCGCGTTCCAGCAACTGGGCCAGATGCTCTCGTACGAGGGCGGCCCGGTGAACTGGGACATGGCCAAGCAGATCGCACGCCAGACGGTCGCCCAGGGGACCGCCGACGGCGTCAAGGACGCGAGTGTCGGCCCCGGCGAGCGCACCGCGGTCCAGGAAGCCGTCCGTCTGGCCGACCTGTGGCTGGACGACGTGACGTCCCTGCCGTCGGGTGCCGCCTCCGCCGTGGCGTGGAGCCGCGCGGAGTGGGTCGAGGCCACTCTTCCCGCCTGGAAGGAGCTCGTCGACCCGGTCGCCGAGCGCGTCGGTAACGCCATGGGCGACGTCCTGCCGGAGGAGATGCAGGCCATGGCCGGCCCGCTGATCGGCATGATGCGCTCGATGGGCGGCGCCATGTTCGGCACGCAGATCGGGCAGGCCGTGGGTGTACTCGCGGGCGAGGTCGTCGGCTCCACCGACATCGGCCTGCCGCTCGGCCCGGCCGGCAAGGCCGCGCTGCTGCCGGTCAACATCGAGACGTTCGGCAAGGACCTGGGCGTGGCGAAGGACGAGGTGCGGCTGTATCTCGCCCTGCGCGAGGCTGCCCACCAGCGTCTGTTCGCGCACGTTCCGTGGCTGCGCTCACACCTGTTCGGCGCAGTCGACGGGTACGCGCGCGGGATCAAGGTCGACACGGCCAAGCTGGAGGACGTGGTCGGCCAGTTCGACCCGCAGAACCCGGAGCAGCTGCAGGACGCCCTGCAGCAGGGCATGTTCCAGCCGGAGGACACCCCCGAGCAGAAGGCCGCCCTGGCCCGTCTGGAGACGGCCCTGGCGCTCGTGGAGGGCTGGGTCGACGCGGTGGTCCACGCGGCGGCGAAGCCGCGCCTGTCGTCGGCGGACGCGCTGCGCGAGACGCTGCGCCGCCGCCGGGCCACGGGCGGTCCGGCCGAGCAGACCTTCGCCACGCTGATCGGTCTGGAGCTGCGCCCCCGCCGCCTGCGTGACGCCTCCCGTCTGTGGGCCTCGCTCACGGACGCGCGCGGTGTCGACGGCCGGGACGCCCTGTGGGCCCACCCGGACATGCTGCCGACGGCCGGCGACCTGGACGACCCGGACGGCTTCGTGCACCGCGAGCAGCTGGACTTCTCCGAGCTGGACAAGATGCTCGGCGAGGCGGCGAGCGGCGGCCACACGCCGAAGCCGAACCTGAAGAAGGACGACGAAGCCGAGGGCGACGACGCCGAGTGAGCCTGTACGACGACGCGGTCCTCGTTCTCAAGGGGTTCGAGGACCAGGAAGAGCTGCGCCAGGCCTACCTGGACCATCTCGCGGCGCACCCGGACGGCATGTGGAAGGCCTGCGAGGACGGCCATCTCACCGCGAGCGCCCTCGTGATCGACCCGTCGCGCGGGCGTGTTCTGCTGACCCTCCACAAGAAGCTCCGCATGTGGCTGCAGATGGGCGGCCACTGCGAGCCGGGCGACCTCACCCTTGACTCCGCTGCTCTGCGTGAGGCCACCGAGGAGTCGGGCATCGAGGGGCTGACGCTGTTGCCCGGCGGCCCGGTGAGGCTCGACCGGCACCCGATCCCGGCGCCCTGCCACTGGCACTTCGACGTCCAGTACGCGGTCCTGGCACCGCCGGACGCGACTCATGCCATCAGCGAGGAGTCACTCGACGTGCGCTGGTTCCCGTACGACGAGGTGGCGGACGTGGCGGACGAGTCCGTCGTCCGACTGCTGGAGGCGACACGGTCAAGGCTTCGGCCCTGACGCATGTGTAAGGGGCGGCCACCCGGCCGCCCCTTACATCCGCTGTCCGTCCGGTCAGCTCCAGACGTTGCCCTGGTTCTGCCCGCGGGCCCCGTGCTGCCCCATGCCGTACTGCGCGGCGAGGCCCTGCCCGATCTGGGCGTTCTGCGGCGGCAGCAGTTCGCTGGGCTGGACGAGCGCGTAACCGCTGCCCATGAAGCTGAGCTCCCAGCCCTCGCCGGTGTTGCCGCGGCGGCGCCACACCCCGGAGGAATGCGTCTGAGCCTGCATCTGCACACGCAGCCCGGTGGACCAGGCCACGATCGCGTCGGCGTCGCAGTTGACGTACTTGTCGGGCGTGACCTGCATCATCAGCGGAGCGCCCGAGGTCATCAGGGCGACCCGGCCCCGGCCGGTGATGTTGAGCTGGTACTTACCGGAGCCGGAGATGCCGTAAAGGCTGTCGACGGCGATGACCTCGTGGTGCAGCGAGGAGTCCATCGCGAGCACGTAGCTGCTGTCGACCGTCAGCCCGTCCTGCTCCACGTCCACCAGGTGGATGTACTGGGCGAGGTTGGCGAGGTAGACCGTGCCCTGCCCGTGGCAGCGCATCAGGTCCAGGCCCTCGCCGGTGCGGGCACGCGCGCGTGACTGCTGGTTGCTCCGGTACTCGGCGTCGAACTCGACGAGTCCCTGATAGGCGACCATGGTGCCCTTGCGGGCGAGGATGTCGTCGTGACCCTCCAGGGTGACACGGAGCATCTGCTTGCTCTGCAGGCTCCAGCGCTCCTGGGTCTGCTGGTCGTTGTAGGCGAAAAGCGGGCTCTGCATGGCGTTTCTGGCTCCCCCTCAGCCCCGGAACCGGAGGCGGTCGGTGCTGTCCTCGCTGGGCTGGACGACGACGATGCCCTGGCCCGAGAAGGCCATCTGGTACGCCTCGCCGCTGCCCCGGCCGATCAGTGACTGCGCCTTGAAGCTGCGCTTGCCCTTCACCTTGAGGTTCGGGGACCAGGCGACGAGCGCGTCCGGGTCGACGTACGTCTCGTCCTCACCGCCGCCGCAGTCGACGACGATCGGCTTGCCCCGGGAGGTCAGCGCGACCCAGCCCTGCCCGGAGATCTTGGTGTTCCACAGGCCCTGCCCGGCGAACTTCGCCAGCCCCTTGACCCGCTCGACGCCCCACGTCAAGTGGGCGTCGAAGGCGAGCAGGTTGGTGGCGTTGACGGAGATCCCGTCGCCGTTGAGGTTGATCACGACGACGTCGGCGCCGTAGTCGGCGAGGTAGAGCAGGCCGTCGCCGGAGCACTTCATCAGGGGCGCGCCCTCACCGGTGGCCCAGTCGCGCGCGATCTGGCGCACGGCCGGCGGGTTGGGCTCGTACTGGACGAAGCCTTCGTAGGCGACCATCGAGCCCACGCGCGCGAGGAGGTCGTTTCCGGTCTGCATGGCGACCTTCAGCATGTGGTTGCCGTGGTTCTCCATGCGGGCGGTGACGGGTGCGGGAGCGTAGCCCGCGAGCGGCTGGTTCATGACGGGCTCTCCCTCAGATCTCGTACGGCTGGACGACGATGAAGTTGCCGGGCGCGCCCCGGAACTGGAGGTTGACGCTCTCTCCGGTGTCGCCGGCGTACGCGTTGCGTCGCATGCGCACCTGGCTGGAGACGACCACCTGGGAGGCGGCCGACCAGGCGACCACCGCATTGCAGTCGGCGAACGTCGTGGGGGTGACCGGCAGCACCACGGGCGTGCCGTGCGTCTTCACGACGATCGTGCCCGTGCCCTGGAACTGCATCGTGAACAGCGCGCCGCCGGGGATGCCGTGTCCCTCGATGCGGCGGACCTCGTACTGGAGGCTCTCGTCGAAGGCGAGGACGTTCTCGGCGGAGACGCAGATCGCGTCGCCCTGGAGCTCGACGGGGTGCAGATGGGTGGAGTTCTCGGCGAGGAACACCTGTCCCTGGCCGGTACACCGCATCAGCTGCATCTCCTGACCGGTCGCGTTGCCCACGACCCGGCCGGCGAACCCGGCGCCCTTGTAGCTGAAGTCGACCTTGCCCTGGTAGAGCACCATGCTGCCCTGCCGGGCCAGCACGGGCTGGCCGCCGATGCCGAGGTCGACGCGGACCATCTTCCGGTTCTGCTGAGTCCAGCGCTGCCCGGTGGGCGTCTCCTTGAACTGCTGGAGCGCGGCGGTCACACCGGCGCCCTGGGGCGCGCCCTGCGGCACTCCGTACGGTGCGGCCTGCTGGCCCGGGACCTGCCCGAAGGGGGGCTGCTGGCCGTAGCCGGGGGGCGGGGTCGGGGCCTGCGGCTGTCCGTAGCCGGGCGGCGGAGCCGGGGCCTGCGGAGCCTGGGGCTGACCGTAGCCCGGAGGCAGCGGGGCCGTCTGGCCAGGAGCCTGGCCGTACGGGGCCTGCTGCTGGCCGGGCTGCCCGTACGGTGCGGGCGCCGGGGCCGGAGGCGGCACCTGGGCACCGCCGGGAGGCGTCATCGGCGCGATGATGGTGGGCGCGGCGTGGACGGACGGCGCGGGTGCGGGGGCCGGGGGCGGAGTGGCGCCCGGCGGGGGCGCGAACCCCTGCGCGGCAGGCTGCGGAGCCGGGGCGGGTGCCGGGGCGGCGGGGGCGCCGAACGCGGGCGGCGCGGCGGCCTGGGCGGGCGGTGCGAAGCCCGGGTTGGCGCCGGCCTGCGGCTGCTGGGGAGCCGCAGGAGTCTCCTCCTCGGCGACCTCGCCACCGAAGTTCTTCAGCAGTGCGTCGAGGCCACCGTCGAAGCCCTGCCCGACCGCGGCGAACCGCCAGACGTCCTTCAGATAGAAGTCGCCCAGCATCACGGCCCGTTCGGTGGAGAACTCCGAGCCGTTGAAGGAGTACCGGGCCACCTCCTCGCCGCCCGCGACGATACGGATGTATCCAGCGTTGATCTGCGACATCTGCCCGGCGCCGTCGATCGTCGCCGTGAACGACAGCTTGTGGATCTGCGACGGGATCCGGTCGAGCGTGACCCGGAACGACTCCGTGTCGCCCGCCTGGGCACCCAGGAGCTGGATGGACTCCTCGGGGGACTTCGGCTGGTTGAAGAAGACGAAGTACCGGTCGTCCGAGAGCCGTTCGTCGGCGTCCAGACCGAAGCAGCTGATGTCGAAGGTCAGTCCGGGGCCGGTGATCTGCACGCCTACGTACAGATCGGTGCCCGCGGTGAGGTCACTGATCCTGGCCTTGTGGCCGCGTTGGAATTCCCTGGCCATGCGTAACGACCGTCCCCCATCCCGAATGTGAGTGCGTCGCGCCAGGCTAACGGCAAACTCGGACACCGGACGAAGTCGGTACAGACCCGGTACACAACCTCTGCCCGGGGACGGCCGTCACTCGCTGCGAGCGCCCGGCAGATGGGGCAGCCGGTCGGCGGCCACCACCCCTTCGAGAAACCCCCGGGCCCGCTCGGTCCTCGGATACGCCTCGAGGAGCCGCCAGAAGTCGGGGCCGTGCCCGGGCACCAGAAGATGCGCCAGCTCATGGACGAGGACGTAGTCGATGACGTACTCGGGCATGCCCTGCAGACGGTGGGACAGACGGATACTGCCCTCGGCCGGGGTGCACGAGCCCCACCGGGTGTTCTGGTTGGTGACCCAGCGGACCGAGGCGGGCCGCGCCCGGCCGTCGAAGTACTGGGCCGACAGCCGCTCGGCGCGCTCGGCCAGTTCGGCGTCGCCCGGCACCCGCCTGCTCTCCTGTGCGGCCAGCTTGTCGAGCATGACGGTCACCCAGCGCTGCTCCTCCGCCTCCGACATCCGGGCAGGGATGAGTACGACGGTGCGATCGCCCTCGCGGTAGGCGGAGACCGTCCGGCGTCGCCGGGTGCTCCTGCGTACCTCGATCGCGCTCGCCCCCGAGCCGCTCGGCGGCTGGCTCGTCGTGCTGCGCTGTGGCGTTCCGGCGCGGTGCAGTGGGTCGGCGGGCACGCCCTGACGTTACCCGCTGCACACGGGGGAAGTCCCCTCTCCGGGACGGTTCGATGCCGATCCCCCACATGCGTTTGATTTGTAGGACTGATTTGTACGACGAATTCCGCAGCCTGTGGACAACCTTCGTCGCCCATCGAAGCGGGCCGGGCATGCTGGCACTCGTCGGCGGAGCGAGGTCGCCCCCACGCCCCCGCTCCGCCGACGCGAACGGGCGATTCCAAGGGCTACGGGGGCCTCTCATGCATCCGATGGTGAAGCCCGCGCTGCGGCGCGGGTGGCGCGACCTCAACACCGTGCAGTTCGGAATGACACCGGCGCACGCGATGACACTCGGTCCGATGGACACGGCCACGGGCAGCTTCCTCGAGCTGCTCAACGGCACCCGCGGCCTCGCCCTGCTGCGCGAGGAGGGGCGGCGCATGGACCTGCCCGACGGTCATGTCGACAGGCTGGTGGAGCGGCTGGCGCGGGCCGGGCTCCTCGACGACGCCCGCGGGGGCGGGCCGGCCGCCGACACCCTGTGGGGCAGGAAGGAGGTGCTCGACCGGCTGCGTCCCGACCTGGCCCAGCTGTCCCTGATCACCTCGGAGCCCGGCGACGCGATCGGGCGCCTGGCCGCCCGCCGCTCCCTGCGCGTGCAGGTGAGAGGCGCGGGCAGGGTGGGCACCGTCCTCGCCTCGCTGCTGGCGGGCGCCGGGGTCGGCGAGGTCGACGTACGCGACAGCGGCCGTGTCGAGCCGTGGGACGTCGCACCCGGCGGGCTGCCCGCCGAATCCGTCGGCGAGCGCAGGGACCAGGCCGCCCGCCGTGCCGTGCGCCGGGCCGCACCCGACCGCCCGCCGCGCCGTGCCGCCGGGCCGTCGCCGCAGGAGGGCGAGCCGGGCTTCTCCCTGGTGGTCCTCGCCCCTCGCGACGACGTCGGCGTGCACGCACCGCCACCGTCCGCCGCCGACCCGCTCATCGCCTCGGGCACGCCCCACCTCTACGCCGGCGTGGTGGAGGGAACCGGCATCGTCGGCCCGCTCGTCCTGCCCGGCGAAACGGCCTGCGCAGGCTGTCTGCACGAGGGACGCACCGACCGGGATCCGGCCTGGCCGCGTCTGGTAGCGCAGTGGAGCTCGGGAAAACCGCGCCAGGTGCGCCCCTGCGACCTGACGTTGGCCACGACCGTCGCGGGGCTGGCGGCCGCGCACGCGCTCGCCTGTCTGGACGGCCTGGTCCCGTCGAGTGCGGGCGCGCGCTGGGAGGTCTCCGTGCCCGTGCTCCAATGGCATGCGCGACCGGTCGCCGCGCACCCCGCATGCCCGTGCGGAGCCGCAAAGAAAGGTAAGAAGGAACACACCTCGGATAGCGGGGGTCCGCACGAGACAATGGCGGTGCAACGGTCGTCAACGGAGTTACGCCGTAAGGCAGGCGCGGCGCGGCCGGCTGGGACTTGGAGGGCTCATGTCTGATCTTCCCCGGAAGGCGGTCACCCGGACCGCCAAGCTCGCCGCGCTCCCGCTCGGCTTCGCCGGGCGGGCCACCTGGGGACTCGGTAAGCGGATCGTGGGCGAGTCCGCGGACATCGTCGGCCGCGAACTGCAACAGCGCACGGCGGAGCAGCTGTTCAAGGTGCTCGGCGAGCTGAAGGGCGGCGCGATGAAGTTCGGACAGGCACTGTCCGTCTTCGAGTCGGCCCTGCCCGAGGAGGTCGCGGGTCCCTACCGTGCGGCGCTGACGAAGCTCCAGGACGCGGCACCCCCGATGCCGACGCGCACCGTGCACTCGGTGCTGGCGGAGCGGCTCGGCGAGGACTGGCAGGACCTGTTCCTCGAGTTCGAGGACAAGCCGGCCGCGGCGGCCTCGATCGGCCAGGTGCACCGGGGAGTGTGGCGGGACGGCCGCGAGGTCGCGGTCAAGGTGCAGTACCCGGGTGCCGGCGACGCCCTGCTGTCCGACCTGAACCAATTGAGCAGGTTTGCCCGCCTGTTGGGTCCGCTGATCCCCGGCATGGACATCAAGCCACTGATCACCGAGCTCAAGGACCGCGTCTCCGAGGAGCTGGACTACGGCCTGGAAGCCCAGGCCCAGCAGGTCCACGCGGAGGAGTTCACGGGCGACCCGGACGTCGTGGTGCCCGCGGTGGTCCACCAGTGCGACCAGGTCCTGGTCAGCGAGTGGATGGACGGCATCCCCCTGTCGGAGATCATCTCCAACGGCACGCAGGACCAGCGGGACCGCGCCGGCCAGCTCCTGGCCCGCTTCTTGTTCTCCGGCCCGGCCCGCACCGGCCTGCTCCACGCCGACCCGCACCCCGGCAACTTCCGCCTCCTGCCCGGCGGCCCGGACGGCGAGGAGGACTGGCGCCTCGGCGTCCTCGACTTCGGCACGGTCGACCGCCTTCCCGGCGGACTGCCCACCCCCATCGGCGACTCCTTGCGCATGACCCTCGACGGCGAGGCGGATGCCGTCTACCAGCTCCTGTGCACGGAAGGCTTCGTCAAGGAATCCATAGACCTCGACCCCGACGCCGTCCTCGACTACCTCCTGCCGATCATCGAGCCGGCCCAGGTCGAGGAGTTCACCTTCACCCGTGGCTGGATGCGGAGCCAAGCGGCCCGAGTCGCCGACCCCCGCTCGCCCGCCTACCAGCTGGGCAAGCGCCTCAACCTGCCGCCGTCCTACCTCCTGATCCACCGGGTGACCCTCAGCACGATCGGCGTCCTGTGCCAGCTCGGCTCGACGGTGCGGCTGCGCGAGGAACTGGAGGAATGGCTGCCCGGCTTCGTGGAGGACGAGGTCCCGGCCGAGGAGGAGTCGGCGGCGGAGGCGTGACCTGCGTCGGGATCGTCGCCGCGCCTCTCACCACCAGGCCGAATCAAGTCGTCCCTCGATCGCCCTGAGGTTCTCCCGGGAGCAGGTGCCGCAGAAGTAGTGACGGATGCCGTTCTCCACGGAGAAGGTCCAGGTGACGGGCGGCGGAGGCTCGGCACGAGTGCCGCAGCGGGCGCAGACGAGGGTGCGGGGCTCGGCCGGGGAGCCGCCGTTGTCGCTGTCTCCGGGGGGACTCGTCACCCTGGTGACGATATCTCCGACCGGTGCACGCGCACTCCGAACGCACCGCGGGGGCGGTCCGTTCGGACGGACCGCCCCCGCGGGGAGCTGACGCCTCCCCGTGCCGGGAGGCCACCGCTTCAGGTGTGATCTGTTACTGCATGACCGCCATGGCCAGCGCACGGCGGGCGCGCAGCGAAGCGCGCTCCGCCCGGCGCTGCATCCGGCGGGCGGTCGCCACGCGGAGCGCGCGGCGTTCCCGCTCGGCGTCGTGCAGCCGGTCGTGCATATGCGCACGAGCCTGGGCTTCTGGCATGAGTTGCATCTCTCGGGTCCTGTTCTGACGCGAGTCGTTCGCGCCGGTGGTGGTGACGTCTGTAGTCGCGGAGCCTGCGGGCTCGCTGGTGGACGGCTTCATCGGGGCCTGCTTCTTGGGGTCGTGCGTGAAGGGACGGTCGATCGTTCCTGCGGTGTTCATGCCGTGACCGGGTTCTTGCGCGGGCGACCACGCGGCCGCTTCCGGGCGACGACGACACCCTGGACGAACAGCTCGCCACCCCAGACGCCCCAGGGCTCACGCCGCTCCTTGGCGCCTGCGAGGCAGGCCTCGATCAGCGGGCAGGTGCGGCAGAGGGACTTGGCGTACTCGACGTCCGCGGGCGACTCGGCGAAGAAGACCTCCGGGTCGTAGGAGCGGCAGGGAACGGGTACGCCGAGGTTCTCGATGGCGTCGTCGAGCGCGGTGAGCGCAGTCAGCGGGGTCAAGGTGGAGTCCTCCGTGAGGCCGGGCGGGGGGATCGTTTCGGAAGGCGGTACGGACGGGGCGTGCGCTTCGAGTTGCACGGTTCGTCTTCCTCGTCTGGTCGGTCCGGCCTGTTGGGCCGGGTGTCGGCTTGGTACCGGGTTCTTTTCTTGTCCCGAGGCCCCTTCGCCCGTCTGTCCCCGATGAGGGGACAAACAGAAGGGCCGCGGATCCCGGATGGGGTTCCGCGGCCCTGAAGGCGCCGGCCTGATCGTCGATCAGGCTGGATCACTCCAGGGTTCTGGCCCACGGAAGGCCCACATCAGGTGGTGCTGCGTCGTCTGCTTCCGGAATCCGGCACCGGTAGCCGTAAAGGCATAGGCCTGCGCCTGCGCCGCTACTGCCGCTTCCAGTGCCTTGGTCGGTCGCTCATTGCGCTCACGGACGGGAAGACCCGCGAGAGACACGGAGGACGCCGGACGAACGGCAGGAATGCCGGACAGACCGGTGCCCAGGTTCGAGATGCCGAGCATGCACGTGGAGACGACCGAGCGATCGGTCAGTTTGGCCGGGCTGGTGGAGCTGGTCTTGATGCTGATCACTGGAATCGCCTCCTCTCGGCGTCTGAAGGGACTGGGGCGAGCCAGTCCGCGCGGATATGCAAGTACAACACGGAATCAGGGCCTCCGAGAAGGCCTCCGTTCCCGTGCGTAAGAACCTATGGGGATTGCTGGGGCATGCGCAAACTATTTTTTCGACGAGTTGGTTTCAGTCACCGACTTCTTCTGCCCCGGGCTCCCGGCCTGCGCAGATGGCCAGAACATCGGACCCGTAGCGGTTGAGCTTGCGCACACCGACCCCAGGGATCCGCGCCAACTCGCCGTCGTCGTCGGGGACGGCCTCGGCGATCGCCATCAGCGTCTTGTCGGTGAAGACGCAGAACGCGGGCTGCCCGCTGCGCCGCGCCTGCTCCGCGCGCCACTCCCGCAGCCGCTCGTAGAGACCCTCGTCCATCTCGGAGGGGCAGTCCTCGCAGCGCATCAGCTTCATCTCGCCGGCATCGGTCAGGGTGCGCCCGCAGACCCGGCAGCGGGCCGGGGTGCGCTGGGTGCGTCTCGGAGCTGCGCCCGGGACCCTGCCCGACGTGAAGCCGCGCTCGATCCCCCCGGAAGAGCCCGAGCCGGCACGGCCCGCAGACACCACCGAGCCGGGGCGCAGGCCGTCCAGGAAACGGCTGGGACGCCGGTTCGGCCGGCCGCCGGGCGAACGGGACAGCGCCCAGGAGACATGGAGGTGCTCGCGGGCCCGGGTGACACCGACGTAGAGGAGGCGACGCTCCTCTTCGATCTGCTCATCGGTTCTGGCGTAGGTGATCGGCATCATGCCCTCGGCGACACCGACGAGGAACACGACGTCCCACTCCAGGCCCTTGGCGGAGTGCAGGGAGGCGAGGGTGACGCCCTGCACGGTCGGGGCGTGCTGGGCGCCCGCACGCTCGTCGAGCTCGGCGACCAGGTCGGCGAGGCCCGCGCCGGGTCTGGCGGCGGCGAAGTCCTGGGCAAGGTTGACCAGGGCGGCCAGTGACTCCCAGCGCTCTCTGACGGCGCCGGAGCCCGCCGGGGGCTGCGGGGTCCAGCCCTCGCCCGAGAGGACGGCACGGACCTGGGAGGGCAGGTCGACGGCGTCGTCGAGGAGGGAGTCGTTGCCGCCGAAGCGGGAGGCGGCACGCAGGGCGATGCCGGCCTTGCGCACCTCGGGCCGGTCGAAGAACCGCTCGGCGCCACGCAGCTGGTAAGGCACACCGACGTCGGCCAGGGCCTGTTCGTAGGTCTCCGACTGGGCGTTCGTGCGGAACAGGATGGCGATCTCGGCGGCCGGGACGCCGGAGTCGATCAGTTCACGGATGCGGCGGGCGGCGCCTTCCGCCTCGGCAGGCTCGTCGGTGTGCTCGGTGAAGGCGGGCTCGGGCCCGGGGGCGCGCTGGGAGATCAGCTCGAGGCGGTGGTCGGCGGCGCGGCCGCGAGCCTGGGCCAGCAGGCCGTTGGCAAGGTGCACGACCTGGGGGGTGGAGCGGTAGTCGCGGACCAGCTTGACGACCGTTGCGCCGGGGTGGCGGGTGCGGAAGTCGAGGAGGTGGTCGGGGGTGGCTCCGGTGAAGGAGTAGATCGTCTGGCTGGCGTCGCCCACCACACACAGGTTGTCCCGGTCTCCGAGCCACAACTCCAGCAGCCGCTGCTGGAGGGGGCTGACGTCCTGGTACTCGTCGACCACGAAGTGCTGGTACTGGGCGCGGACCTGCTCGGCGATGTCGTGCCGGTCCTGGAGGACGGCGACGGTCAGCAGCAGGACGTCCTCGAAGTCGATGACGGCGCGGTCGCGCTTGAGATCCTCGTAGACGGAGTAGATCTGGGCGATCTCGGCCGGGTCGCGGGGAGCCTCGCGGCCGGCCTTGGCGGCGGCCGGCGCGTAGTCGGCGGGAACGGTCTGGGTGACCTTGGACCACTCGATCTCGGCGGTGACGTCCCGCAGCTCACCCCGGTCGAGGCGGATGCGGCAGGCGGCAGCCGCGTCGGCGACGAGCTGGATCTTGCGGTCGACGAGCCGGGGCATGGAGCCACCGACAGCTTTCGGCCAGAAGTACTGGAGCTGACGCAAGGCGGCGGAGTGGAAAGTGCGGGCCTGGACACCGGCGGCGCCGAGCTGGCGGAGCCGACCGCGCATCTCACCGGCGGCACGGTTGGTGAAGGTGACGGCGAGCACGCTGGACGGCTGAAGGATGCCCGCCCGCACGCCGTAGGCGATGCGGTGGGTGATGGCCCGGGTCTTGCCCGTTCCGGCGCCCGCCAGCACGCACACCGGACCGCGCAGGGCGGTGGCCACCTCGCGCTGCTCGGGGTCGAGCCCTTCGAGCACCGCGTCGGCCGAGTCCGGTACCTGCGGGAAGAGCGTGGAGTGCGTTGCTGCTGTCACACGGCCATGCTGCCAGGTCCCCGGAGACGGGTGAGCCGGTTGTCCACAGGCAGGCACCCTTAGTCGTACTAATGCGGCAGGCGTCACGCGCGGCCGGGCTCCGGCGCGGGAATGGTGGCGCTTTCAAGTACGTTGCCTGACTGCGAGCGCACATCCCCCGAGCCACTCAAGGAGCGCGAGAGACATGCTGGGCACTGTGACGATGTACAGCACCACGTGGTGCGGCTACTGCCGCCGGCTGAAGAGCCAGCTGGACCGCGAGGGCATCGCGTACACCGAGATCAACATCGAGCAGGACCCGGAGTCCGCGGCGTTCGTGGAGAGGGCGAATGGCGGAAACCAGACGGTCCCCACCGTTCTTTTCCCGGACGGCTCGACGCTCACGAACCCTTCGCTGGCCCAGGTGAAGCAGAGGATCGGCGCGTAGGCGCTCCGCAATCCGAGAGAAGGCGGCCCCGAGGTGCCTCGGGGCCGCCTTCTCGTGGTTCAGAAGCTGCGCGTCGGCAGTGGCTTGCCGTACCAGAGTTCGATCAGGCGGGCCGCGATGGAGATGCCGTACGGCGGCAGTACCTCGCCGGACTCGAAGGCGGCGCCCAGCTCGTCGCGGGAGAACCAGCGGGCCTCGTGGATCTCGTCGCCGTCGACGTCGACCTCGGTGGACGTGGCGCGGGCCACGAAGCCCAGCATGAGGCTGGACGGGAACGGCCAGGGCTGGCTGGCGACGTACTCGACCTGGCCGACGCTGATGCCTGCCTCCTCGAAGACCTCCCGGCGAACGGCCTGCTCGATGGACTCGCCGGGCTCGACGAAGCCGGCGAGCGTGGAGAAGCGGCCTTCGGGCCAGTGGACCTGGCGGCCCAGCAGGATGCGGTCGTCCTCGTCGGTGACGGCCATGATCACGGCGGGGTCGGTGCGCGGGTAGTGCTCGGCGCCGCAGGCGGGGCAGCGGCGGATATGGCCGGCCGCGGCGATGACCGTGCGCTCGCCGCAGCGGGAGCAGAAGCGGTGCGTGCGCTGCCAGTTCTCCAGGCCGACCGCGTGCACCATCAGGCCGGCGTCGCGCGGCGACAGCAGCAGGCCCGCCTCACGCAGGCCCGCCGGGCGCGCGGACTGGTCGATGCGGCCGGGGAGCGCGTCCTTCTGGAGGGCGAAGTAGCTGACGCCGTCCTCGTCGATGCCGAGGAAGTAGCGGTGCGCCTCGGTGAGGGGGGCCTCGAAGGAGGGGGTCATGACGAGTTCGGTCCGGCCGTCGGGCGTCTCGTCGATGAGGACCTGACCGCCGGAGACCACGAAGCAGCGGGTGGTGGGGTGGCTCCACGCCGCGGCGAGCCAGGCTTCGTCGAGCCGGTGGTGGGCGGCCCGGTCGATGCCACTGGGTGCGGTGAGCGAGATGGGTCGGTCGGCGGTGTTGTCGGTCCAGGTGGTCACGGGTGCTTCCAACTCCCCCGGTGGAACGGTTGACTGGGGCGGATGGTTCGGCGGGACGGACGGCGGTGGGTGATCGGGTCCGGTGCGGCCTGGGCGGGCGGGGCGGTCTTTCCAGTGTGCCCCGCGCGGAACGCCGCTCCGGACGGCTCGGGCCGGTCAGGGCGCATGGCGCCAGTGCTCCGCGAGATCGCCCCAGGCGTACGCGCTGGGTTCGACGCCCACGCCGGGTGCGGTGCCGGCGTGCGGGGCCACTGCTCCACGGGCGGGATGGTTCAGGGCCTCCCCGTCGCCTCTGGCCGCAACCGAATGCGAGGCAATCGCCGCGTCGGCGACGAGCAGCCAGGGGTGAGCGGGCGGAGCGCCCGGCGTCTCCCGGGGCTCGGTGGCCGGGAAGCCGGTCTCCTTGAGCTTGGCCGCGAGCCGGTCGGCGCTGTGTCGTACGGAGGGCGCGTGGTCGGGCCGGGCCGACACGGACGGTATGCGCAGCCACTCGGCGAGGTCGTCGAGAAAGGCGGCACGGTGCTGCTCGATGTACGTACGGACGGCGCTGTCCGGGGCCTGGCTCATGGTCACGAGCCTATCGGCCCGCACGGGCGTCCTCGTTGGGCGGTTCGTCACACGACGGCTCCTCCAGCAGCAGCCGCTCCAGCGCCGGCCGGTCCGGCAGGTCGTCCGGCGCTACGACCTCTCCGCTGCGGATGTACACGAACGCGGCCGTGACCGACTCCAGGGGCACGCCCTGCTGCTCGGCCCAGGCCAGGCGGTACAGGGCGAGCTGGAGCGGGTCGGCGGTGCGGGTGCGGCTGGTCTTCCAGTCGACGATCTCGTACGTCGCGGCCTCGCCGTCGCCCTCCTTGTAGACGGCGTCGATACGGCCCCGCACGACGCGGCCGGCGATGGCGAGCTGGAACGGGGCCTCCACCCGGTGGGGTGTGCGGTGCGCGTACACGGTCCGTTCGAAGGCGTCCTTGAGGGCCTCCAGATCGCGTTCGTCGGCGATCTCCGCCTCGGTGCCGGGCAGCTCCTCCGGCTCCAGCATGGGCAGCGTCAGCTCTTCGAAGCGGGCTTCCACCCACGCGTGGAAGCGGGTGCCCCGGCGCGCGGCGGGTTGCGGGGGGCGCGGCATGGGACGCGCGAGTTCCTGCGCAAAACCGTCCGGGTCGGCTGCCAGACGCAGCAGCTGGGACGCGGTCAGGGTGGTCGGCAGGGGTACGTCCGTGACGCTCTCGCGGGCGCGCAGGAGCTCGCCGGTGAGGGCGTCGAGGTCGCGGTCCCAGGAGGCGACGGTGCGGGATTCCTCCGGGGTGAGGGCCGCCCGCTCCGGCCACGTGGGGTGGGGGCGTGCGGTGGGCGCCGTGGCCGGCGGTTCCGGGGCCGTCGCCTGGTGCGGGACGGTCGGACGGTCCGTCGTCCAGTCGTCCCAGGCCGAGGTGTCCTCCTCGTGCTCGAAGGGCTCGTCCTCCTCGTGCGGTCCGTACGCGTGAGGGGGTTCGTCGTCCTCCGGCGGTGCCGGCCAGTCCGGGTCCTCGTAGGTGTCCGGGTCGTGTGCGGCGGAGGGGTGGCCGTCCTCGTGGGAGGCGAGGTCCTCCAAGTGGGCCAGGACCGTTTCGGCGGCCGCGCGGCGGCGGGCGAGCGCGGCGTCGTCCAAGGGCAGGGGCCACACCTGGTCGGCGGTAGCCCGGTGCAGGGCGGGGTTCTCCTCGTTCTCCTCCGGCTCGTCCGCCCACGCCTCGATCTCGCCGTACCCGGCCGTGCAGTGCGCGTACAGGGCGAGCAGGAAGTCGGACGGGCCCCGTGGCTTCTTCTGGGTGGGCCCCCACCAGTGGCCGGAGCCCAGGAGCAGGGAGCGGGGGCGGGTGAAGGTGACGTAGCCGAGGCGGAGTTCCTCGGTGTGCTGGTGGTCCTTCATGGCCTCCTGGAAGGCCTTGATGCCCCGGGAGTCCCAGGCTTCGACGTCGGGCAGGGTGTCGGCGTCGCCTCGCAGCTCGTGCGGCAGGACCTTGCCCTGGGCGGTCCACTTCTCGCGGCCCTGGCTGCTGGGGAAGGTGCCGGTGACCAGGCCGGGGACGGCGACGACGTCCCACTCCAGGCCCTTGGACCTGTGCGCGGTGAGCACCTTGACGGTGTTCTCGCCGCCGGGGAGGGCGTTGTCGAGGCCCTTCTCGTACTGGGCGGCGGTGCGCAGGAAGCCGAGGAAGGCGAGCAGGGTCGCCTCGCTCTCGTTGGCGGCGAAGGAGGCGGCGGTGTCGAGGAAGTTCGACAGGGTCTCGCGGCGGCGGGCGGCCAGGGCGTGCGGGGACGCCGACAGCTCCACCTCCAGGCCGGTGACGGCGAGGACGCGGTGCAGGACGTCCATCAGCGGGTCGGACAGGGAGCGGCGCAGGTCGCGCAGTTCGGCGGCGAGCCGGGCGAACCGTACGCGTGCGTCCGGCGAGAAGGGCAGCCCGTCGTCGTCCCCGGCGCCGTCCAGCGGCGTCTCCAGGAACGTGTCGAGGGCGTCCGCGAGCGATGTCACCTCGGAGGGGTCGACCCCTTCGACGGCTTCGGCGAGCCGGCGGTCGGGATCGTCGCCGTCGTCGACGCGCGCGTGGGTCACGAGAAGTCGCGCGCGCCGCCCCAGGAGGGCGAGGTCGCGCGGGCCGATGCGCCAGCGCGGGCCGGTCAGCAGGCGGACCAGGGACGCGTTGGCGCCGGGGTCCTGGAGGACCTCGCAGACGGCGACGAGGTCGGCGACCTCGGGCAGGTGCAGCAGTCCGGAGAGGCCCACCACCTCCACGGGAACCTCGCGGGCGACCAGCGCGCCCTGGATCTCCGCGAAGTCCGTCGCGGTGCGGCACAGGACGGCGATCTCGCCGGGAGCCTTCCCGGTGTGCACGAGGTGGGCGACGGAGTCCGCGATCCAGTCGATCTCCTCGGCGTGGGTGCGCAGCAGCGCACAACGCACGAGGCCGTCGCGCTCGGCGCCGGGCGCCGGGCGCAGGGCCTCCACGCCCGCGTGCATCGCGCGCAGGGGCTCGGCGAGGCCGTTGGCGAGGTCCAGCAGCCGGCCGCCGCTGCGGCGGTTCTCGCTGAGCGCCTGCCGGGTGGCGGGACGGCCGCCGGCGTGGGCGAAGTGTTCGGGGAAGTCGTCGAGGTTGGCGACGGAGGCACCGCGCCAGCCGTAGATGGCCTGGCAGGGGTCGCCGACGGCGGTCACCGGGTGGCCCGTGCCGCCACCGAACAAGCCTGCGAGGAGGACGCGTTGGGCGACCGACGTGTCCTGGTACTCGTCGAGGAGCACCACCCGGAACTCGTCGCGCAGGATGCCGCCCACTTCGGGGAGTTGGGCGAGCTGGGCGGCGAGGGCGATCTGGTCGCCGAAGTCGAGCAGGTCACGCTCGCGCTTGGCGGCCCGGTAGCGCAGCACGAGCTCGGCGAGTTCGCGGCGGGCGGCGGCCGTCTCGGGGACCTTGCGCAGGTCGGCGTTGGTGAGCCTGGCGCCCCCCAGCGTGCGCAGCAGCTCGGCGTCGTATGCGCGCAACTCCTCGGGGTGTACGAGGTGTTCGGCGAGTTCGGAGTCGAGCGTGAGGAGGTCGCTGACGAGGTCCGGAAAAGAGCGGGTGAGCGCCGGGTAGGGTCCCGGGGCCTCGCGCAGCACGCGCGCGGCGAGCTGGTAGCGGGTGGCGTCGGCGAGGAGGCGGGCCGTCGGTTCGAGTCCGATGCGCAGGCCGTGGTCGGTCAGGAGGCGGCCGGCGAAGGCGTGGTAGGTGGAGATGACCGGCTCGCCCGGCGGGTTGTCCGGGTCGATGACGTCGGGGTCCGTGACTCCGGCCTTGACGAGTGCCTTGCGGACGCGTTCGGCGAGTTCGCCGGCGGCCTTGTTGGTGAAGGTCAGGCCGAGGACCTGTTCCGGGGCGACCTGGCCGGTGCCGACGAGCCACACCACGCGGGCGGCCATCACCGTCGTCTTGCCCGAGCCGGCTCCGGCCACGATCACCTGCGGGGCGGGCGGCGCGGTGATGCAGGCCGTCTGCTCCGGAGTGAACGGGATGCCGAGGAGCTCCTTGAGCTGATCGGGATCGGTGATACGGGCGGACACCCCAGAGAGGCTAGCGGCGGCCGCTGACAACGGATGACGGATCGCCCTCGGGGCCGGAAGAAGCGCAGGTCAGCCCGTGTGGTGCAACCGATCACAGGAGTGCGCTCACTCCACCACGTGCCGCCCCTCGGGCCGCGCGCTGCACGACGCCCGGAACGAGCAGTGCGTGCAGTGCTGGCCGGCGCTCGGTGTGAACCGTTCGTCGAGCACCTTGCCGGCGGCGGTGGCCAGCAACTCGCCGGCCCACTCCCCTTCCAGCGGTTCCTGGGCCTGCACCTTCGGCAGCGTCTCCCCGCCGTCCCGTCTGGCGGCGCCCTGGCGCAGCTGGACGAGTTCGGCGCCGCCGGGCTCCGGCCGTACGCCGTCGAAGGCCTCGTCGACGGCACCCTCACGCACGGCCAACTGGTAGACCGCCAGCTGGGGGTGGCGGGCCACCTCGGCCGCGCCGGGGGCCTGTTTGCCGGTCTTGAAGTCGACGACGTAGGCGCGGCCCTCGCCGTCCGTCTCGACGCGGTCCATCTGGCCGCGGATGCGCACCTCGTAGTCGCCCGCTTCGAGGGTCACGTCGAAGTCGTGCTCGCTGGCCACCGGTGTACGGCCCGTGCGGTCCATGACGTGCCACTTCAGGAACCGTTCGAGCGCCACGCGCGCGTTGTCCTTCTCCTGCGCCGACTTCCACGGCGCGTCGAAGGCGAGCGCGTTCCACACGGAGTCGAGGCGCTCCATGAGGACGGCGAGGTCGGCGGGAGTGTGTCCGGAGGCGACCTCGTCGGCGAGGACGTGCACCACGTTGCCGAAGCCCTGGGCCGCGGTGGCGGGGGTGTCGGCCTTCACCTCGCGGCCCAGGAACCACTGCAGGGCGCATGTGTTGGCGAGCTGGTCGAGGGCGCTGCCGGACAGCACGACGGGCTGGTCGCGGTTGCGCAGCGGCACCTTGCTCTCGGTCGGCTCGAACATGCCCCACCAGCGGTAGGGATGCGCGGACGGAACCAGCGGGCGGCCGTCCTCGTCGGCCAGGGCGGCCAGGCGGGCGAGGCGGCGGGCGGCTGCCTCCCTGAGCGCGTCGGAGGCGCGCGGGTCCACGGTCGTGGCGCGGAGTTCGGCGACGAGCGCGGCGACCGACAGAGGGCGGCGGGGGCGGCTCGTGACGTCCCTGGGTTCGACGCCGAGCTCGGTGAGGAAACGGGAGGGCTGGTCGCCGTCGTCCGCGGGGGCCTTCACGGCGGTGACGACGAGGCGTTCACGCGCACGCGTGGCGGCCACGTAGAAGAGTCGGCGCTCCTCCGCGAGCAGGGCCCCGGGGGTGAGCGGTTCGGCGAGTCCGTCACGGCCGATGCGGTCGGCCTCCAGGAGGGAGCCGCGGCGCCGCAGGTCCGGCCAGAGGCCCTCCTGGACGCCGGCGACGACGACCAGGCGCCACTCCAGGCCCTTGGAGCGGTGCGCGGTCATCAGGCGGACGGCGTCGGGGCGTACGGCACGCCGCGTGAGGGTGTCGGCGGCGATGTCCTCGGCGTCGATCTCCTCCAGGAAGTTGAGGGCGCCCCGGCCGCCCACTCGCTCCTCCGCGCGGGCCGCGGTCGCGAACAGCGCGCACACGGCGTCGAGATCGCGGTCGGCGTTGCGCCCGGCCGCGCCGCCGCGCCGCGCGGCCCGTTCGAGGCGCGTGGGCCAGGGCGTGCCCTCCCACAGGTCCCACAGCGCCTCCTCGGCCGTACCGCCGCCGGCGAGGCGCTCACGGGCCTTCCTGAGGAGCGCGCCGAGGCGTTGGGCTCCGCGCGCGTACGTCGGGTCGTGCGCGACGAGGCGCTCCGGTTCGGCGAGTGCCCGCGCGAGCAGCTCGTCGGAGGGGGGCGGCAGGGGGTTGCCCGCGGCTCGCTCCTCGTCGCGCAGGGCACGTCCGAGCCGGCGCAGGTCGGCGGCGTCCATGCCGGCGAGAGGGGAAGCGAGCAGGGTGAGGGCGGTTTCGGTGCCGAGCCAGCAGGGGGTCGGCTCTTCGGAGGTACCGTCGGAGGAATCGCCAGGGGGATCGGCGGGGGGATCGGCGGAAGAATCACCCGTGGGATCGCCGGAAGTGTCGCCACTGGGGCTGTCGGATGACCCGTCACCGTCTGCCCGTACGTCGTCGGCGTCCCCGGACGGCTGCCCAGCCTCCGCCTCCGCCACCGCCCGCAGCGCCGTCAGCAGCGGCGCCACCGACGGTTCGTGTCGCAGCGGCAGGTCGTCGCCGTCGATGTCCAGCGGGACGCCGGCGGCGGTGAGCGCGCGGCGCACCGTCGGGATCGTGCGGGACCCGGCGCGCACCAGGACGGCCATCTCACGCCACGGAACGCCGTCCTCCAGGTGTGCCCTGCGGAGGACGTCGGCGATGTTGTCCAGCTCGGTGCCGGGCGTCGGGTACGTGCAGACCTCGACCCGGCCGCCGTCCCCCACCGGAGTGAGCTCGCGGTGGGCGCGCACCTTGTCGGCGGGGAGCCGGGTCAGCGGCATCCGCTGGGTCAGCAGCCGGGTCGCGGCCAGCAGGGCGGCACCCGAGCGGCGGGCGGTGCGCAGGACCTCGACGGGGGCGGGGCGGCCGTCCGCGCGCGGGAAGGCCTGCGGGAACTCCAGGATGCCGTTCACGTCCGCGCCCCGGAAGGCGTAGATCGACTGGTCGGGGTCGCCGAAGGCGACGAGGGTGCGGCCACCGCCTGCCAGGGCGTGCAGCAGCCGCACCTGGGCGGGATCGGTGTCCTGGTACTCGTCGACGTACACGGCGTCGTACTGCGCGGCGAGCCGCTCGGCGACCTCGGGGCGGCGGGCCAGGAGCACCGCGCGGTGGACCAGTTCGGCGTAGTCGAGCACGCCCTGCAGGTCGAGCACGTCGAGGTACTCGGCGAGGAAGGCGGCCGCGGCACGCCAGTCGGGGCGGCCGGTGCGGCGGGCGAAGGCGTCCAGGGCGCCGGGGCCGAGGCCGAGTTCGCGGCTGCGGGCGAGGACCGCGCGGACCTCGTCGGCGAATCCGCGCGTGGTCAGGCAGGCGCGCAGCTCGTCCGGCCAGCGCACGTGCGCGAGGCCGAGCCGCTGCAGGCCGGGCTGGCCGGCGAGCAGTTCACGGACTGCCACGTCCTGTTCGGGGCCGGACAGCAGCCGCAGGGGCTCCACGAACAGGTCGCTGTCCTGGTGGGCGCGGACCAGGGCGTAGCAGAACGAGTGGAAGGTGGTCGCCTGAGGCGCGCGTGCGGCCCCGATACGCAGCGCCATGCGGTCGCGCAGTTCCACGGCGGCCTTGCGGCTGAACGTCAGCACCAGGACCCGCGCGGGGTCACCCCCTCGGGCGATGCGGGACGCCACGGACTCGACCAGGGTCGTGGTCTTGCCAGTGCCCGGACCTGCGAGAACGAGCAGCGGGCCCGTCCCGTGGTCAACCACGGCGCGCTGGGCGGCGTCCAGACGAGGGGGATCCACGCGGGGCGGCGGGGTACGCACCAGCCGGTAAGCGCCGCGGCTCCCCTGTCGCACCTGGGGGTGCGACAGGCGCCTGATGGAGGAAGAGGAGCTCACGTGGTTCGCCGGTCCTGGTGGGTGTGCCATCTGTCAGTGGCGGCGCGGAGCGCCGTCGTCGAGGGGGTGAGGGGGACACGTGCAGCCGACGCTACGCCGGGGACGGGAGCGGAAGCAGGGCTTCCCCTTCTTCCCTCACGACCCGTCCGCCACGTAGGCCCCTCGGCTCACGAACGTACGTCATGCCACGGACGTGCCCTGTATCGCTCGTACGGATCACAGGTTCCCGCTCCGCCCGTCCGATGGCGGAAGCTGTCAAGTGTGAGCTTCCGCGCGTCCGCCGCCGTCCCACCGCGCGCGCTTCATGTCGAGGCGCGGCAGGTGGCCCTCGGCCGCCCTGCTCGCCTCCTTCAGGGGTGTGCCCTCGGTGCGGTAGTGATCGAGCGCCCGCAGTTCGTGGCCGGGGAGCAGGACTCCGTCGGCGCGCACCACGCGCCACCACGGGACGGCTCCTCCGTAGAGCGCCATCACGCGGCCGACCTGACGCGGGCCCCCCTCCTCCAGCCACTCGGCGACGTCTCCGTACGTCATGACACGTCCCGGCGGAACGAGTTCGGCGACCTCGAGGACGCGCTCGGCGTACTCCGGCAGCGCGTCCGCGTAATCCGCGCGGGCGTCATCCGGAAGGCTCTGCTCGCTCATCCGCCCCATCCTGCCCCACCCCACCGACAATGTGGCGCGCTCACGACTGTGCGTGACCCTCGCCCCGCAACGGCGCTTCGGGCACACTGTGCGCCCCGCGTTTGCACCCTGATGCCCCCGCCTGTCGGTGGGGCATGCCACCATCGTGCGGGCGGTGACTGGTGATACGAGACCAAGAAGAGGCGATGAAGCAGCAGGGTGTGCACCCCGAGGACGCGGAGGGCACCTCTGACGCTGCGTCGCGCCCGGACATCGCCGGGGCGACCGAGAAGGACGCCGGCCCGTCCCGCGAGCCCGTCGAGGAGGTGCACGCCGACGAGGTCGAGGGGGACGAGCCGCTGCTCCCCGCGCGCGTACACCGGCCCTCGGACCTGATGCGGCTGCTGGTCGGTGTGCTGGCGGTCATCGTGCTCCTCGCGATCGCGGCGTTCGCGCACGGCACCACCTCGGGCCTGGAACAGGACATCAACAAGGGCACCGGGCAGGCACCCGACCTGCTCATCAAGATCGCCGGTCTGGCCTCCAGCATCGCGATCCTGCTGGTGCCGGTCGCGTTCGCGATCGAGCGGCTGATCAAGCGTGACGGGCTGCGCATCGCCGACGGTGTGCTCGCGGCGGTCCTCGCGCACGGTGTGACCCTCGCCACCGACCTGTGGGTGGCGAAGGCCGCACCCGACTCGATCCAGGAGGCGCTCACCCAGCCCTCCCCCGGTGACATCCACGCCCTCACCGACCCTGTGCACGGCTATCTCGCGCCCGTCATCGCCTACATGACGGCCGTCGGCATGTCCCGCAGGCCGCGCTGGCGCGCGGTGCTGTGGATCGTGCTGCTCCTCGACGCCTTCTCCATGCTCGTCACCGGCTACACGACACCGTTCTCGATCATCCTGACCGTGCTGATCGGCTGGACCGTGGCATACGGCACGCTGTACGCGGTCGGCTCGCCCAACGTCCGACCGACCGGACGGACGCTGATGGCGGGTCTGCGGCACGTCGGCTTCCACCCGGTGAGCGCGTCCCGCGAGGAAGTGCCGGACACACCGGAAACCGGCGACCGCGGCCGGCGCTACTTCGTCACCCTCGAGGACGGTCCGCCGCTCGACGTGACGGTCGTCGACCGGGAGCAGCAGGCGCAGGGCTTCTTCTACCGCGCGTGGCGCAACCTGACGCTGCGCGGCTTCGCCACCCGCAGCAGCCTGCAGTCGCTGCGCCAGGCGCTGGAGCAGGAGGCCCTCCTGGCGTACGCGGCCATCGCGGCCGGCGCCAACGCGCCCAAGCTGATCGCGACCTCCGAGCTCGGCCCCGACGCCGTGATGCTCGTCTACGAGCACACCGGCGGACGCACGCTCGACTCACTGCCCGACGAGGAGATCACCGACAATCTGCTGCGCGACACCTGGCAGCAGGTGCGGGCCCTGAAGTCACGGCGCATCGCGCACCGCAGGCTCGTGGGTGACGCGATTCTGGTGGATCGTTCCGGCACGGTCATCCTCACCGATCTGCGGGTCGGGGAGATCGCGGCCAACAACCTGCTGCTGCGCATGGACATCTCCCAGCTGCTCGTGACGCTCGGCCTGCGGGTGGGGGCCGAGCGCGCGGTGGCCTCGGCGGTGGGCGTTCTCGGCCCCGACGCCGTGGCCGACTGTCTGCCGATGCTGCAGCCCATCGCGCTGAGCCGCTCCACGCGCGCGACACTGCGGAAACTGGCCCGGGAGCGGGCGCAGCGCGAGCGGGAGGCCGTCCTGGAGGCGTCCCGGCTGGCCAGGCAGGCCCGTGCGGAGACGGCCGGGGGCGAGGCCGTGCCCATACTCGACAAGCCCGGCAAGAAGGCGGTGCGCGCGGAGGCGCGGGCCGAGAAGCGGGCCCTGGACGAGGCACTGGAGGGGGCGCGCGAGGAGGACCTGCTCACGCAGATCCGCCACGAGATGCTGCGGATCAGGCCACAGGCGCCGGTCGAGCCCGCCCGGCTCGAGCGGGTGCGGCCGCGCACACTGATCAGCTTGATCGCCGGCGCCATCGGCGCGTACTTCCTGCTGACCCAGCTCACCCACATCGAGTTCGGTCCCCTCGTCGCCAACGCCGAATGGGGCTGGGTCGCCGCGGCCGTGGCGTTCTCGGCGCTGAGCTACGTCGCCGCGGCGATGGCCCTGCTCGGTTTCGTGCCGGAACGAGTGCCCTTCCTGCGGACGGTCGCGGCACAGGTCGCCGGGTCGTTCGTGAAGATCGTGGCGCCGGCCGCGGTGGGCGGTGTCGCCCTGAACACGCGTTTCCTGCAGCGCGCGGGAGTGCGGCCGGGGCTCGCGGTGGCGAGCGTCGGCGCGTCGCAGCTCTTCGGGCTCGGCTGCCACATCCTGATGCTGCTGTCCTTCGGCTATCTGACCGGCACCGAGAAAACCCCGTCGCTGTCGCCGTCCAGGACGGTCATCGCGGGTCTGCTGACCGTGGCGGTGCTCGTACTCGTGGTGACGTCGGTGCCGCTCATGCGGAAATTCGTCGTCACACGCGTGAGGTCGCTGTTCGCGGGGGTCGTACCGCGCATGCTCGACGTTCTGCAGCGGCCGCAGAAGCTGATCACCGGCATCGGCGGGATGCTGCTGCTGACGGCCTGCTTCGTGATGTGCCTGGACGCGTCGATCCGTGCCTTCGGCGACGAGTCGACCTCCATCAGCATCGCCAGTGTCGCCGTCGTCTTCCTCGCCGGTAACGCGCTCGGCTCCGCCGCCCCGACGCCGGGCGGTGTCGGCGCGGTGGAGGCCACCCTGACGGTCGGTCTGATCGCGGTGGGGCTGCCCAAGGAAGTCGCCGCGCCCGCGGTGCTGCTGTTCCGGCTGCTGACACTGTGGCTGCCGGTGCTGCCCGGCTGGCTGGCCTTCAACCAGCTCTCCCGCAAGGAGGCGCTCTAGGACGACGGCGGCTGCCTGCCGGACAGTCCTTCCGGCACATGGCTGCCGTTACCTCGTACGGCCGTTGCCCCGCGCGCCCTGCCGTGCCCGCCCGCAGGATGGGAGCATGCCGAGCCCCTCTCGCCTGCGCGCCGTTGCCGTGACCGCCATCGCCCTCCTACTGGTGACGGGCTGCAGCAACGACTCCGAGGACGAGGACCTGACGGCACAGAAGCTGAGCTGGAAAGACTGCCCGGCCCCGTCGCAGGCGGAGGGCGGCGGCAGCGCCCCCTCGCCCCTGCCGGGCGGCGCCAAGTGGCAGTGCGCCACGATGAAGGCGCCGCTCGACTGGGACGACCCCAAAGGCGACACGATCCGGATCGCGCTGATCCGGGCGAAGGCGAGCGGCGGCAAGAGCGAGCGGATCGGCTCGCTGGTCTTCAACTTCGGCGGGCCCGGCGGCTCCGGCGTCACCACGCTCCCCGCGTTCGGTGAGGACTACGCGAAACTGCGCACCCGCTACGACCTCGTGAGCTTCGACCCCCGCGGGGTCGGCCGCAGCTCCCCGGTCGTCTGCGAGAACGACCAGGAGCTCGACGCGTACTTCCAGCAGGACATGACTCCCGACGACGCCACCGAGCGCAAGGAGTTCCTGGACAACACCAAGGAGTTCAACGAGGCCTGCGAGGACCACTCCGAGGAGATGCTGCCGAACGTGCGCACGACCGACGCGGCCCGCGACATGGATCTCATGCGTGAGGTACTCGGCGACGACCGGCTGTACTACTTCGGCATCTCGTACGGCACCGAACTCGGCGGTGTCTACGCCCACCTGTTCCCCAAGAAGGTGGGACGCGCCGTCTTCGACGCGGTCGTGGACCCGACGCAGACGCCCGAGCAGGGCTCGCTGGGGCAGGCCAGGGGCTTCCAGCGCGCGCTCGACAACTACGCGAACGACTGCACGTCCAAGCCCCAGGACTGCCCCGTCGGGGACACCACGCAGGACGTGAAGGACCGTATCGCCACGCTCCTGAAGGACCTCGACCGCAAGCCGATCCCGGGCGTCTTCCCGCGCGAGCTGACCGAGACCGCGGCGACCAACGGCATCGCTCAGGCCCTGTACTCCAAGGACTTCTGGGAGTACCTCACCGAGGGCCTGGAGCAGGCGTACGCAGGCGACGGCAGGATCCTGATGCTGCTGTCCGACTCGCTGAACGGGCGCAGCGAGAACGGCGAGTACAGCAACATCGCGGCGGCCAACGTCTCCATCAACTGCTCCGACGACAAACCCCGCTACTCCACCGGCGATGTGGAGCGGAAGCTGCCGGAGTTCCGGGCCGCTTCGCCGCTGTTCGGAGACTTCATGGCCTGGTCCATGCTCAGCTGCACGGACTGGGCCGTGCCGGGCGCCGCCGACCATCCGGACGTGAGCGCGCCCGGATCCGCGCCGATCCTCGTCGTGGGCAACACCGGCGACCCGGCGACGCCCTACGAGGGCGCCCGGAAGATGGTGGACGCCCTGGGCAGGGGCGTCGGCGTCGAGCTGACGTACAAGGGGCAGGGGCACGGCGCGTACGACAGCAAGAACAAGTGCGTGAAGGACGCGGTGGACGGCTATCTGCTGGACGGGAAGGTTCCGGCGGCGGGAACTGTCTGCACCTAGCGGCCGTTCGTCCAGCAGAGTCCCCCGCAAGCCGATTGCCTGGAAAACTTGCAGGTCAGAAGGTTATCCACAGGGTCGGGCGGGTCGGGCTTGATCCGCCTACTATGGCCTGACAGCCGTCTGACGCTCGGTGCGGACGGCCTGCAAGGGGGGAAGGGCACATGGCGCGTATCGCACGATGGACGGCTCTCGGTACCGTCGCCGCACTGATGGTGGCGGGCTGCAGCAGCACGTCGGGCGACGGGGAGGACGGCAAGGGAACGGGGAACGCGAGGGCATCGGCCACCGCGTCGTCCGGCTCCTCGGACCCGGCTTCCGCGCTGCCCGCCTCCCTGACCTCGCAGAAGCTCGACTGGGGACGCTGCAGGGCCACCTCGGACTCCCCCGCGCCGGGCAGCGACTGGCAGTGCGCGACGCTGAAGGTGCCGCTGGACTGGTCGAAGCCGGACGGCAAGACGATCGGGCTCGCTCTGATCCGCACCAAGGCGCGCGGCGGCGACCGCATCGGCTCGCTCCTGTTCAACTTCGGCGGGCCCGGTGGCTCGGGCGTGTCCATGATGCCGTCGTACGCCTCCACGGTCTCCCCACTGCACGAGCGGTACGACCTGGTCAGCTGGGACCCGCGCGGCGTCGGTGGCAGCAGGGGCATCCGCTGCCGCAGCGACAAGGACATCGAGGCCGCCGAGTCGGTCGACGCCACTCCGGACACCCCGGCCGAGGAACAGGCGTACTTCAAGGACGCCACCGACTTCGGCAAGGGCTGCCAGAAGGCCGCCGGAGAGTTGATGGCGCATGTGTCGACGACCGACACCGCCCGCGACATGGACCTCATGCGTCAGGTCCTCGGCGACGCGAAGATGCACTACTTCGGCATCTCGTACGGCACCGAGCTGGGCGGCGTCTACGCCCACCTCTTCCCGAAGAACGTGGGGCGCATGATTCTCGACGCGGTCGTCGACCCGAGCGCCGACACCGTGGGCCACGCCGAGAACCAGACCAGGGGCTTCCAGCGCGCGCTGAACGACTATCTGAAGTCCACGGGCCAGGACCCCGAGCGGGGCACGCAGAAGATCGCCGACCTGCTGAAGCGGATCGACGCGGACCCGCTGCCCACCTCGTCGGGGCGGAAGCTGACGCAAACCCTCGCCGTCACGGGCATCGTCCTGCCGCTGTACAGCGAGTCCGGCTGGCCGAGCCTGACCAGCGCCCTGGACGCGGCCGAGGAAGGGGACGGCTCCGAGCTGCTGGCGCTCGCCGACGGCTACAACGAGCGGGACGCTTCGGGGCACTACGGCACGACGACCCACTCGCAACGGGTCATATCGTGCTTGGACGACAAGCAGCGGCCGACGCTGGAGGAGACCGAGAAGCTGCTGCCCGAGTTCGAGAAGATCTCGCCCGTCTTCGGGCCCTTCCTGGGCTGGGACACGGCCGGCTGGTGCCACGACTGGCCCGTGGCCGGGCAGCACGACAGCCCGGAGGTGAGCGCGCCGGGTGCGGCGCCGATCCTGGTGGTCGGCAACACCGGGGACCCGGCCACGCCGTACGAGGGCGCCCGCAGGATGGCGGACGAACTGGGCAAGGACGTCGGTGTGGTCCTCACCTGGAGGGGCGAGGGGCACGGGGCGTACGGGAGCGGGAGCGACTGCGTCGACTCGACGGTGAACGCGTATCTGCTGCGGGGGACGGTGCCGAGGGACGGCAAGGTCTGCTCATGACGGCGGCGGGGGCTTCGGGCACCCGTGGTGCGCGAAGCCCCCGCCGACCGGACAGCGGGACGAGCCGAGGGTCAGTAGACCGGCTTGTGCGGCTCGATCTGGTTGACCCAGCCGATCACACCGCCGCCGACGTGCACGGCGTCCGCGAAGCCCGCGGACTTCAGGACCGCGAGGACTTCCGCACTGCGGACACCCGTCTTGCAGTGCAGGACGATCTTCTTGTCCTGCGGAAGGGTCTCCAGGGCGGCGCCCATGAGGAACTCGTTCTTCGGGATCAGCTTGGCGCCGGGGATCGAGACGATCTCGTACTCGTTGATCTCGCGGACGTCGATGATCTCGATGTTCTCGCCGTCGTCGATCCACTCCTTGAGCTGCTTGGGAGTGATCGTCGAGCCGGCGGCCGCCTCCTGGGCCTCCTCGGAGACGACGCCGCAGAAGGCCTCGTAGTCGATGAGCTCGGTGACGGTCGGGTTCTCGCCGCAGACCGCGCAGTTGGGGTCCTTGCGCACCTTGACCTGGCGGTACTGCATCTCCAGGGCGTCGTAGATCATCAGGCGGCCGACCAGCGGCTCACCCGTGCCGGTGAGGACCTTGATGGCCTCGGTGACCTGGATGGAGCCGATGGACGCGCACAGCACGCCCAGGACGCCGCCCTCGGCGCAGGAGGGGACCATGCCGGGGGGCGGGGGCTCCGGGTAGAGGCAGCGGTAGCAGGGGCCGTACTCGGACCAGAAGACGGAGGCCTGGCCGTCGAAGCGGTAGATCGAACCCCACACGTACGGCTTGTTCAGCAGCACACAGGCGTCGTTGACCAGGTAGCGGGTCGCGAAGTTGTCCGTGCCGTCGACGATCAGGTCGTACTGGCTGAAGATGTCCATCACGTTGTCGGCCTCGAGCCGCTCCTCGTGAAGGATCACGTTCACGTACGGGTTGATGCCCTTGACGCTGTCACGCGCGGACTCGGCCTTGGAGCGGCCGATGTCGGCCTGGCTGTGGATGATCTGACGCTGCAGGTTCGACTCGTCGACCTCGTCGAACTCCACGATGCCGAGCGTGCCGACGCCCGCGGCGGCCAGGTACATCAGCGCCGGCGAGCCCAGGCCGCCGGCGCCCACACACAGCACCTTGGCGTTCTTCAGCCGCTTCTGCCCGTCCATCCCGACATCGGGAATGATCAGGTGGCGGGAGTACCTGCGGACCTCGTCTACGGTGAGCTCGGGGGCCGGCTCGACCAGGGGTGGCAGCGACACGGGGACTCCGTTGGTCGGTCAATCACTACAGTTGTTCTCCCCGTAACAGTGCCACGGCCTTTTTCATTCCGAGACACCCGTCCCGATCCGCGAGACGATCTCGTCCCAGTAGCCGGGCATGGTCTCCCAGGGGTCGACGCGGCCGCCGCCGTCCGTGCGATCGGTGAACCAGATCGTCGAGGCGCCCTGCCAGCGGGCGATGCGCAGGGCCTCGTCGAGGTGACCGCGCGGGACGCCGTGCACGAAGTGACAGAAGCGCTCGGGCGGGTACTCGGCGGTCCACTCGGCCACCTGGGACCAACGGTACTCGGTCCAGGAGCCCGAGAAGGTGACGAGCTGGTCGGCGTTCTCGAGGTAGCCCGGGCACGGGTGGGTGCCGTGTGCGAGGACGATGTGGGCCTCGTCACGGAGCGCGCGGAGCGTGGCCACCGTGCGGCGGATCCGGGGAAGCACGGCCCGTTCGGCGGGGCAGCGACCCAGGAAGAACCCGTCGACCTGGTACCAGTCGAGGTACCGGCGCGCGTCGGAGACCACGTCGGCGAAGGCGCGGGCTCCGTGGGCGGTGTCGAGGTGGCCGAGGACGCGGACGCCCGCGTTGCGAAGCCGACCCGCCGCATCGAGGCAGTGCGTGTCGGGACGGGCTCCGGGGCCGTCGGCGACGTTGAGGACGACCCAGTGCAGGGGTGTGCCGGGGCGGGCGAGTCCACCCCACTCGGCCGGCGCGAGCAAAGGGTGCGCGAGGCCGGGGACGCCGAATCCCGTGCGGACGTCGGTGCTCGCGGTGCCCGGTTTCGAACTGGTCAGATACGGCATGCCGCCTCCATCCAGATGTCGGCCAGGGACTCCTCGAGATTGATCCGGGGCCGCCAGCCCAGCCGATCGCGTGCCGTGCGCACATCGGCCTGCTGCCAGCTGCCGCAGCCGTCGGGGTACGGGTACGCGACGGGAGCCGCGTGGTCGGATTCGGTCCTGGGGTGGCCGATGGTCGCCCTCAGGGGACCGGGTGGCCCGTCGAGTTCGTGGAGGGCCCCGCCGTACCCGGCCACGCGGGCGAGGACGGCGGCGGCGTCGCGCAGGCGGACGGCGCGGCCCGAACCGATATTGATGACGCCCTGCGCGGCTGAGAGCGAGGCGGCGTGCACGGCGCGAGCCACGTCGCGCACGTCGACGAAGTCGCGTTGGGCGCCGAGACCGGCGAGTTTGAGCTCGCCGTCGCCCGACTGCATGGCGCGGCGCATGGCCTCGGCGAGGCGGCCGAGCGGGGAGCCGGCGGGCGTGCCGGGTCCGGCGGGTGAGAAGACGCGCAGGACGACCGCGTCCAGCCCGGAGCCGAGGACCAGTTCGGTGGCGGCGAGTTTGCTGACGCCGTACGGGCCGCCGGGGCGCGGCACGGCGTCCTCGGCCGTGGAGGAGCCGGGCTGGCTGGGCCCGTACTCGGCGCCGCAGCCGATCTGCACCAGACGGGCGCCGCAGCCGCTGCGGCGCAGTGCTTCGCAGACGGTCGCGACGGCGACGGTGTTGTGCCGGGTGAGTTCGCGGGCACCGCCGCGGGTGGCGCCTGCGCAGTTGATGACGACGCCGGGGTGGACCGCGCCGAGGAAGCGGGTGAGGGCGCCGGGGCTGCCGGACGCGAGGTCGAAGCGGACGTCCGCGTCGTCGCCGCGGCCGAGCGCGGTGAGCTGGACGGCCGGGTCGGCGAGCAGGCGGTCGGCGACGAAGCGGCCGAGGTAGCCGTTGGCTCCGATCAGCAGGACTCTCATCGGGCCGCTCCCGGGGTGTGCGTTCCGGCGGCTCCGGGTGCGCCTTGGGCGCCGGATGCTCCGGGTCGGGAGGTGGTCATCTGGTGTTCTCCTTCAGGGACGGTGCGGATGCCTGCGAGGGTCGGGGGGAGCGCGGTCGGCGGCGTCGCGTCACCATGGTTCGTCCGGTCGCACGTGGGCCGAGGCCCGGGTGAGCCGGCGGGTGGCGTGGACGAGCAGGGCCAGGGCCGCAGCTCCGCAGACGAGGGCCGGGACGCCGGCCGGGCCCCAGGTGTGCACGAGGGTCTCGGCGGGGACGGCCAGGAAGCCGCAGCCGGGAAGGCGCCCTGCGAAGACCGTGGTCAGCGTGGCGGCTTCGGTCATGGCCGTGGCCGCGAGGACGACCGCCGGGGCATGGGTGAAGCCGTGGACGGTGAGGAGGCGGGCGAGCAGGAGGAGCGCACCGAGGGTGAGAACCTCGGCGTAGGCGGCGGGCTGGCCCAGGGCGGTGGCGCACAGGGCGAGCAGAGCCGCGAGCGCGCACAGGAACAGGGCGAACGTGCCGAGCAGCAGCGGTCGCACGGAGGCGGCGAACTCCTCCAGGCCGCGGCTCGCGGCGAGTCTGCGGCGCGCGCCGGTGGCGAACAGGTGGGCGGTCCAGGCCGCGGGAGTGCAGGCCAGCGCGAGGGCCAGGAGGGAGGCGGTGGGGGCGAGCGGCCAGGAGCCTTCGGCCGTGCCGGTCGGTAGCCCGTCGGGGCCGCCTTCGAGGGCTGTCCGGAGCAGGCCGCCGCCCAGCGCGGCGTAGGCGAGGAGCCAGATGGTCCAGGGGGCGGTGGCGTGCGGGACCGCATGCGGGCCGTGCTGCGCGCTCAGCGGGCCGCGGCGCAGGGCCGCGCGCAGGCCGAGGGCCACGGCGAGGATGCCCCCGACGGCCACGAGGAGGTGCGGCCGCCCCCTGGTGAGGCTCAGCCCGACCATGGTCGCGGCGCACAGCGCACCCGGCACGAGGGTCAGCAGGGTCCAGCCCACGCCGGGCCGCGGGAGCACGGGCGGCTCGGGGCATCGGGGTGTCTCTCCGTCCCGGGGGACACGGGCGTACATCTCCTCTGCGAGGGAGAAGACATCGCGATGGCGGAAGCGTGCCGCGGTCCGGTCGGTGACGCCGTGGGCCTCCAGGCCCGCGGCGATCTCCAAGGGGTCGACGGCCCGTTCGCACAATTCGCGGTGGCGGTGCATCAGGCCCTTCACGGGATCCGCGGCACCACGGCGGGGGGCTGCAGCGGCCGGTTTGCGGGCGGCCGCCGGGCCTCCGGCAGATGCGGCTTCCGTGTCCGCGCTGCCGCCTTCCGGTTCGGACGGGGTCGGCTCGGGGGCCCCCGTCTCCTCCGCGAGCCACTCCTCCGACGGCTCGTCCCACGCCCCGGGGCTCCCCGGTGTCCCGGGCCGGTCCAGTTCGCCGAGACCACTCATCGCGCTCCCTCCCCGGCGGACATCGCAGGCATGCCGCCCCCGCCCACGCCGTGGGGTGCCGGGCCGGTCCAGCGGCCGGGCAGGTGGGCCTCCGCGGGAACGGAGAACGGCAGCGGCTCCCCCGTGGCGTCGAGGACGACCCGCGTGACCGGGCAGTGCGAGACGATCTCCAGGTAAATGCCGTGAAATGCCGCGACGTTCTGTTCGGCAGTGAACAGTTCGAGTGCGCGGGCGCGCGCGGCGGCGCCGAGGCGCTCACGGCGCTCGGGGTCGCGCAGCAGTGCCATGCACGCCTCGGCGAGCGCCCGCGGATTGCGCGGGGGGACGACCAGCCCGGTGCCGCCGATGACCTCCACCACCGCGCCGACGTCGGTCGACACCGTCGCGCGGCCGCAGAACATCGCCTCGACCAGGCCGATCGGGAAGCCCTCGACGACGCTGGACAGGACGGCCACGGCGCCCGCGGCATACGCGTCGGCCAGGGTCGGAGCATCCGGGCCGCCGGTCTCCTCGAAGGACACCGGGTTGTCACCCACGGCGTGCGGGCCCTCCGCCTCGTCGGGGAAGAGCTGCGCGGCGAGCGCCTTGCAGTGACCGAGGTAGGCCGCGCCCTCGGCCCCCGCGGGGGTGCCGATGACGCGCAGACGGGTCTTCGGCTCCTCCTTGCGGATCTCCGCGAAGGCGTGCAGCAGCGACACCAGGTCCTTGGCCGGTTCCACCCGGCCGACCCAGACCAGCGTGTCCGGGTCGGCGCACTCCGAGGACTCGCCGACCTCGGCGAAGCAGGACGCGTCCATACCCGGGTAGACGGTGCGGATCTTGTCGCGGTCCGCGCCGCAGTGCTCCTGCCAGCGGCGGGCGTGCGCATTGCCGGGCGTGATGCGGGCTGCCTGCCGGTAGACCTCGGCGGCCAGCCGGCCCTGGAAGGCGGCAAGCAGGGACCGCACCGCGGGCGCGGACTCCGGGGACGTGAGGTAGTGCGTGCGCAGCCGCACGCCGTACTCGGTCACCAGCAGCGGTACGCCCGAGAAGTGCCGGGCGAGCAGTCCGGGCAGCGCGGCCGCGCCTCCCGACGTGGCATGACACAGGTCGACCGAGCCGAGGCTGTCGTCCTCGTACCAGTCGAGCGAGAGGGGGCGCAGGGCTCGTTCCAGGTGCGCGGCCACGGCGAGCAGATCCGGTACGCGAGCCTCGCGCGCCGTACGCAGCGCACCGGGCGCCCGACATGCGCGCTCCAGGGCACGTACGGCGGTTTCGGAGCGGAGTGCGCCGACGAGACCGCCCTCGTCGCGGGCGAGTTCGGCGAGCCCGTACAGCGCGCTGCCGAAACGGTCCGCCTCAGCGGCCGGCTCCTGCGCGGAGGGCGCCGCGCACAGTGCTGCCACGAGGTCGCCGTAGTGCTCGGCGAACCTCCGGCGCGCGCCGCGCGCATACACGACCCCGTCGTCCTCGGCCGTCCACAGCGGCGCCGTCCGCACCCGGCGGACCTGCGGCGGCAGGTCGACCCAGCCCTCGTCCTCCTGGCGTTCGCTGCGGCTGAGCGCGTGGATGTCGAACTCGTGCTGCCCGAGCCCGCGCACGAGCCGGTCGCACCAGAGTCCGGCGTCACCGCTCACATATGGATAGCCACCCTCCGTAAGCAGTCCGATGCGCACGAGTGCACCCCCGATCTCCCGTCTGGGGAGCCGCCGTTGGCTCGGCGGCTCGCAGCGGGACGAACGTATGCGGACATGACGGTGGCGCGACGGACGGTTGTCCGTCGCGCCACCGAAAGGGGTGAACCCTCGTAACTTTCCCGCACGGACCGCGTTCGGTCACGCTAAGAGATCAGATGGCGACGCCCCGTCATTCCCCTGGGTACGGCCAGGGATTGGCCTTGCAGTGGATTCCGCCGTGGTCGAGGAACTTGGTCTGCTGCTGCATGACCGGGGCGAGTTCGCCGTCCTTGTTGCAGGTGACGTGGTGGTTGCCGAGGCGGTGGCCGACCTCGTGGTTGATCAGCATCTGCCGGTAGGCGTGGATCTGGTCACCGTATGTCTTCGAGCCCTGCGCCCAGCGATAGGCGTTGATCATCACGCGTTCGGTGGAGGCGGAGTCGCAGGAGACGTTGTCCTCGGTCGTGTCCAGGCCGGACTTGGCGCACCAGAAGGCGGTGGTGCCCGGGCTGGCGAGGGTGATCACGAAGTCGGGCTTGCCGGAGTAGATGCGCTCGAAGGTGCGGGCACCGTTGTGGGCCCAGCTCCGGTCGTCGTTCAGCGTCTTCTGCACGGCCTGCGCGAACAGTTCACCGTCGAGGCCGAGCCCCTGCTCGACGTCGACGCGGTAGGTGTACTTCTGCCCTTTGCCGGGTGCTTTGTCGACGCCGGGTACCGCGTCGAACTTTCCCGAGCCCTTCAGTGTGGGGCTGAGCGCGTACGTCTGGTCCATCTTCTGGTCGTACGTCAGCGTCTCCATGCCGGGTGACGCGGACTGGCTCGGCCGGTCGTCCCCGCGGGACGCGGGGTCGCGGGCGTCCCGGGCCTGGTCGGTGGCGGACTGCGACCGCACAGCGCTGTCGTCGCTCCCGTGCGTGACCTGTCCGGCCACGATGACGGCGAGGACGGTGGTGACGGCGGCGGCCGCGATGCCGGTGAAGGCGCGACCCTTGCCGCCCTTGGCCGGCGCGGGCTCGCCGGCCGGCGGGACGTCGTCGCCGGTGTCGTTCTCGATCCCGGGTCCGGTGTCCCAGTCGGTGACGGCGGCGTGGGGGTCCGCGGTGTGCACGGAGGCGAGCGTACGGGGCGTGGCGGCGGAGGTGGCGCGACGCGCGAAGACGTCGTCGTCCTCGGCGAAGGCGTCGAGGTAGTCCTGCCGCGGGGCCGCCGCGGGCGTCGGCGCGGTCCGCTGGCGCGGTAAGGCGGGACCGGCCGACCCGGCGGCCCCGGCCCGCCCGCTCAACTGGCCCCAGCCGCCGCCGTGTTCACGCTGCTCGGGATGCCCGCCGCGAACCTGGGGGACGCCGTGGGCCGGAGTGCCGTCGGGGTAACGAGGGAAGCCGTGCGCGGGAGTGCCGTCGGGCAGCCTCGGAAAGCCGTGCGCGGGAGTGCCGTCAGGCAGACGTGGCACACCACGCGCGGGAGTGCCGTCAGGCAGCCGCGGAACACCACGCGCGGGAGTGCCATCGGGCAGCCTCGGGAAACCGTGCGCCGGGGTGCCGTCGGGCAGCCGCGGCCCTCCGTACCCGGGCCCCGGTCCCCCACCCACGGGGGGCGCTCCCGGCACCCGACGCTGCCCCGCAGAGTCCGCTTTATTGCCTTTTGGTGCAGCCTTGGGCGCGCTCTTGGGAGCAGGTCCACGTCGGCTGTGGCGTCCCACGTCGCGTCTCAGCTCCCCGCGCCAGTGTTGCCCGATGCCTTGGCATCATCCTCGGATGTGCTCCCGGCGTCATCACCTGACACACCCTCGGCCTCACGGCCGGCCCCGGGGGCACTCGGGGACTCACCGCCCCCCGCAGCCCCCTGCGTATCCTTCAGCAGCTCCCGAAACGCCGTCGCCACCGTCTCCGGATACTCCATCATCGCGACGTGACCGGCCTCCGGCAGCGTGACGAGCCGTGAGTCGCGGAACGCGCGCGCCGCCCTCTGGGCCATGCGGAAGCCGACGAGCTGGTCGCGGCCGCCGTAGACGAGGAGCGTCGGAGCGAGGACCCGTTCGGCCTGGCGCCACAGACCGTGCTGGCCGCCCAGTGTGTACGCGTTGACGAGCCCGCGCGCGGACCGCGTCATCGCATCCCAGAAGTACGGCAGCTCCAGCCGCCGTTCCAGCTCCTCCACCGCATGCCGGAACGCCTCGGGCGTCACCCGCCCGGGGTCCCCGTAGCAGAGTGCCATGACACCCCGCACCCGCTGCTCAGCCGTCCATTCCCTGGTGAACCGGGTGAAGAGCGCGGCCGCGCCCGGCGCTCCGAGCAGCGCCGTCGGCACCGCGCTCCGCTGCACGCGCAGCTCCGGCAGCGCGGGCGAGACGAGCGTGAGGCTCCGGACGAGATCGGGCCGCACCGCGGCGACCCGCGTCGCGACGGCGCCACCGAGGGAGTTGCCGAAGAGATGCACGGGACCGCGCCGGGCCGCGTCGAGGTGGCGGATCACCGCACGCGCGTGCCCCGTCACGGAGTAGTCGCCGTCGTCAGGTGGCGGGGAGTCGCCGAAGCCGGGCAGGTCGACGGCCTCGCTCTCCACGATGCCGTCCAGCAACATCATCAGCGCCGACCAGTTCTGCGAGGAACCGCCGAGGCCGTGCACGTACAGCGCGGGCGGCAGCCCCTCGCGCGCCGGCGGTCTCGACCGGACCGTCAGCGTGACTCCCGGCAGCCCGACCGACCTGAGCCGCTCGCCCTCCCCCACCCTGACGGGTGCCGTCTTCGGAAGCACACTGGTGGGCGGCACGGACGGCAGCTCGGTCGAAGACATGCAGCAATGTTACGAGACGATCACGCCGCGGTTTGTGTGTTCGCGGTCACAGACTGATGGAGGATCAAGCACGACCGGGCACACATCGCAGGTGACCGGACACGGATCGCACGAGCCCGTTCACAGATCGCGCAACCGCGACCGCGCATCGCATAGCGTCCGCAGCGGGTGTCTCCTAGGCTCGTACAGAGGGCACCCGCTGTGGCCCCTGCTTCTTCCAGGGACATTCGTAGGAAGGGAGCCCACCATGGCCGTTGACCCGACCGACCCCGAGGCGCTCGAGGAGTTCGAGGAGGCGAACGCCGCGGACTTCGACGTCGAGGCCCCCGAGAACGACGCCGCGGAACAGCACGCGGACATCTCGCCGGACCGCGACGACCCCCTCGAGGGCGTGGACCCGGCCCGCGCGAACGAGGCCGACCTCGTCGAGCAGGCACGCGTCGTCTCCATCGACGAGGACGACTATCGCTGACGTCGACCACCGTCGACGAACCCCGGCACCGCGCTGAACAGGAAAGAGGCGACTTTTTGCCCCCTATGTCTGCGCTTGAAACCTTCTACAGCGCTTTCGTCACCGTCCGGTACGTGAAATTCTGCGCTCGCACCGCGCACACCACGGTTACCGAAAAGTACGATGGCGGCGCGGCGCACACCGCATGTGGACGATTTTGGGAGGCGGCGTGACAGCCATCGAGCAGACAGAGGCGGCACGCCCGCGGGGCACGCGCCTGCCGCGTCGAGCCCGACGGAACCAGTTGCTGGGCGCCGCCCAGGAAGTCTTCGTGGCACAGGGCTACCACGCGGCCGCGATGGACGACATCGCCGAGCGCGCCGGCGTCAGCAAGCCGGTCCTTTACCAGCACTTCCCGGGCAAGCTCGACCTCTACCTCGCCCTGCTGGACCAGCACTGCGAGTCGCTGATCCAGGCCGTGCGGGGGGCGCTCGCGTCGACGACCGACAACAAGCAGCGTGTACGGGCGACGATGGACGCGTACTTCGCGTACGTCGAGGACGACGGCGGCGCCTTCCGCCTGGTCTTCGAGTCGGACCTGACGAACGAGCCCGCGGTGCGCGAGCGCGTCGACAAGGTGACGAACGAGTGCGCCGAGGCGATCTGCGACGTCATCGCCGAGGACACCGGCCTCTCGCGCGCGGAGTCGATGCTGCTCGCCTCCGGTCTGGGCGGGCTCGCCCAGGTGGTGGCCCGCTCCTGGCTGCACAGCGACCGCAGTGTCCCGCGCGACCAGGCGGTCCAGCTGCTGGCCTCCCTGGCGTGGCGCGGCATCGCGGGATTCCCGCTGCACGGCACCGAACCGCACCACTGACTGACCCGGGGCCGGGAGTTTGTTCCCGTCCGCTGTTCGCTCCTGGCGTGCTGGCGCGGAGCGTGTACGTCCCCTCACCGGGCTAATGTGTGCTGCGTACGGCGCGGAAGGTCGCGCACTTCACTGACCGTCGGAGGGACATAGCCGTGGAGGTCAAGATCGGCGTGCAGCACGCGCCCCGCGAGATCGTTCTGGAGAGCGGTCAGAGTGCCGAGGAGGTCGAGCGGATCGTGGCCGAGGCACTGGCCGGGAAGTCGCAGCTGCTGACCCTCGTGGACGAGCACGGCCGCAAGGTCCTCGTCCCGGCCGAACGCCTCGCCTACGTCGAGCTCGGCGAGCCGGCCCCGCGCAAGGTGGGTTTCGGGGCGCTGTAGACAGACAGCACGCGTGGGGCCCGGCGACGGAAAGTCGCCGGGCCCCACGCGTTTTTCCCCGTCTCACAGGGAGCGCGGGGCGCACGCACAGGGAGGATTGCATTCCGCAGGCCACGGGTATGACGGGCTACGACCGTAGCGAGCAGTGTGGCCGTGTGGGAGGGACCCCATGATGTTGTTCGAAGCACTCGGCTCCGCACTCCTCGGTCTCCTGCTGGCGTGGACCGCGGTCCACCGGCTCTCCCACCGCCTGCCCGCTCGTTCCCTGGTGCTGACCACGGGTGTCGCCGGAGCCCTCATCGGTGCCTTCGTCACGCACAGCGCCCTGGGCCCCGGCAACTTCCTGCTGATCCTCGTCGGCGCGGCGATCGTCTCCGCGGCCTCGCTGTCCCTGCTGCTGCGCCCCACGGGAAGACTCCGCCGACGATCGGCACCGGCGTAGGGGCCGCGGGTCCTAGGCCGCCAGCCCGCGACAGGTCCTAGGCCGCCAGCCCCAGCGCCGCCATCCGCTTCGTGTGCGCCTCGGTGATGCGGGAGAACATCTTGCCGACCTCGGCGAGGTCGAAGCCGTCCGCGACGCCGCCCACGAGCATGGTGGAGAGCGCGTCCCGGTCCGCGACGACCCGCTGGGACTGCGACAGGGCCTCGCCCATCAGCCGCCGTGCCCACAGCGCGAGCCGCCCGCCCACGCGCGGGTCGGCGTCGATCGCGGCACGCACCCGGTCGACGGCGAAACCGGCGTGCCCGGTGTCGTCGAGGACGGCCAGCACGAGGGCGCGGGTGTCGGAGTCGAGACGGGCCGCGACCTCGCGGTAGAAGTCGCTGGCGATGGAGTCGCCGACGTACGCCTTGACGAGTCCCTCCAGCCAGTCCGAGGGCGCCGTCTGCTTGTGGAAGCCGTCGAGCGCGGCGACGAAGGGCTCCATCGCGCGCGTGGGCTCCTCACCGATCTCCGTGAGCCGGTCACGCAGCCGCTCGAAGTGGTGGAACTCGGCCGACGCCATCTTCGCCAGCTCCGCCTTGTCCTCCAGCGTCGGCGCCAGCTTGGCGTCTTCCGCGAGCCGCTCGAACGCCGCCAGCTCGCCGTACGCGAGCGCGCCGAGCAGGTCGACGACCGCGGCCCGGTACTGCGGATCGGCGGAGGCCTTCGCCCAGTCCTGGGCGGCGACTCCTGAGTGTTCGGCGGGTTCGGGGGCTGCGTCGGAGGCGTTCTCAGGCTTGTCAGAGGTCGTCATGAAGCGCACAATAGCCCGCTCGCCGCACGGCGGAAGTCCCTGGTCAATCAGTGTGACAACTAAGACGTGAATCAGTGTGACAACCACTACGTGACCGAATCGGCCATCGCGTGTGCGCGATTCCGGGGTATGGTGGTAATGCGCCTGCTGAATACGTTCGTCTATGGAGACGGCGTATTCGACGGGCCGCACGTTTGAGGATGCCCGGTCGGTGGCCCGATCGGCTCCGACCCGACAGCCCTCCCTGACCGTACGGCACTGCGCGTACGCGGATCGGAGGGGGACACCCTCAGCGGTTCGAGCGCTGGGCCTGTCCGGCGGATCAGGCCGGAGGGAAACACGGTGCCTGATCAGTCCCGGTGAGCGGGGTCTGGTGCGTCCAGCTGCAAGGCGGAGGAGGGCGTCGACGCGGAGCGTCGGCAACCGACGACAACGCCGCAGATGGGCGCACCAGACCCCCGCGTCTCCGGCATGATCCGCCGGACAGGCCCGTGAGCGTCGGCAGTGGTCCCGTGCCCTACGGCCATCCCGTAAGGCAGCCGACGTCCCCGGCACGGTCCGTCAAAGACCCCCGCGCTCGCCTCGCACCGCGCACACAGAAGAGGCAGCACCCTGACTACTACGTTCAGAGATCTCGGAATCCTTCCCGAGACCGCCGAGGCACTGGAAGCCGTCGGCATCATCACCCCCTTCCCCATCCAGGAGATGACCCTCCCCGTCGCCCTCTCCGGCACGGACGTCATCGGCCAGGCCAAGACCGGCACCGGAAAGACGCTCGGCTTCGGCCTTCCGCTCCTCGAGCGCGTCACCGTCCCCGCCGACGTCGAGGCGGGCCGCGCCCAGCCCGAGGCCCTCACGGAGGCCCCGCAGGCGCTCGTCGTCGTCCCCACGCGCGAGCTGTGCACACAGGTCACCAACGACCTGCTGACCGCGGGCAAGGTGCGCAACGTGCGCGTCACCGCCATCTACGGCGGCCGGGCCTACGAGCCCCAGGTCGAGGCCCTGAAGAAGGGCGTCGACGTGGTCGTCGGCACCCCGGGCCGCCTCCTCGACCTCGCCGGCCAGCGGAAGCTCAACCTGCAGCACGTGAAGTGCCTGGTCCTCGACGAGGCCGACGAGATGCTCGACCTGGGCTTCCTGCCCGATGTCGAGAAGATCATCAACCTGCTGCCGGCCCGCCGCCAGACGATGCTGTTCTCGGCGACCATGCCGGGCGCGGTCATCGGTCTCGCGCGCCGCTACATGTCGCAGCCCACGCACATCCGCGCCACCGCGCCGGACGACGAGGGCGTGACGGTCGCGAACATCTCGCAGCACGTGTACCGCGCGCACAACATGGACAAGCCCGAGATGGTCGCGCGCATACTGCAGGCCGACGGCCGGGGACTGGCCATGGTCTTCTGCCGTACGAAGCGCACCGCGGCCGACCTCGCCGACCAGCTCAAGCAGCGCGGCTTCGCCGCCGGCGCGGTCCACGGCGACCTCGGCCAGGGCGCCCGCGAGCAGGCGCTGCGCGCGTTCCGCAACGGCAAGGTGGACGTGCTCGTCTGCACCGACGTCGCCGCCCGCGGCATCGACGTCGAGGGCGTGACGCACGTCATCAACTACCAGTCTCCGGAAGAGGAGAAGACGTACCTGCACCGCATCGGCCGTACGGGCCGCGCGGGCAATTCGGGTACGGCGATCACGCTCGTCGACTGGGACGACATCCCTCGCTGGCAGCTGATCAACAAGGCGCTGGAGCTGAACTTCAACGACCCGCCGGAGACGTACTCCACGTCCCCGCACCTCTTCGAGGAGCTCAGCATCCCCGAGGGCACGAAGGGCGTACTGCCGCGCTCCGAGCGCACGCGCGCCGGGCTCGACGCGGAGGAGCTGGAGGACCTGGGCGAGCCGGGCGGCCGCGGTGCGCGCGGTCGTGGTGGCCGGGGCGGCCGGGACGAGTCCCGCTCCGCCGAGCGCGAGCGCCCGTCCCGTACGCCGCGTCGTCGCCGTCGTACGCGGAGCGGGGCTCCGATGGACGAGACGTCGGCGCCGGCCGGTACACCGGCAGCGGAGGAGTCCTCCGCGGCGGAGGAGGTCACCGCTTCCCGCACCCCGCGCCGCCGTCGCCGTACGCGCGGCGGGGCCCCGGCGGAGCAGGCGACCGCGGCCGTCGCGACGTCGGCCGTCGAGCCCGTGACCGCCGAAGCCGCGGAAGCCGCCGTGGCGACGGCCGAGGGCACGGTTCCCGAGGCCGCCGACACCCCGTCGAAGCCGCGTCGCCGCCGCACCCGCAAGACCGCGGACCCGGCCGCGACGGCTTCGGTGACGGAGGCCGTCGAGACGCCGGAGACTGCTGAGGCCGTCCAGCCCGAGGCTCCCGCGGCGGCACCGCGCCGCCGCACCCGCAAGGCAACGGCTGCCGCGGAGACCGCGGTCGACACGGCCGAGGGCGCGGAAGTGAAGCCCCGCCGCACCCGGAAGACGGCAGCCGCAGCAGCGGAAACCGCCGTCGACACCGCCGAGGCCACGGCGACCAAGCCGCGCCGCACGCGGAAGACCGCCGCTGCGGCCGAAGCCGCCGCGGAAACCACCGAGGCCGGCGCGGAGCCGACGGAGTCCGCGCCGCGCCGCCGTACGCGCAAGGCGACGGCTGCCGCCGAGACCGCGGTCGACACGGCCGAGGCCACCGAGGCCAAGCCCCGGCGCACCCGCAAGGCGGCAGCGGCCGCCGAGACCGCCGACATCCCGGCGCAGGCCATACAGGAGCCCGAGGCGAAGCCCCGGCGCATCCGCAAGACGGCAGCGGCCGCCGAGACCGCGGTCGACACGGCCGAGGGCGCGGAAGTGAAGCCCCGCCGCACCCGGAAGACGGCAGCCGCAGCAGCGGAAACCGCCGTCGACACGGCCGAGGCCAAGCCGCGTCGTACGCGCAAGGCCACCGCCACGGCGGAGGCACCGGAGGTCACCGAGGCGAAGCCCCGGCGCACCCGGAAGGCCGCCGCGGCGGCCGAGGTCGCCGTCGACACCGCCGAGGCCGCGGCGGCCAAGCCCCGCCGCAGCACCCGCAAGGCCGTCGAGGCGACCGAGACCGCCGGCATCCCGGCGCAGGCCGTGCCGGAGCCCGAGGCCAAGCCGCGGCGCACCCGCAAGACGGCAGCCTCGGCAGCGGAAGCCGCCGACGCGGCCGAGGCGAAGCCGAAGGCGCGCCGTACGCGCAAGGCGACGGCCGCCGCGGAACCCGCGGAGGGCTGATCCCCCGCCCGAAGGCCGATGGCCCGGTCCCACCCCGCGTGGGCCCGGGCCATCGGTCTTCCGGGACAACCACCGTGGGAAGGCCGCCCGGCACCCGCTAGCCTCACCCCGTGACCACGCCCACCCCCTCCGTGCCGCCCACTCCGCCCCCCGGCGCTCGCGCCTACGCTCTGCGCACCGCCCGCGGTGAGTTCGCCGTCGTCGACACGCCCGCGGCCCCCGATGTCGCGCCGAGGGGCGTCGCGATGCTGCTGCCGGGGTTCACCGGCAGCAAGGAGGACTTCCATCTGCTGCACGAGCCACTGGCCGCGCGCGGATACCGGACCATCGCCGTGGACGGGCGGGGCCAGTACGAGTCGGACGGCCCCGCTGACGACGAATCTGTGTACTCGCAGGGCGAGTTGGCGCTGGACGTCCTCGCGCAGGCGGCCGCCCTCGACACGCCCGTGCACCTCGTCGGGCACTCCCTCGGCGGCCAGATCGCCCGCGCCGCCGTCCTCCTCGACCACTCCCCCTTCCGCTCGCTGACCCTCCTCGCCTCGGGCCCCGCCCAGATCTCCGACTCCCAGCGGCAGCGCGTGAAACTGCTGCACGACGCGCTCGCGGTGATGACGATGCCCGAGGTGTGGGAGGCCATCCTGGCCATGGGCCCGCCCGAGGAAGTGGGCGGCCCCGCCCGCGGCTTCGGCACCCTGGAACAGCTGCGCCACCGCTGGCTGGGCCACAAGCCCGCCCAACTCATCGCCACGGGCCGCCAGTTGTGCATCGAGCCGAACCGTGTCGCCGAACTCGCCGCCGTGGCACTCCCGTTCCACGTCCTGTCGGGCGCCCGCGACGACACCTGGCCGGTGACCGTCCTCGACGACATGGCCGTACGACTGCGCGCGCACCGGACGGTCGTCCCCGGCGCCGAGCACTCGCCGAACCTGGACCAGCCCCTCCCCACGGCCCACGCCCTCGCCCACTACTGGGACAGGCTCCACGAAGACGGCCAGAAGAGGAACGGCCCGGAAGACACCCGGCAGTACACCGTCTAGTACTGCGTCTGCAAGTGCTCCCAGAAGCCGTCCCGCAGCGCCCGTCTCAGGTCCGCCTGGCCGCGCAGGGAGTACTGCAGCATGCCCTCCGCCTCCACCAGCAGGTCCTGGTCGACGGAGCCGGGCAGGTAGGGGTGGCCCGGCAGCAGCTCCACCAGCGCCTCCCGGCCCCTCGCCGCAAGCCACTTCGCGGCGATCTGGGCGCCGACGAAACGCACGTCCTCACGTGCGGGCCGGGCCGACGCCGACACCTCGTAGGCCGGAGCGGTGCGCCGTGACACGTACGGCTTGAAGAACTCGAGGTCGAGGGTGCGCTGGCTGTCCACCTCCCACAGCAGCGGCTCCGCCTGGTTGCGGCCCTCGGGGGCCTCGATGCCCCACAGGTGCACCCGGGCCCCGTACCCCTGTGCCGCCTCGACCGCCGACACCAGGTCCTCGTCGCCGCCCAGCAGCGCCGCGTCGCTGATCGCCCGGTGTCTGGCCAGGGACTCCAGGTCGGACCGGATGAGGGAGTCGACGCCCTTCTGCTGGTTGTTGGCGTTCAGATTGCCCAGGCGGACCTTCACGTCCGGCAGTTCGGCGATGGACTGCTGCTCGGCGGTGTGGATGCGGCGTCTCGCGCCGTCGTACCAGTAGACCCGCAGCAGCCGGCTGTCCGCGAAGATCGTGCGGGCCTTGTCGATGAGCGCCTCGATCAGGCCCTCGGCGTCCAGGTCGAAGGCACGGCGGTCCTCGGTGCCGGCGATCAGGCGTCCCGCGGCCGCGTACAGATACCCGGCGTCGACGAAGATCGCGTGAGTCGAGGGTGTCTTGGCCACCTCGGCGAGCATGCGTTGCAGCAGCTCGTTCGTGCGGTCGATGCGGGCGCTCAGGGCCGCGAGGTCGTCGTTCATCGCCTCCATTGTCCCGGCGGTCACGCTGCGAACACAACCGGTCCCAATCAGTCTCCGTGCAGGCTTTTACGCGTCAGTAGTTAGACGTTCGAAAAATTTCCTTAGCGTAGGGAATGTCTGTAACACGCAGCGCGTTGACTCTGAACGGAACAGGGGGCACGACCGCCCCGTGGCCATCCACTCAGTAGTTCTCCTCAGGAGGATGACCAGACGAAGGGAGAAGCCATGCGCTTCGAAATCATGCGACTCGACGACGTCGACGGCACGCCCGTGGACAGCACCGTCGTGGACGCCGCCTCCGTCAACCGGATCGTTCAGCAGGCCGCCGCCATAGGCCAGCGACTCTGGATCCGCCCGGCCGAGAGCACGACCTCGTAACACGCGGGCAGCTCGCCACAGACTCCAGAGCCCCGTACGGCACCGACGCCGTACGGGGCTCTGCGCGTCCCGGGGCACTCAGGAGCCCTGGATCACCTGGGCGACCCCGTTGATGATCTGCTGCACGGCGATCGCGGAGAGCATCATGCCCGCGAGCCGGGTCACCAGGACCACGCCGCCGTCCTTGATGACCCGGATGATCAGCAGCGAGTACCGCATGACCACCCACAGCACGACATGGATGGCAAGGATCGCCACCCACACCGACACCTGCGTGGCGACACTGTCGGCCTTCTGCACGGCGAGGATGACCGAGACGATCGCGCCCGGCCCGGCCAGCAGCGGCATCCCGAGCGGTACCAGGGCGACGTTGACGTCCTTGGTCTGCTTCGGCTCGTCCGTCTTGCCGGTGAGCAGGTCCAGGGCGATCAGCAGGAGCAGCAGCCCGCCCGCGATCATCAGCGCGGGCACCGACACGTGCAAGTAGTCGAGGATCTGATGCCCCAGCAGCCCGAACACGGCGATGACACCGCCGGCCACGCAGACGGCCTGGAACGCCATCCGCCGCTGCACCTTGCCGGGACGTCCGGCGGTCAGCGCGAGGAAGATCGGGGTGATTCCGGGGGGATCCATGATGACGAAGAGGGTGAGGAAGAGGGAGCCGAACACGGCGAGGTCGAACATGGGTGAACAGGCCTTGCGGGAAAGAGGGTGAACGTGGGCGTGCGGGGGTGAGCCTCAGGCCCCGCCGGCCCCCGGCACCGGAAACGCCCCGAAGGCCCGCCGTGTGATCTCCCCGTAGACCTCGGGATCCGTCGTGTACTCGCCGAGCGAGACGGTCTTGCGGCTGCCGTGGTAGTCCGAGGAACCCGTGACGAGGAGCCCCAGATCGGCGGCGAGCCCACGCAACCGCACCCGGGTGTCCGGGTCGTGGTCCATGTGGTCGACCTCGATGCCGTCGAGGCCGGCGGCCGCCATCTCGGCGATCGCGGACTCCGGCACCGTACGGCCGCGCTTGCTCGCGCCCGGGTGGGCGAAGACGGCGACACCGCCCGCGCCCTTGACCAGGCGGATCGCTTCGAAGGGGTCGGTCTCGTGCTTCTCCACGAAGGCCCGGCCCCCGTCGGCCAGCCACTGCTTCGTGAACGCGTCGCTCACGGTCGGGACGACTCCGAGCTCGACCAGCGCGGTGGCGACGTGCGGACGGCCCACGGAGCCGTCGCCGGCGATCCGGGAGACCTGCTCCCAGGTCACCGGAACACCCAGCTCGTTGAGCTTGGCGATCATGCCCCGGGCCCGCGGCACCCGGTCGTCGCGCACCAGCTCGCGCTCGGCGAGCAGCGCGGGCTCCTCCGGGTCGAAGAGGTAGGCCAGCATGTGCATGCTGATGCCCTCGACGCGGCAGGACAGCTCGGCGCCGGTGACGAGCGTGAGCCCCTCCGGCAGCGCGGCGATCGCCTCGGCGTGTCCGCGGGTGGTGTCGTGGTCGGTCAGCGCGACGACGTCCAGACCGGCCGCCGCTGCTTTGCGCACCAGCTCAGCCGGGGTGTCCGTACCGTCGGAAGCCGTGGAGTGGCAGTGCAGATCGATGCGCACGACGCGGACTCCAAGCGGTGACGGGACGGAAGGGGACACCCAAGGATAACCGGATTTCCGGACCCCCTGTCACACCCGCAGCGGCGGTACGCCCTTTACACCCTGCCCCCGTACACCCTATGAACCCTGCCCCTCTGCACCCGCCGTTCGCGCCCCGCCACGGCCCTGGCCGCCCCTACGGTTTCAGCAGCCGTGGCGACAGCGCCCCGCACGGCACCAGCTCCACCTCGGCGCCCGCGTCCCGCAAATCGGTCAGTACGAGCTCGTCGTACATCAACAGACCCGACTGTTCGGGCCAGATGACCGCCCACAGCCACATCCCGAGCGCCTCGCCCGCGAACACGGCACGGTCGTCCGGTGTACGGAAGACATGCCAGAGCGGAGTCGGGCGGCCGGCGGCCAGAACCTTGGCCTGGGGCGGCTTCTCGACGTTCATGTACGGCCCCGGGTCGGGGCCGTCGATGCCCGCGTACCGCGCGCCGAGGCCGACGCCCAACTCCTCGGCCACCAGGATCAGCTCGCCCATCCCGCCGAGCGGGCCGGGCCCCGAACAGGCCACCGCGGAGGCGCGACCGCCGCTGCGGTCGTCACCGGCACAGGCCACGCCCGTGAACAGCCAGCCGATCGGCAGGGGCCACGGCATCCACACGGGCACCTGCGTGCGATGCACCACGACGTTGAGGGCATCTACGCTGGGCGGGATCACGGGCTGCACCGGATACACGGTCCCGTGCACATCGCACTGCCAGGAATCGGCGAAGAGTCCGGGAGCCCTGACCCGGCCACCACACTTCGGGCAACTGGGTTCGCCCCTCATAGGGCCCCACGGTCCTACCCCGGCCCGCCCACGTCAAGGACGATCACCCGTCCGGACGGAACAGGCAGGTGCGAGCACACCGCCGCCGCAGGTACGGCGGAGGGCCAACTGACGGTTTTCGGCCACGGGTTGGTGAGCTTGCTCACTCCAGCGGGACGGACGTGCGGGACGGATCGCGAAGGTCCGTGCCGTTCGTCAGCCACCGCTCCTGGAGCGCCTGGGCGCCGTGCACGCGCTTCCAGGCGGCCTCGTTCGCGGTCATGGGGAGCAGCGGCAGGAACCGTACGGGGTCGAGGGGCGCGTCGAGTTCCAGGTCCTCGACCAGACCGCCCGGCTCGGCGACCAGGACGGAGGTGAAGGGGGCTCCGGGCCACAGCGGATCCCCCACGTCGAGCGAGGCACCCGGCGCCACGACCACGCCTTCGACCTGCGGAGACGCGGCGAGTACGGCGAGCGGGCGGAGCACCTTGTCGGTGTCGGCGAGGCCTGCGCGGACGGACAGGACCAGTTCGGCGCGCGGGCCCTGGACCGGATCCGCGAGCATCGCCGTGGGGTCCGTCATGGGCTGGGCGGACATGCCGAGCGTGGCGTAGCGGACGACGTCCCCCTCCTGGAACCGGAGCACCTCGATGCGGTCCGTGCCGAGGAAGGTGACCGCGGCCCGGGCGTCCGGTTCGCCCAGCGCGGTGCGCAAACGGGCCTCCACCAAAGGAAGAACATCAGCCATGCCGCGAGCATAGAACTCGTCAGCACCGGGCAAAGCAACGCCTTGACACTTCAGTCGGCTGATACTCTTGCCCGGTGGTTCGGGGCAGCACGCAGAAGCGTCGCGATCGAGTCCCGACGCCGTGAGACTCCCCTACGGGGGACCGGCTGGAGGAGGTGGGGCTGTCATGGATCGAAGTCGACCGTGCAGTACCACTCGCTCTTCCGACCACTGAGGTAGCTGATCCGGTCCTGGCTGACCGCCGCCTTTCACGCTCGCGTCTTCGTACGGAAGAGCACTTCGTTTCGTTTTGCCTGATCTGTCTGATCTGATCCAGCAGCGATGTCGCCGTCGGATCGATAGCTGTATCGCAGCGAACCTCGCCCCCGCGACGGTGCGGTGCTCCCCGCTTTGTGGACGTGCCAAACATCCGCAGTCAGGACGTCCTCATTCCGGGTAGTTCCACCCGTCGCAGCGGCCTTTCGTTGCCCGATGCGAAGGAGCCTGCCATGTCGATGATCCGCGACCTGCGCGCCGTCGTCCGCCCGTCCCGTCCCTCGCTGCGCAAGAGCGGTCTGCGCATGGACACCGGCGCGTACGACACCACCCGCGACCCGGGGACGCCGTCGGCCGTCGTCGACTGCGCCGTGTACCGCGACGGCGCCCGCGTCCACACCGACAAGCCGCTGAGCCCGCACGAGGCGATGCGCCACGTGCGGCGCGACGGCGGGTTCGTGTGGATCGGCCTGCACGAGCCGACCGAGGCCGAATTCGCCGGTATCGCCAGCGAGTTCGGGCTGCACCCGCTGGCCGTGGAGGACGCGGTGCAGGCGCACCAGCGCCCGAAGCTGGAGCGCTACGACGACTCCCTCTTCACCGTCTTCAAGACCATCCACTACGTCGAGCACGACCGCCTCACCGCCAACAGCGAGGTCGTCGAGACCGGCGAGGTCATGTGCTTCACCGGGCGGGACTTCTTCATCACCGTCCGGCACGGCGGGCAGGGTTCCCTGCGGGCCCTCAGGCACCGGCTGCAGGACGACCCCGAGCTGCTCGCCAAGGGCCCCTCGGCCGTGCTGCACGCGATCGCCGACCACGTGGTCGACGGCTACATCGCGGTCGCGGACGCGGTGCAGGACGACATCGACGAGGTGGAGACGGAGGTGTTCTCGCCGGGCCGCAAGGGCACGCCGCGCGGCACGGACGCGGGCCGTATCTACCAACTCAAGCGCGAGGTGCTGGAGTTCAAGCGGGCCGTCTCTCCGCTGCTGCGCCCCATGCAGCTGCTGAGCGAGCGTCCGATGCGGCTGGTCGACCCCGACATCCAGAAGTACTTCCGGGACGTCGCCGACCACCTCGCCCGCGTCCAGGAACAGGTCATCGGCTTCGACGAGCTGCTCAACTCGATCCTCCAGGCCAACCTCGCGCAGGCGTCCGTGGCGCAGAACGAGGACATGCGGAAGATCACGTCATGGGCCGCGATCATCGCCGTACCGACGATGGTGTGCGGTGTGTACGGCATGAACTTCGAGCACATGCCGGAGCTGCACTGGCGGTACGGGTACCCGGTGATCACGATGATCACCGGGGTCATCTGCCTGGGCATCCACCGCACGCTGAAGCGCAACGGCTGGCTGTGAGGGCGCCCGCGTGCCGTCGTTAGTCTTCTGCCATGACTGATGAGCTGCTCGACCAGGCCCTCGTCGAGGAGGCCACGAAGAAGTCCGGCCTCGTCTGGGTCCGGGGTGCCGACGTCCCGTCCGCCCGTGCGCTGTGGCACGTGTGGCACGAGGGCGCGGCGTGCCTGGTCGGCGACGGGCCCGGGGAGCAACCGCTGCCGGGGCTGGCCGACGGGGCCTTCGCCGAGGTCACCGTGCGCAGCAAGGACAAGGGGGGCCGGCTGGTCTCCTGGACCGCGAAGGTAGTGGAGCTGACGGCTGGCTCCGAGGCGTGGGAGGCGGCGGTCGCCGAGCTCAAGGGCAAGCGGCTGAACGCCCCGGACGGCGAGGCGATGACGGAGCGGTGGGCGCGCGAGTGCCGGGTGCTCCGCCTGGAGCCGACGGGTGCGACCCTCCCGCTGCCCGAGGGCTCCCTCGCCGAGGCGCCCCTGCCGACGCCCGCCACAACGCGACAGCCGATCCCCGCGGGACTTCCGCGGTTGCTGATGAAGAAGCGCAAGCGTCGCCGGTGACGAGTCGGATGGCGCGTCACCAACCTGTCCGGCGAGCACACCTGGGGCTCACGTCGTCGGCAGCTGTTTCCCGTAGTCCACGGTCTCGCCCTTCGCCGGCTCCTTGAGGGAGAAGTCCTTCTCCCAGGCCGAGAAGCTCAGTGTCCCCGCGCCGCCCGCGCGCTCCAGGCGGAGCGGGTAGGGCTTGCCCTCCAGGGAGACGTCCAGCGTGCCGCCGGAGCCCTCGTCGCCGGTGATGCGGATCGTGCGGATGCCCGCCTGCTCGTGGTGGCCGTCGGTCGCCAGGTCGCCGTGCAGGGTGAGCAGACCTTCGAGGAGGACGTCCTTGTCCGTGAAGCCGCTGAACCTCTGGTACGAGGGATCCCCCTTGGGCACCTTCACGTACTTGCCGTCGAGCTTGTCCGCGGCGGCCGTGTCGGAGCCGGCGCCGCCCTTGCCGTCGTTCTCGTGGCTCCAGAACTCCGCGTCGGCCTTCAGATACAACTGCTCGCCGACCCGCAGCAGCTGGAAGGTCGCGCCCTCCGCGGTGACCGAGCCGCTGCCGCCGCCGGCCTTCAGGCGCATGTCGAGCTTGTACGTCTTCCCGCCGGCGACCACGCTCCCGGCCAGCCGCACCGCCGCGGCGGTCTCGGCGGCGGCGCGGGTCTTCGACTGGATCTCCGCCGGCGGCAGCTTCCCGATCCCGTTGGTGCCCTCGTCCGGGTCCGAACTGCACCCCGTGAGCCCCGTCCCCGTCACGACCAGTGCGCAGATCGCGCTCACCAGTGCGGCCCGGCGGGTACGGCCCTGGGGAATCGCAGTCACAGGTGGGGCTGCCTCTCTGCACGGGGGTCCAAAACGGCGTACGGCAGCGTACCGGGACCGGAGAGCGCAGGCGGAGCCGGTCCGTCCGGACAGCCCACCAGCGCACATCCGATCGGGACGGGCTAGCCTGAAGCCGACTCGGGCGGGCAATTCGGAAAAGATGCTCAGCACGAAACTCGCGGCACGAGAAGGAAGCACAGCCATGGCAGCTGGCGCACCCCGGATCTTCGTCTCGCACCTCGCCGCCGTCGCCGTCTTCGACCCGAACGGCGACCAGGTGGGCCGCGTGCGCGATCTGGTCGTCATGCTGCGCGTCGGGCGGCGGCCGCCGAGAATTCTCGGACTGGTCGTCGAACTCTCCACCCGGCGCCGTATCTTCCTGCCCATGACCCGGGTGACCAGCATCGAGTCCGGACAGGTCATCACCACCGGCGTCCTCAACGTCCGCCGCTTCGAGCAGCGCCCCACCGAACGCCTCGTCTTCGGAGAGCTGCTGGACCGGCGCGTCATCCTCGTCGAGACCGGCGAGGAGGTCACCGTGCTCGACGTTTCGGTGCAGCAACTGCCCGCCCGCCGGGACTGGGAGATCGACCGGGTGTTCGTGCGGAAGGGGAAGAAGGGCGGCGCGTTCCGCCGCAGCAAGGGCGAGACCCTGACCGTCGAGTGGTCCGCCGTGACCGGCTTCTCCCTGGAGGAGCACGGACAGGGCGCCGAGAGCCTGCTGGCCACCTTCGAACAGCTGCGTCCCGCCGACCTGGCGAACGTCCTGCACCACCTCTCCGCCAAGCGCCGCGCCGAGGTCGCCGCCGCCCTCGACGACGAACGCCTCGCCGACGTACTGGAGGAGCTCCCGGAGGACGACCAGATCGAGATCCTCGGCAAGCTGCAGGAGGAACGTGCCGCCGACGTCCTGGAGGCCATGGACCCGGACGACGCGGCCGACCTGCTCTCCGAACTCCCCGAGGCCGACAAGGAGCGGCTGCTGAGCCTGATGCAGCCGGCCGACGCGGCCGACATGCGGCGCCTGATGTCGTACGAGGAGCACACCGCCGGCGGTCTGATGACAACCGAGCCGATCGTGCTCCGGCCCGACGCGACCGTCGCCGACGCCCTCGCCCGTGTCCGCAACCCCGATCTGTCCCCCGCCCTCGCCGCCCAGGTCTACGTCTGCCGCCCGCCCGACGAGACCCCCACCGGCAAGTACCTCGGCACGGTGCATTTCCAGCGCCTGCTGCGCGAACCGCCGTACACGCTGGTCAGCGCGGTCGTCGACGACGACCTGCAGGCCCTCGCCCCGGACGCGGCGCTGCCCGTCGTCGCCGGGTTCTTCGCGACGTACGACATGGTCGCGGCGCCCGTCGTCGACGAGGCGGGGTCGCTGCTGGGCGCGGTGACGGTGGACGACGTGCTCGACCACATGCTTCCGGAGGACTGGCGGGAGACGGAGTTCCACCTGGACGAGGAGGTGGCTCCCCATGGCTCCTGAGCGCGAAGCACGCGTCGAGCACCGCGAGCGCACCCCCGCCGGGGCCACCGCGACCACCCGTCCGCGCGCCCGCCTGGACCAGCCGCGCCCGCCGCGCCGCCGGATCCTGCCGGAATGGGACCCGGAGGCCTTCGGACGCCTTTCGGAGCGGATCGCCCGCTTCATCGGCACGGGGCGGTTCCTCGTCGGGATGACGGTCGTCATCATCGCGTGGGTGCTGTGGAACATCTTCGCGCCGCGTGACCTGCGCTTCGACAACTACCCGTTCATCTTCCTGACGCTGGCGCTGTCCCTGCAGGCCTCCTACGCCGCCCCGCTGATCCTGCTCGCGCAGAACAGGCAGGACGACCGCGACCGGGTCAACCTCGAACAGGACCGCAAGCAGAACGAGCGGTCCATCGCGGACACCGAGTACCTGACCCGCGAGATCGCCGCCCTGCGGATCGGCCTCGGGGAGGTCGCGACGCGCGACTGGATCCGCTCCGAGCTGCAGGACTTCGTCAAGGAGCTGGAGCACAGGCGGGACGGCCATGTCGTATTCCCGGCGGAACGGTCGCACGGACGTGACGTAGACGACCGCTGACGGGCTTTCCGGGGGCCCCGCACTGCCCCGTACCATCGTCTTATGGCTACGGAAGACGCGGTGCGCGAAGCACTGGCGACGGTGAACGACCCCGAGATCAACCGCCCCATCACCGAGCTCGGGATGGTCAAATCGGTGGAGATCGGCGCGGACGGAGCGGTCGCGGTCACCGTGTACCTGACGGTCTCCGGCTGCCCGATGCGCGAGACCATCACGCAGCGCGTCACGGACGCGGTCTCCCGGGTCGAGGGCGTCACCCGGGTCGAGGTCTCGCTGGACGTCATGAGCGACGAGCAGCGCAAGGAGCTGGCGACCGCCCTGCGCGGCGGCCAGGCCGAGCGCGAGGTCCCCTTCGCCAAGCCGGGCAGCCTCACCCGGGTGTACGCGGTCGCCTCCGGCAAGGGCGGCGTCGGCAAGTCCTCGGTGACGGTGAACCTGGCGGCGGCGATGGCGGCGGACGGCCTGAAGGTCGGTGTCGTCGACGCCGACATCTACGGCCACAGCGTGCCGCGCATGCTGGCGGTGGACGGCCGCCCGACCCAGGTCGAGAACATGATCATGCCGCCGCAGGCGAACGGCGTGAAGGTCATCTCGATCGGCATGTTCACCCCGGGCAACGCCCCGGTCGTCTGGCGCGGGCCGATGCTCCACCGCGCGCTGCAGCAGTTCCTGGCGGACGTGTGGTGGGGCGACCTCGACGTCCTGCTCCTCGACCTGCCCCCGGGCACGGGCGACATCGCCATCTCCGTGGCCCAGCTGGTCCCGAACGCGGAGATCCTGGTCGTCACGACCCCGCAGCAGGCGGCGGCGGAGGTGGCCGAGCGGGCCGGTTCCATCGCGGTCCAGACCCACCAGAAGATCGTGGGCGTCGTGGAGAACATGTCCGGTCTCCCCTGCCCCCACTGCGACGAGATGGTCGACGTCTTCGGCACGGGCGGCGGCCAGCAGGTGGCGGACGGCCTGACGCGCACGACCGGTACGACCGTCCCGGTCCTCGGCAGCATCCCCATCGACGTCCGCCTCCGCGAGGGCGGCGACGAGGGCAGGCCGGTGGTCCTGACCGACCCGGACTCCCCGGCGGGTTCCGCCCTGCGGGCGATCGCGGGGAAGCTGGGGGGACGCCAGCGGGGTCTGGCGGGACTGTCGCTGGGGATCACACCGCGCAACAAGTTCTGACTTCGTACGAGAACGGGGGCGCCGTCCTCCGAAGACGGCGCCCCCGTTGTCGTATCCCCGATCAGGCGTACGCAGCGATGTCCTTGATCATGGCGAAGCCGAGACCGTACGCGCTCATGCCTCTCCCGTACGCCCCCAGGTGCACCCCCTCCTGAGTCGAGCCGGCGAGTACCCAGCCGAACTCGGACTCCCGGTAGTGGAACGGCGTGGGAACGCCGTCCACAGGCAGGGAGAGCGTGGACCAGTCGGGGCCGGACAGATCATCGGCCAGTACCCAGGCCGTCTCCGTCTGCTGCTCCAGCCAGTCGTCCCGCAGGGAGTGGTCCATCTGCCCGGGCCATGTGAACGACAGCAGCCCCACACCCGCCAGCCAGGCGGCCGACGACACGGTCGTCGCCTCCATCAGCCCCGTACCGTCCGCACTGCGCCGCACGGGATTCGCCGCGACGGTCACCACGACCGCGAACTTCTCCCGCTCGTCGGCGGTCGCCTCGTTGCGTACGGAGGGCTCCTCACCGTGCCCGATCGATCCGTGTTCCACGGCCCCGTCGGCCGCCGTACCGACCTGCATCAGCCAGCGCGGCCCCGTGAAGGCCTCGTCGAGGCCGTACCACGGGAAGGGCGCCAGCAGGTAGCCGTCGACCGTGCGCCGGGCGGAGGGGAACTGCTGTCCACTCTCCGCGGCCGGCGCCTGCGCGACTCCCCGACTCGTCGTCTCCATGTGCCCGGACGCCTCCTCGCTCTCGTCGGACCGAAGCGGCCCGCCCCCCTTCGGGCGTCCTCGTCCGGTCCGCACAACAACTCGGCAGCATAGCCACCCCGCTCCGAGCAGCAGGGAAAGCGCCCGGTGCGTCAGGCGCTCCGGGCGTCGGAATCAGGCCGTACGAGAGGGCTGTGCAGTATGAGACGCGTCACGTACCACCGGGGCGCGCTCCTCTGACATGCGCCTCCGCGGTGCGTGTACGCCGCTCAGGTGGCGTCCGCGTCGAAGGGCGGGCGGTCGTCCCGGCCGGAGTCGTCGGGCTTCTTGCTCATGTCGACGCGGCCGCCGGACGAACCGGAGGAGGACGAGGAGGAGGACTCCGGGTCACGGCCCTGGACGGCGTCCGTGACCTCGGCCATCTCCTTCTTCAGGTCGAAGCCGTTGCGGATCTCCTTGAGCCCCAGGTCGTCGTTGTCCAGCTGCTTGCGGATGAACGTCTTGGGGTTGAGGTCCTCGAACTCGAAGTCCTTGAACTCCGGGCCGAGTTCCTGCCGGATGTCCTGCTTGGCGCTCTCCGAGAACTCACGGATCTTCCGGACCGTGCGCATCACGTCCTGAATGACCTTCGGAAGCTTGTCCGGACCGAAGACGAGCACGGCAAGGACAACGAGCGTGATCAGCTCGAGCGGTCCTATGTCATTGAACACCTGAAGCTCCTTGCGATGTCCTCGGTCCTCGGCCCTCGGTGGTCTGCGGGTCTGTGCGGGTCTTCCGTGGTCCGGGCCGCATCCACGGTACCCGGCGAAACTGCCCGACCGGTACTGTCCCGTGGCCCCGGAATGCGTGTGGGCGAGCGCTTTCCCTGTTGTTTGCCTTGCGGGGCAGGGCATGGACCCTCATCTGTGAGGTTCCTGTCAGTCCCCGTCCGAGGCGCCGAGCACCAGCGAGACGGTCCGCTCCGTGCCGTTGCGCTCGATGGTCAGCTCCAGGTGGTCGCCGGGGCGGTGGGCCCGGGTCTTGACGATGAGTTCGTCGCCGGAGTGGATGCGCTGGCCGTCGACCTCGGTGATCACGTCGCCCGCCTTGATGCCGGCCTGGTCGCCGGGACCGCCCACGGTGACCGAGGGACCGCCGTCGCCGCCCTTCGTGCCGACCCGGGCACCGTCGCCGGTGTAGTCCATGTCGAGGGTGATACCGATGACCGGGTGGGTCGCCCTGCCGGTGTTGATCAGCTCCTCGGCGACGCGCTTGCCCTGGTTGATGGGGATGGCGAAGCCCAGGCCGATGGAGCCGGCCTGGCCGCCGGAGTCGGAGCCGTCGTCGGCGGACCGTATGGCGGAGTTGATGCCGATGACGCGCGCCTTGGAGTCGAGGAGAGGGCCGCCGGAGTTGCCGGGGTTGATGGGCGCGTCGGTCTGCAGCGCGTCCACGTACGACACATCGCTCCCGTCGCTCTCGCCGCCCGCCGTGATGGGCCGCTCCTTGGCGCTGATGATGCCGGAGGTGACGGTCCCCTCGAGGTCGAAGGGGGCGCCGATGGCGACGACGGGGTCGCCGACCTGGACGTTGTCGGAGTTGCCCAGTGGCAGGGGCTTGAGTCCGCTCACGCCGCTGACCTTGACGACGGCGAGGTCGTATCCGCTGTCGCGGCCGACGACCTCGGCCTTGGCGGTCTCCCCGCCGTTGAAGACGACGGTTATCCCGCCGTCGGCTCCGGCGGGCTCCACGACGTGGTTGTTGGTGAGGATGTGGCCGCGTGAGTCGAGCACGAACCCGGTGCCGGTGCCCGACTCCGCGCTGCCGTCGACATGCAGGGTGACGACGCTGGGCAGGGCGCTGGCGGCGATCCCGGCCACACTGTCGGGCGCCCGCCCGGTGGGCTCCGCGGCCGCCTGCGGCAGCTCCACCTCCCCGATCCCGCCGTTGCGCTCCAGTTGGGCGCCCACGACACCGCCGACGCCTCCCGACACGACAGCCAGCAGGACGGCCGCACCGACGAGGGCTTTCCTGGCCCGCCCACGGCGCTGCTGCCGACTCGGGACGGCGGCCCCGTTCTGCTGGAGGGGGCCACCGGGGAAGGGGGCCGCGGCCCAGGGGTCGTAGCGGTGCCATGGGCCGGCGTGGGCGGCATCGGGGTCAGCGAGGGTGGGGCCGTGGGCGGCGGGGGTGCCGGGCACGGAGGCCGTGGGCACCGGGCTGCCCGGGGACGGGGTGACGCCGTAGGGCGTGGGGGCCGCCGGAACGGGACCTGCAGCCGGGTCGGTGGGCGCCGGGGCGCGGTCCGCGGCAAAGGCGGAAGCCGCCGGGACCTGGCCCGTCGCCGGCGCCGTCGGTGCCGGGACCTGGCCCGTCGCCGGCGCCGTCGGTGCCGGGGCGGGCACGGACATGGCCGGGTCCGGGCCTACGGCTGGAAGAGGGGCCGCAAAGGCCCGGCCGTCCGGCGCGGGCGGGGCGGGAGTCTCAGGTACCGGTGCCGCTGTCGCCGTACAGGGCGCGGGCGTTGCCGCCGGGTGCTGTACCGGCGGGGCGGGGGCCCAGGGGCCGGGCTTGCCGTACGGCGGCGTGCTGTAGGGATCGGGGTCGTGCAGAGGCTTGGGGCGCTCTTCCGCGGGTGCCTGCTGCGGGGCGGAGTCGACACCGGACGCGGCGAGGGGCGCTTCCCACTCGAAGTCGCCCTCACTGCCGGCAACGCCCTCCGCGCCGCTGCTCGTTCCGGGCGAGGGCAGGCTCAGCTCATAGTCCCCGTCGTCGGCAGCGGCACCGGCCCCGGCCCCGGCAGCTGCGTCGCCGCCCCGGTTCCCCGCGGGCTTCGCCAACTCGAAGTCACCGTCGGCCCGGTCACCATGAGCAGCACCGCCGGGCGCATCCACCGCCGCACGCTCGTCCTCACCCGAGCCCAGTATCACCTCGTCCCCCGTCTCCCCCGCGGGCTCCTGCGGCCGGGGTCGGCTCCACCATTTCGCCTTCGTGGGCTTCCCCTCGTTCATGCTCCCCCCACAGCTAGGGCCTGTCCGGCAGACGCGAGCGCGCGATCCACCTGGATTCAACCAGGTTCACAGGACACCACGCGGAGGCCGGGTCAGCGGGAGTGGTGGGAGGAGGAAGAAGGGGACGGAGAGGAGGTCGTGTCGGGGACGGGTGCGGCGAGCAGTCCGGGAGCCGTGACCTCGGGAGCCGTCGGCCACGAGGTCAGGGAGATCGGCCGGGCCGAGGTGAGCGGACGTATCAGCGGGGACATCACGGCCGCACCGGCCAGCACGGGAGCGGTGAGACTGTGCAGCACCTGCTCGTCCGAGACCTGGGCCGACAGCGGTACTCCGGGCAGCAGCGGCGCGGACACCTCGGTCGGGGCGACCGAAGCGGAACCTGGCGACTCCTGGCCGCCCTGCGCGAACAACGGGCCCACGCCACGGCGGCGTTGGGTCTCGGGTGCCGTCGACGACCCGGCCCCTTGCGTACGCGCCGGGGTCACATTGCTGCCGGCTCCGGAGCCGCCACGTCCGTCCGCGGCCGTCTCGACCGGGCTGCCCGTGGTCATGCCGCCCAGCGCGATCGCCGCCAGCGACACCGCACCTGCGGCCACGAACGCGAACCGCATCCCGCGCGAACGCTCCGCGTCGTTCCGCCCGACGGGGTGGACACGGAATCCGCTGCCCGAGGAGGGCGGGGGAGACAGGACGGAACCGTGGTCGCGGGACGGCACATAGCCGAACTCGAACGGCTCGCCCCGCTTCACACCGAAGACTCCGGTGGCTCCGGGCCGTCCGGAGAGTCCGCCGAATCCTCCCCCGTCCAGCGGTGAACCGCTGTCGGCGTCACCTCCCCCGGGCAGCCCCTGGAGGCGGGCCAGGAAGCTCTCGGAGGGGGCCGGCGGTGCGACCTCGGCGAAGACGTTCTTCAACCGGCGCTGTGCGTCGACCTCCGCCTTGCACTTCGGGCAGGTCGCCACGTGCGCCAGCACGCGCTCACGCGTGTCATGACCGAGCTCTCCGTCCACCAGGGCGGAGAGTCGGTCTCCCAGATGCTGTTCGGCCAGGAGCCGCTCGGCGGGGTTGTTCCGTGATCCAGTCACGCGGACGCGCTCCCTCCCCCCAGAGCGGGAACGCGGGCCACGAAGGAGCGGCGCTCGGCGCGGGCCTCCGGCGAGCGGTGCGCGAGGGCCTTGCGCAGCTGCGAGCGGCCACGGTGGATCCGGGAACGGACCGTGCCCAGCTTGACGCCGAGGGTCGCGGCGATCTCCTCGTACGACAGTCCCTCGATGTCGCACAGGACGACCGCGGCGCGGAACTCGGGCGCGAGGGTGTCGAGCGCCTGCTGGACGTCCGCGTCGAAGTGCGCGTCGTTGAAGACCTGCTGCGGGTTGGGCTCGCGGCTGGGCAGCCGCTCGGCCGCGTCCTCACCGAGGGCGTCGAAGCGGATGCGCTGCTTGCGGCGGACCATGTCGAGGAACAGGTTGGTGGTGATGCGGTGCAGCCAGCCCTCGAAGGTGCCCGGGGTGTACGTCGACAGGGAGCGGAACACCCGGACGAAGACCTCCTGCGTGAGGTCCTCGGCATCGTGCTGGTTGCCGGTGAGGCGGTACGCCAGCCGGTAGACCCGGCCGCTGTGCATGCTGACGATCTCCTCCCAGCTGGGCGGAGTCCACGCCTGCCCGTCCGCGTCGGTGGAGAAGGTCGCGGTCGTGGCGAAGTCGGCGGCGTGGCCGTGGTCAGCGGTGTCGTTCACGGATTTCGGCCTGCCCGCCGATCCGAGGAAGCGCCGAAGCACTCCTCCCCGGTCCTCAGGCGCAGCCGCACCTCCCCTGTCAGCTCTGGTGGTGTCCAGTGGAGCCCCTACCATAGCCACCTCGCCCGTTAGCTCCCCATAAGCGGTTTTACGAGAAATTGATCTGGGCTGATACGGCTCATGCGCCTGCGTCAGCACTTGATCGGCGTCCCGTCCTTCGTCGTGATCCAACTGTGTCCCCCCGTTCCGTCTGCCACCCCTATAAACGCCCGGTCCCATCTGCGGGTTCCCGGCGGCAACGGATACAGTCACGCCGAGGCAACCACGGGGACAGGAGAGGGTCATTACCGGCAACCGGCAGACGAGCTGGGCGTTCGCCGACGCCTATGTCGCCGAGGACGAAGCGCTGCGCTGGGCCCGCGACCGGGCCCGTGAGGCAGGGCTTCGCTCGGTGTCGCCCAGCACGGGCGCCGCACTGCGGTTGCTGGCCGCCACCGTGGGTGCGAAGGCGGTCGCGGAGATCGGCACCGGCACCGGCGTCTCCGGCATCCACCTTCTGCACGGAATGCGCCCCGACGGCGTGCTGACCACCGTCGATCCCGAACCCGAACACCAGCAGTTCGCCCGGCAGGCCTTCCGCGCCTCCGGCTTCGCCAGCAACCGCGCCCGTTTCATCCCGGGCCGCGCGCTCGACGTCCTGCCCCGCCTCGCGGACGCCGGTTACGACCTCGTCTTCTGCGACGGCGACCGCCTGGAGGTCATGGACTACCTCGCTGAATCGTTGCGCCTGCTGCGTCCCGGGGGGCTGGTGGTCTTCGAGGGCGTCTTCGCGAACGGCCGCACGATCGACTCCGGCCCGCAGCCCACGGAGGTCATACGCATACGGGAGCTGCTGCGGGCGGTGCGCGAGAGCCAGGAGCTGGTGCCGTCGCTGCTGCCCGTGGGTGACGGGCTGCTGTGCGCGGTCAAGCGGTGACGGATCACCGTCCACAGGCGGTACAACGGTGTCGTTTCCCGGGGAAAACAACCGCCCCGGCACCGAATACGATGCCGGGGCGGCTGAAAGGGTATGGTCGCTTGCGCGTCAGCCGACGACCTTTTTGAGGGCGTCACCGAGGGCATCGGCCTCGTCAGGGGTCAGCTCGACGACGAGCCGACCGCCGCCTTCGAGCGGAACGCGCATGACGATGCCCCGCCCCTCCTTGGTCACCTCGAGCGGGCCATCGCCCGTCCGCGGCTTCATGGCCGCCATGCTCGTTCCCCTTCCTGAAACCAGCTCATCGTCAAAGCCGACGGCCCATGAAGGGCACGCGCGATCCAGCGCGGGACACGCGACACCGGCATCGAACACATTGCTTCCAAGCCATTATCCCGCATCTCAGGACCCGATGACCAACATCAGTCGGCATCGCTTGGGCAACGCGCGCGAGCAAAACCACTCAATTCGGCGATGTGACTGCGATACTGCGCGTCCGCACCGACTTCTGCCGTCCGAAAACCCTCCCGGATTCTTTGACGCAGGTCACACGTCCGGTCCGGGCCGCCGACGGCGATCTCCGCCATGCTGTCCTCGGACACAGGACGTACTGACCGGTCGTACCAATCAGGAGGGGTTACACCATGGCCGACACCGTGCTCTACGAGGTGAGCGACGGGCTCGCGACGATCACGCTGAACCGCCCCGAGGCGATGAACGCGCTGAACGTCGCGGCCAAGGTCGCCCTCCGGGAGGCCGTGCGCTCCGCGGCGGAGGACGCCGCCGTGCGGGCGGTGCTGCTGACCGCGGCCGGTGACCGGGCGTTCTGCGTGGGGCAGGACCTGAAGGAGCACATCGGTCTGCTGGCCGCCGACCGCGAGACCGGCTCCGGCCAGACCATGAGCACGGTGCGGGAGCACTACAACCCGATCGTGCGCGCCCTGACGGAGATGGCGAAGCCCGTGGTCGCCGGCGTGAACGGGGTGGCGGCCGGAGCCGGTTTCGGCTTCGCGCTGGCCGCGGACTACCGGGTCGTGGCGGACACGGCCGCCTTCAACACGTCGTTCGCGGGCGTCGCGCTCACCGCCGACTCGGGTGTCTCGTGGACCCTGCCGCGGGTCGTCGGCCCCGGGCGGGCCGCCGACCTGCTGCTCTTCCCGCGCAGCATCAAGGCCCAGGAGGCGTACGAGCTGGGGATCGCCAATCGCCTCGTCCCCACGGCGGAGCTGCGGGCGGAGGCCGAGAAGGTCGCGCGCGAGCTGGCCCAGGGGCCGACGGTGGCGTACGCGGCGCTCAAGGAGGCCATGGCGTACGGGTTCTCCCACTCGCTGGCGGAGACGCTGGAGAAGGAGGACGAGCTGCAGACGCGGGCGGGGTCGTCGGAGGATCACGCCATCGCGGTGCAGGCCTTCGTGAACAAGGAGAAGCCGAAGTACCTGGGGCGGTGAGTCACGGGGCGCTTCTGGCCACGCATGTCTCCAGGTGATCGTCCACCAGGCCGCACGCCTGCATCAGCGCGTACGCCGTCGTCGGACCGACGAAGCGCAGCCCCCGTTTCTTCAGGGCCTTGGACAGGGCCGTCGACTCGGGGGTGACCGCGGGCACGTCGGAGAGGGTTTGCGGGGCCGGGCGGGTGGCCGGGTCGGGGGCGTGGGACCAGATCAGGTCGTCCAGCTCGCCCGGCGTCCACTCGGCCAGCACACGCGCGTTGGCGAGCGTCGCGTCGATCTTGGCGCGGTTGCGGATGATGCCCGGGTCGGCGAGGAGGCGGTCGCGGTCGGCGTCGGTGAACACCGCGACCTTGGCGATCTCGAAGCCGGCGAAGGCCGCGCGGAAGCCGGGACGGCGGCGCAGGATCGTGATCCAGGACAGGCCGGACTGGAACGCCTCCAGGCTGAGGCGTTCGTACAGCGCGTCGTCGCCGTGGACCGGACGGCCCCACTCGTCGTCGTGGTACGCCACGTAGTCCTCGGTGGACAGGGCCCAGGGGCAGCGCAGGGCGCCGTCCGGACCGGCGATGGCCGTGCCGTCGCTCACTGATCGTCCCCCCGGGCGGGTTTCTCCATCGACACATGGGACGCGGCGGCCTGGGCGCCGGCCAGGGCGGACTCCAGGTCGGCGATGCGGGCGTCGCGCTCGGCGAGTTCGGCGGCGAGGCGGCCGAGCGCGTCGTCCACCTCCGCCATGCGGTAGCCGCGGACGGCGAGGGGGAAGCGCAGCTGGTCGATGTCCGCGCGGTTGACCGGCCGGTCCGGCGGCAGGGGGTCCTGCAGCCGCTGCGGCGCCGCCTCCGGCAGCGGGCCGGTGCCCTCGCCGCCGCCCACCACGGCGAGGGTCACCGCGGCGACCACGACGGCGAGCGCGACGACCAGGAACAAGAACATAACCATCGCTGAGGGTCCCCACGCTCCGTGCCGGCGCTCTGTGCGCCGGAGCTCAATGTGTGTGCGTCCGATCGTGCCATGCGACTCTGACAGTTAGGGTCGCAGGCGGCCGAAGACGGGGACGTACTAGGAGAGGTCACAGGGGATGCTCAGGCTGGGCAGGCGCGAGTTCGAGGCGCACGAGCCGGTGATCATGGCGATCGTGAACCGGACCCCGGACTCCTTCTACGACAGGGGGGCCACGTTCCGCGACGAGCCCGCCCTCGCGCGCGTGGAGCAGGCGGTGGCCGAGGGCGCCGCCATCATCGACATCGGCGGGGTCAAGGCCGGGCCGGGGGAAGAGGTGACGGCCGAGGAGGAGGCGCGGCGGACCGTGGGGTTCGTGGCGGAGGTGCGGCGGCGTTTCCCGGATGTCGTCATCAGCGTGGACACCTGGCGGGCCGAGGTCGGGGTGGCGGTCTGCGAGGCGGGGGCGGATCTGCTGAACGACGCGTGGGGCGGGGTGGACCCGGGGCTCGCGGAGGTCGCCGCGCGGTACGGGGTGGGGCTGGTGTGCACGCACGCGGGGGGCGCACGGCCGCGGACCCGTCCGCACCGGGTGACGTACGACGACGTCATGGCCGACATTCTGCGGGTGACCGTGGGGCTGGCCCAGCGGGCGGTGGGGCTGGGGGTGCCGAGGGAGTCGGTCCTGATCGACCCCGGGCACGACTTCGGGAAGAACACGCGGCACAGTCTCGAGGCGACGCGGCGGCTGGGGGAGATGGTGGAGACGGGCTGGCCGGTGCTCGTGTCGCTGTCCAACAAGGACTTCGTCGGGGAGACGCTGGACAAGCCGGTGAAGGAGCGGGTGCTGGGGACGCTGGCGACGACTGCGGTGTCGGCGTGGTTGGGGGCTCAGGTGTATCGGGTGCACGAGGTTGCCGAGACGCGGCAGGTGCTGGACATGGTGGCGTCGATCGCGGGGCACCGGCCACCTGCGGTGGCCCGGCGTGGGTTGGCATAGGGCGTTTCCCCGCCGTACCAGGGGGCTCCGCCCCGAGCGGAGCCCCCTGCTGCGTCGGCACCCCGTGTCTGTGGCATGAGCCGCCGGACAGGCCCTAGCGGCCCGCCTCCTTGGACACCAGTGCCACCGCCTCCTCCACGTCGTCCGTCATGTGGAAGAGGAGCAGGTCGTGTTCCGAGGCCTTGCCCTGGGCGATGAGCGTGTTCTTGAGCCAGTCGACCAGGCCGCCCCAGTACTCGCTGCCGAAGAGCACGATCGGGAAGCGGGTGACCTTCTGGGTCTGGACGAGGGTCAGGGCCTCGAAGAGTTCGTCCAGGGTGCCCAGGCCGCCGGGCAGGACCACGAAGCCCTGCGCGTACTTCACGAACATCATCTTGCGGACGAAGAAGTAGCGGAAGTTCAGGCCGATGTCGACGTAGGGGTTCAGCCCCTGCTCGAAGGGGAGCTCGATGCCCAGGCCCACCGAGATGCCGCCCGCCTCGCACGCGCCCTTGTTCGCCGCTTCCATGGCGCCCGGACCGCCGCCGGTGATCACCGCCCAGCCGGCCTGCACCAGGCCCCGGCCGAGGCGGACGCCCGCGTCGTACTCGGCCGAGTCCACCGGCGTACGCGCCGAGCCGAACACGCTGATCGCGGGCGGGAGTTCGGCCAGCGTGCCGAAGCCCTCGATGAACTCCGACTGGATGCGCAGGACTCGCCAGGGGTCGGTGTGGACCCAGTCGGAGGGTCCTCCCGCGTCCAGCAGACGCTGGTCCGTCGTGCTCGCCGTCACCTGGCCGCGCCTCCGGAGGACCGGTCCCAGGCGCTGCTCGTCCGGCGGCTGCTTCTTCCCCTCGGGGTTGCCGGTAGCCATGTGCGCTCCCTCCGCTAGCGGGGTGTTTCCACCTCAGCGTAGATCTACGCGGGTTACGGGCGGGGGACGCGAGCATGTCTGCCGTGAAGCGCCGTCCCCACGCCCGCGCCCGCGCCGCGCTACGCCGTGAGCCACGCCCTCAGGCGCTCCTCCCCCGCCAGGATCTTCGCCGTCTCCACCCGCTCGTCCCGCTTGTGCGCCAAGTGCGGGTTGCCGGGGCCGTAGTTGACCGCCGGGATGCCCAGCGAGGAGAAGCGGCTCACGTCCGTCCAGCCGTACTTCGGCTGGGGGGTGCCGCCCACCGCCTCGATGAAGGCCGCCGCGGCCGGGTGGGAGAGGCCGGGGAGCGCCGCGCCGCTGTGGTCGACCACCAGGAACTCCTCCACACCGCAGTCCGCGAAGACCTCCTGGACGTGGGCGACGGCCTCGTCCGCCGTACGGTCCGGGGCGTAGCGGAAGTTGACCGTCACCACGCACTCGTCGGGGATCACGTTTCCGGCCACTCCGCCCGAGATGCCCACCGCGTTCAGGCCCTCGCGGTACTCCAGGCCGTCGATCACGGGGTAGCGCGGCTCGTACGACGCCAGCCGCGCCAGGATCGGGGCCGCCGCGTGGATCGCGTTGGAGCCCATCCAGCTGCGTGCCGAGTGGGACCGCTCGCCCTTCGTCTTCAGCAGGACCCGCAGGGTGCCCTGGCAGCCGCCCTCGACCTGGCCGTCGGAGGGTTCCAGGAGGATCGCGAAGTCGCCCTTCAGCCACTCCGGGTAGGCCTCGGCCACGTGCTTGAGGCCGTTCAGCTCGGCGTCGACCTCCTCGTTGTCGTAGAAGACGAAGGTCAGGTCGCGGTTGGGGGCCGGGACCGTCGCCGCGACGCGGAGCTGTACCGCGACGCCGGACTTCATGTCGCACGTGCCGCAGCCCCACAGGACGCCGTCCTCGTCCAGCCGCGACGGGACGTTGTCGGCGATCGGGACGGTGTCGATGTGGCCGGCCAGGATCACCCGCTCCGCCCGGCCCAGGTTCGTCCGGGCGACGACGTTGTTGCCGTACCGGTCCACCGTCAGATGCGGAAGCGCGCGCAGGGCGGTCTCGATCGCGTCCGCGAGGGGCTTCTCGCTGCCGCTCTCCGAAGGGAAGTCGACGAGCTGAGCGGTGAGCGCGGCGGCGTCCAGCGTGAGGTCAAGCGATGTGTCGGCCATGGCGTCGACCCTAACGCGCCACCCCTCGGCGGACTGTCCACAGGTGGCTCTGCGGCCACACCCGGCTCCAGTACCTTGTACGCGTGCCAGAGCCGTCCCCCACTCGTAAGCGTCCTGGCCGCCTCTTCCGTTTCGGGGCGGCCTTCGTTGTCCTGCTGGCCGTCGCGGGATATCTCGTGGTGCAGTACGTCACCGGAGGCGTGGGGGATCCGGGCTGCAGAGTCGTCTCGGAAGAGGGCGGCACCGCGGTGTACGAATTCACGCCGGAGCAGGCGGTGAACGCGGCGACGATCGCCGCGGTCGGCACCAACCGCGGCATGCCCCAGCGGGCTGTGGCGATCGCGCTCGCGACCGCGATCCAGGAGTCGGGGCTGCGCAACATCGGTCACGGCGACCGGGACTCGCTGGGCCTGTTCCAGCAGCGGCCCTCGCAGGGCTGGGGCACACCGGAGCAGATCCTGGACCCGACGTACGCGGCGGACATCTTCTACAAGCATCTCGCCAAGGTTCCCGAGTACACGAAGCTCCCGCTCACCGTGGCCGCGCAGCGCGTACAGCGCAGTGGCTACCCGGAGGCGTACGCCAAGCACGAGCCGGACGCCGTGCTGCTCGCCGCCGCGCTCACCGGGCAGGCCGCGGCCACGCTGACCTGCGACGGGCGGCCGGGCGCGACACCGACCGCCGGGCCGGACGCGGTGCGGGCCGCGGTCGTACGGGACTTCGGGCGGGATGTGGTGCAGGAGGCAGGGGCCGAGGTGAAGAGCAGGTCCGCGTCGTCCGCCCCGACGCCGAGCGGTGGCAGCCCCACGGCCGAGACCAGCGGGCGCACCGTGACGCTGCCCGTGTCCGGGGACGCCGACGCCACGGGCCGCAGCGCGCAGCAGCGCGGCTGGCAGCTGGCGCACTGGGCGGTGGCCAACGCCTCCGCGCTGCACATCGAGCGCGTCTCCTACGCCGGCCGTGAGTGGACCGCCGGGAACACCGACAGCCGGTGGCTCACGGCCTCCGGTGCGCAGGGCGCGGACCGGGCGGAGCAGACTTCGGGGTCCGTGCGCATCGTGACTGCGCAGTAGTACGGGGCTTCACTCCCAGGGGTTGTGTGCGGGGAGTTCGGGGAGCGTTGTGCGCAGGTTTTCGCCCGCTCACCCTTCCGTCTGCCGAAAACCTTGAGAACAAAGCGCTGTAAGGATTCGGCAGACTTTCACACCGGGCACTCTTTGCCCGTTTTTATCCGTAACTGATAATGCGACGCATTACCAACTCTTTACATCGGGTCGCCGCAACCTTCGTGGAGCTCGAGCGGTAGTCACTGCGTCCGAGCCCGGACGATCATCCGCCGGGCCCGGCCGGACACTTCACCGTTCTCTTCCGTCAAAGGAGCACCATGTCCCTCCCCCTGACCCGCCGGATCGCCCGTGCCGCGCTGCTCGTCGCAGCGGGAGCGGCCGCCGGGGTCGGTGCGGCCGGCTCCGCCAGCGCGGCCCCAGATCTGCCGGCGACCCCGAACCTGGGCGGGCTGACCGCCCTGGACGGGGCGAACGCCGCCGACACCGTCGACGGCACGGCTCAGAACGTCACCGGGCTCGCCGGTGACACCGGCAGCACGGCGGTCGAGAAGGCGGTGCCTGCCGCGGGCAGGACCGGCGGCAAGGCCGTGCAGAAGGCGGCACCCGCGGCGCAGAAGGCGGCCGGTGAGGCGGCGGGTTCCGCCGGGGAGATCCTCGGGGACACGGCGTCGACGGCGACGAAGGACGGGCTGCCGACGCAGTCGCTCCCGGCCCAGTCGCTGCCGACCCAGTCGCTGCCCACCCAGTCCTTGCCGACCCAGTCGCTGCCCACCCAGTCCTTGCCGACCCAGTCGCTGCCCACCCAGTCGCTGCCCACCCAGGAGCTGCCGATCGGCTGAGGTTCGCCGCGTCGGTCCGAGCGCGACGGGGTCCAGGGTGCGTGCATTCCTGGGCCCCGTCGCCTGCTGTGTGGCCGGGGTCAGCGGTTACAGGCGTTCTGCCGCCGCCCGCACGCGTTCGTCCGTCGCGGTCAGTGCCACCCGTACGAACTTCTCGCCCGCCGGGCCGTAGAAGTCACCCGGGGCGACCAGGATGCCGCGTTCCGCCAGGTGGGCGACCGTGTCCCAGCAGGACTCGTCCCTCGTTGCCCAGAGGTAGAGGCTGGCCTCGCTGTGCTCGATGCGGAACCCGTGCCGGAGAAGGGCCTCGCGCAGCGCGGTGCGGCGGGCGGCGTACCGTTCCCGCTGCTCGCGGACGTGTGCGTCGTCGCTCAGCGCCGCCACCACCGCCGCCTGGGTCGGCGCCGGCGTCATCATGCCGCCGTGCTTGCGGATCTCCAGGAGGGGGCCCAGGACCGCCGGGTCGCCGGCCAGGAAGGCGGCGCGGTAGCCCGCCAGGTTTGAGCGCTTCGACAGCGAGTGGACCGAGACGATGCCGTCGTACGAGCCGCCGTTCACGTCCGGGTGGAGGACCGATACCGGGTCGGCCTCCCAGCCCAGCTCCAGGTAGCACTCGTCGGAGAAGAGCAGGATGCCGTGCTCGCGGGCCCAGGCCACGATCCGGGTCAGGTCCGCCTTCGACAGGACCTTGCCCGTGGGGTTCGACGGAGAGTTCAGCCAGAGCAGCTTCAGGCCCTCGGGGTCCAGGTCCGTCGGATCGTCGTAGACCTCGTACTCCGCGCGGGCCAGGCGGGCGCCGACCTCGTACGTCGGGTAGGCCAGCCGCGGGTACGCGACCCGGTCGCCGGGGCCGAGGCCCAGCTGGGTCGGGAGCCAGGCGACGAGTTCCTTGGAGCCGACGATCGGCAGGACGTGGCGGTGGGTGACCTCACGGGCGCCCAGCCGGCGCTCCAGCCAGCCGGTGATCGCGTCGCGCAACTCCGGCGTGCCCCAGACCGTCGGATAGCCCGGGGAGTCGGCCGCGGCGATCAGGGCCTTCTGGATCAGCTCGGGGACCGGGTCGACCGGGGTGCCGACCGAGAGGTCGACGATGCCGCCCGGGTGCGCGGCGGCCGTCTTCTTGTACGGCTCGAGCTTGTCCCAGGGGAAGGCGGGCAGGCGGTCGGAGACTGTGGACACGGTTCTGGCTCACTTTCTCGTGCGTACGAGAGCCGTTCTCACGGCAAACGCCTCGGTCCCGTGCGGCCTTGATCGGGCGGATCAGGCCGTACGGGACCGAGGCGGCGCGGTAGTGCGGGCCGCTTACGGGTTACTCGGCCTGCGGCGGCAGCGCGGCGATGAAGGGGTGGTCGCGCTCGATCAGGCCCAGCTTGCTGGCGCCGCCGGGAGAGCCGAGCTCGTCGAAGAACTCGACGTTCGCCTTGTAGTAGTCCTTCCACTCCTCCGGAGTGTCGTCCTCGTAGAAGATGGCCTCGACCGGGCAGACCGGCTCGCAGGCCCCGCAGTCGACGCATTCGTCCGGGTGGATGTACAAGGACCGCTGGCCCTCGTAGATGCAGTCGACCGGGCACTCCTCGATGCACGCCTTGTCCTTGACGTCGACACAAGGCTGCGCGATGACGTAGGTCACGCTGTCGTTCCTCCTCGATAGGGCGCTGGCGGGCCTCCTCAGGCTCCGCCGCCTGGCGCGCGGGAGCGCGGCGTCGTCGATGCCCGCCCCTAGTATCTCCGTTCTTGGGCATGATCCGAACAGGAGGGGTGAACTGACCTGTGGAAATCTCCGGCGCCGGTCGCCTCGAGCTCCGTATCACCGCAGCTGACGTGGGCAAACGCGTATCCGTACGCCAATTGACCGACCCGGGTGTCACCGAGGGGAAATTCACCGACACGGTGGGTGTTCTCACATCCTGGGACAACGGTGTGCTGGTGATCACACGGAAGAGCGGGGAGAGCGTCCGCATCGCGGAATCCTCGCTGGTCGCGGGGAAGGTGGTACCCGCTGTGCCCGCCCGGCGCCGCGGGCCCGCCGCCTCGTACGAGGAGCTCGCCCGGGTCGCCTCGCGGGGCTGGCGGCCGGTGGAGAGCGAGCGGCTCGGCGAGTGGGAGCTGCGGGCCGCCTCAGGGTTCACCCGGCGGGCCAACTCGGTGCTGCCGCTCGGCGACCCCGGCATGCCCCTCGACGAGGCGCTCGACGCCGTACGGCGCTGGTACGGCGACCGTGGGCTGCCCGCCTACATCCAGACCGCGACCGGCGCCGAGGGCACCCAGGAGCTGCTGTGCGCGGAGCTGGAGCGGCGGGGGTGGGTGAGGGAGGTGACCGCCGAGATGTGGATCGGGGCGCTCGCGCCCCTCGCGGACCGGGGTGAGCCGGAACAGGTGGTGCTCTCCCGGGAGGCCGATGAGGCGTGGCTGGCTCGCTACCAGCGCAGGGGGGTGAGCGATGTGGCGCTGAAGGTACTGGGGAGCGGGCCTTCGGTTTGGTTCGCGACCGTGCCGGGCGACGCGCCGGGTGCGCCTCCCGCCGCCATCGGGCGGTGCGTGGTCGACGGGCGGTGGGCCGGGTTCGCCGCCGTCGAGGTCGATCCGGCGCAGCGGCGGCGGGGCCTCGCGACGACCGTCATGGCCGCGCTGGCCCGGCAGGCCCTCGACGAGGGCGCCTCGGCTGCGTGGCTGCAGGTCGAGACGGACAATGCAGGTGCGCGGGCGATGTACACCGGGATGGGGTTCGCCGCGCACCACGCGTACCACCACTACCGGGAATCGGCGACCCCCGGAGCCGGACGGTAAGGATCGCCGTGAGAGGGCACGAGCCTGCTATGCCTGCCTGCAACCCCCCATCGCCCGAGCGCTCCGCCGAAGTGCGGCGGCGGTTCGCCGAGGAGGCACGGTCCGAACGGCCCGATCTGTCCCTGCTGTGCCTGCTGGTGGGCGCGGCGGCGGACGGGGCGCTCGACGAGACGGGCATGGACGCGGCGCAGGTCGAGCTGGACCGGCTGGCGGGGCAGCTGCCGTTCCGTCCCGGGGGGCCGCGGGCGTGGGCCGTGGCCGTGCGGGAGCTGCTCGGGGAGCAGGGCGGGTTCCACGGCACCCCGGCCGACTACCAGCGGCTGGAGTCCTCGCTGCTGCACGAGGTGCTGCGGCGGCGGCGCGGGCTGCCGATCCTGCTGTCGGTGGTGTGGATGGAGGTCGCGCGGAGGGCGGGGGCGCCGGTGTACGGGGTCGCTCTGCCCGGGCACTTCGTCGTCGGGTTCGGTCCGGAGGAGGAGCAGGTGCTCGCCGACCCGTTCGACGGGGGGCGGGTACTGACGGGGGCCGACGCGGAGATGCTGGTGGCCGGGGCCACGGGGGCCCCTCTCCTTCCGTCGATGCTCGGTCCTGCGGATCCGCTCGAGGTGGTGCTGCGGATTCTGAACAACATTCGGGCGTGGGCCGCGGCTCGGCCGGAGCGGTCGGATGTGGCGTTGTGGGCGGTGGAGTTGTCGTTGTTGTTGCCGTCACATCCGGCTCGGTTGCGCTATGAGCGGGCGCAGTTGCTGGTGCAGCGGGGGGATTTTCTTCTGGGGGCGGCTGAGTTGGAGGCGTATGCGGAGGTGGTCGCGGCGGTGGATTCCTCTGCGGCTGAGCGGGTGCGGGGGCAGGCCAATGCAGCCAGGGCGATGCTGAACTGAACCGGCGTCGCTGCTGAGGGGGGCCGCGCAGCCGGGCGCTTGCGGGGCGCCGTGTGGGTGGCGAACAGGACCCTGCGGCCCTGGTCGGCCTGTCCATGCCGGCGGTGGGCTCGTCCAGGACGATGAGGTCGCTGTCGCCGGCGGCGCCCCCGTGCTTGTTGACCTTGCGGTCGGCGATCTGCTCGATGCCCGCCCGGGTCAGTACGCCCGCGGCCGGTACGGCTTCGGGACCGAGGACGCGAACCGTTCCGCTACTCGGCCTGCCGCAGCCCGAGTAGCTCTTGCCCACCTGGTCGAACCCGACCACCGGGGTGCCGGTGGCCGTCGATGCGGAAGGGTCCGCATACGGGAAGGGGGCACCCGGCGGTGACCGGGTGCCCCCTTCGGCTGCGAGCCGTCAGCTCGGATCCGTGTCGATGACCGCGACCCGGTCGGTCTTGCTCTTCAGGGCCGGCCGCAGGGCGCTGATCACGTCCTGAACCGTGACGGCCGTCTTCTGGCCGGTGCCGCGGGTGATCAGCACGCCGTTGAAGGTGCCGCCGTACAGCTCCTTGAGGGCGGCCTCGTCGTAGCTGTCGACGAGCTTGCCGTCGATGGCCTTGACCTGGAGGAACTTCCACAGCGAGTTCTTCGGGCTGAACGAGACCGTGTGCGCCGCGTCCGTCATGACGGTGACCTTTGCGGACATCGCCGGCTGCGCGAACTCCTTCATCATCCGGTCGACCTCGGCGTTGGAGATCGTCGGCTGCCGGGTGGTCGTCGGGACCTTGACCGCGGCGGTCGAACGGCCGGTCTCCACCTGGGCGCGGTAGGCCTCCTCGACGGAGTCCTTGGCCTGCGCGACCGCGATGCTCTTGCCCGCCTTGCCGTAGACCGCGACGGCCTTGCCGGACTCGAACCTGATCGTGCCCTCGGTCACCGAGCCGGCGCCGCCCGCCGCGGTCAACAGGGCGGCCTGCAGCTTCTCCTCGTCGACGGGCATCTCCGGCTCGACCTCGCGGTGCTCCCCGAAGAGCGAGCCGATCACGGAGACCGGGTTGTAGTCGCTCTTCGCGGCCTTCGCGACCGTGGCCTGCATGTCGAACTGGAGCCCCGCCTGGTCCGGCTTGAGCGTGACGGTGTCGCCGCCGACGGACAGCTTCAGCGGCTGGTCGACCTGCTTGCCGAAGGCGTCGTCCAGCTTCTTGACGGCCTCGTCGCGGGTGCCGCCACCGATGTCCACGCCGAGCACGGTGGTGCCCTTGGGCACGTCGGAGTGGTTCATCAGCAGACCGGCACCGTAGGCGCCGGCGACGACGACGAACAGGCCCCCGCCGAGCAGCACCAGCTTGTTACGGCCCTTCTTTTTCTTCGGTGCGGCCTTGGGCGGGTTCTGCGAGGCCGGCTCGGGCAGCTTGGGCGGGGTGTGCGGGCGCGGTCCGTCGGTGGCCGTGCCCGGGCCGAACGGCGCGTTCCGGTCGCCCGGCGGCACGATCGGGATGCCGCTGGTGACGGTGTGTCCGGAGACGTTGTCGTGGCGGGGGTAGCCGCTGTTCGGGCCGGGCTCGGGCGCGGGCTTTTGCGGGGTGAGGATCGCGGTGTCGTCGCTCAGACCGCCGCTCATGCCGCCACCGGGTCCACGGCCGCCGCGCGGGGCGGCGCCGGGAGCACCGGGGCGACCGGGAGCGGAGTCGATGCCGGGCACACCGAGCGCACCGGTGGCACCGCCGACGGGCGGCACCATCGGCCCGTCGCCGGTGACCGGACCGCCGGTCGGGCCCGTGGGGCCCTGCGGGCCGCCCTGGCCGCCCCGTCCGCCCGGTCCGTTGAAGCCGCTGGGTCCACCGGGGGCACCGGCGCTGCCCGGCCCGTCCTGGCCGTTCGTACCGCCGAAGCCGTTGTGGCCGCCGGGGCCGCCCTCCGAGAAGTACGGCAGGTCGTCGCGGCGCGGCTCGCCGGCGCCGCCCTGGCCCGGACGCGAGCCGCTGCCCAGCGGGCCCGCGGCCAGCGCCTCGGTGACGTCGAAGGAGCCGGTGCCGCCGCCGTGCCCGGGAGCCACGGGGCCGCCGGTGGCGCCGGGGAGCCCGGCACCGTTCGTGCCGCCGGGGCGCGGGCCGCCGCCCTGACGGGCACCCGGCACGCTCATCGAGCCGACCACGCCACCGGGACGACCGCCGGCGGGACGAGCGCCACCCGGCGCCGCCGCACCACCCGGCGTACCCGCGCCGGAAGCGCCCGCACCGGACACCCCGGCACCCGCACCGGCGGAGCCGCCCGAACCGCCGGAGGAAGCTCCCGAACCCCCCGGCAGTCCGGCCCCGTTGGTCGAGCCGTCGGCCTGACCGCCCTTGGTCGGCGAAGACTTGCGGGGCGCGAACCAGTCGCTCGTCTTCTCCTCGGCGGCGGGCCCGGGCTCGGCGGGGGTCTCGACGCCGCCGGTGGGCGTGGCGGCGCCGGTCGGCTGTGTGTCGGTGGCGGTGTCGTCGTCCTCGGCGCCGGCGACGGGCGTGCGGACGACGACCGGCGGAATGGGCCGCGACCCGGGGATGTTGATCCGGATCCGGGTCGTCAGCGTGGTCTCGGTCTTGCGTTCCTCCGCCTGCGCGGACGAACGGCCGTCGTCCGCACCGGCGTCGGAAACCATGGGGATACCGTACGGCGGCGTCCCCGAGGGGTATGCGGCTCCGCCGCGCCCGTTGGGCCCGGAGGACGGAGTGTCAGTTTCTCGACTCAAGGCAGGTTCTCCCGGTTGGCTCCGCCGCCCGTCACGACCTCATGCGGGCGGCTCGGCGGCGCGCACCACCATACTGGCCACTTCTGGCCCGTATCCCACGACCGCCGGTGAAACCCACACGGCACTTGCACGCGCATCTCACGGCGAAGTGGTACGTCACTTGCCAAGTCGGACGTCGTTGCCGTCCGGTTGCCGCCCCCATCCAAGGGTGGCGCAGATCACAGCCAGGGCCATGCCACCGAGCAGGAAGAGATAGGAGCCGCCTCCCGCGCCGAAGAGGAAGTCGCCTTCCGGACGGCTGGCGGTGAGCAGGATGACCGTGACCATCCAGCCGGCCGCGGGCGCGACCGCTCCGCCACGGCTGCGCGTCAGGCGTGCCCCGCCCAGGAAGAGCCCGGCGGCGCCCGCGAGCGCCAGCAGCAGTCCGCCCGGGAAAAGGCCGGCCTGGACCAGCGCCCCGGCGGCTCCGACGGCCACACCGAGCACGAACAGCCCGAGCAGGGCGGCGATCCGCCCGGCGGAGGGCGGCTTGATGGGCTGCGCGAGCATCGAGGTCCGGTCCGTCACGACGCCACCTCGATCCCGGCGAACAGGTCGGTCTCCCGTGCACCGGCTCGTTCCCCGCGCACCAACTCGTAGTACTCGGTGGTGAAGAGGGGCTGGGCCAGCTCGTTGGAGAGCGCGAAGTACGGCTCGGCGACCTCGATCTGGGTGGCGTGCGCGCGCATCGCGGCGGCCTTGGCGGCGGCGTGCGCGGTGCCGTCGATCGCGGTGGTGATCCGTTCGTCGTCGACGACACCGGGGACGTCGTCGACGGCGGCCGTCTTGGTGAAGGAGAGGCCGGGCAGGTCCCGCTGCAGCCGGGCGAAGGCCTCCTCGGCGACCCTGCGCGGCACGCGGTTCCAGTAGACCTTGGCGATGCCGAGGCCCTCGGCGGCGGCGAGTTCGACGGCGCGCATGGCGACGCGGTGGGCCTGGATGTGATCGGGGTGGCCGTACCCGCCGTTGTCGTCGTAGGTGACGAGCACCTGGGGCCGTACTTCGCGGATCACCTCGAGGAGGTGCACGGCGGCCTCGTCGACGTCGGCCTGCCAGAAAGAGTGCGGATTGTCGTTGTCCGGAGTACCCATCATTCCGGAGTCCTGGTACCGGCCGCGCCCGCCGAGGAGGCCGAAGTCCTCGATGCCCAGTCGGCTCATCGCCGCACCGAGCTCCCGCTCACGCTCCTGGGCCAGACCGGACCCCGTGAGGTGCTGGAGCTCGGGCGGAATCACCTCGCCCCGCTCACCAAGGGTGCAGGTGACCAGGGTCACGTGCGCGCCCTCGGCCGTGTACCTGGCCATGGTCGCGCCGTTGTTGATCGACTCGTCGTCCGGGTGCGCGTGCACCAGCAGCAGACGACGGGCGGGCAGTTCCGTCATGGGATCAGCCTACGAGGCCTCCGGGTGACCGCCGGGGCCGCCCGCCCCTCCGTCACCCCTCGTCGTCGAGCACGTGGGCGATGGCCAGCGCGATCCGTTCGATCCAGTCGATGGCATCGTTCACGCTTGCCTCGTCGATGGGGCGTCGCTGCTTCAGATCGCCGTCGATGAGGTCGGCGTCATGTGCGATCTTGTTGCGCCGCTGAGTGATCTCCAGATAGCGGCTGCGAAGCGTCTTCTCGTTCAGCGAGGTGCGCCCCTGGAAGAACGTCTGGTTGATCCATCCCGCGGCCTCGTACCAGACCTTCTTCTCCGCGACGAGCTTGAGCACCTCGGAGATCTTTCCGGGGTGCTGAAGCGACTGAGGTGCGAGTTTCTCGCGCAGGTGCTCGACGACGGCCTCGGGCACCGTGACGTCGCCTCGCTGCACCGCCTCGATCCTGTGCAGCGGCAATTCGTAAACGCGCAACTGGTACGGCATGTCGGGACTGTCCTTGGCGGCCAACTCCGCAACGCGGCGCAGCACTTCCTCGTGCAGCCAGTGGTCGATGGCGGCGACGGCCTGCACCCAGGCCGCGCGGTAGAAGTCGTCGATGTCGATGGTGGGTGAGTTGAACGGGGTGAGCATCCTGCCCGCTTCGACCATGCGCCGCGCGTACGACAGGTTGGTCATGAACGCCTCGAACTGACGCGTCTGCGGTCTGGGAACGGCCATGGGTAACCCCCGGGGTACTCTCCGTCACGATCTCTACGTGCACGATTCCCGAGGTGGACGGGGTTGAGTCAAGCCGGGCGCGACGAGCTCGGAGCAAGGTGGCCGATTCCGGCCCCTGAATTTCCGGATCGCGTCCCTCCGGCCCTTCCGCGCAGTTCAGAAGCCCAGGTACGTGATCTGGACGATGTAGACCCGCTCGCTTCGCACGACCACTTGGTAGCGAATCATGCCTCCTCCGGAGACCGGGATTTGGCGACCTTGAGGGTCGAAGCCCTCATAGGCCCGGCCGTGGACGTGGAGAGCCTCCGCTGCCCTGACCAGTTCGTCGGCCGCACGTTCGATGGCGGCCAGGAAGTCGGGCGGGAGGGAACGGGCCGCCTCTTCGGCTCCGAAGGCGTACTCCCATTTCCAGCTCACTCGCGAACTGCCTTCATCGCCTCGTCGAGAACGGCGCTCAGCTCGCGAAGGGCTTCCCACGCGATGGCCGCATCCTCGTGTTCCAGGTTGCTCTGCGCGTGGGTGTAGCGCGTGGACAGATCCGGGCGACGGGCGATCTCGATCTCTTGAGCCCAGCTAAGGACCCAGCTCTGGACTGGGCTCAGAGACTGCCACTCGACTGCCTTGGCGAAGGCCTCGTCCTTCCTGGCCTGCATCTCGTCCAGGCGGCCTGGCGCGACGACGGCAAGTGCTGCACGCAGGGCATCAGGGGTCAGCTCGGGACGAGGGATCAGTTCGTTTCCGTGGTCGGCCTGAGTGCTCATGGTGTCCTCCGGAGGGTGCCCCGGCCAGAGTATCCGGCCGGAGCGCGGGGAACAGGTCGGAACGGGCTCAGGCGGCAGCGGCAAGGGGGGTGCGGCAGTCACGGCAGTGTCCTGGGGTGGGTGAGCGGAAGCCTCGGTCGCAGCCTTCGCAGTTCTGGATGGGGTGCCGGACCATCGGCGGTGGGGTCGGCGCGCGCAACGGTGGCGGGGCTGGCAGCTGTGCGGTGAGGCGGTGGGCCAGGAGGGCGGCGGGTCGTCGTAGTCCTTCGGGCGGCAGGTCCGCGGTGAGGGCGTGGCGCACGGCGGTGGGGGTGACGTCGCGTTCCAGCCAGGCGGCGACGCCGGGAGCGAGATGGGCGGTGTCGCAGGCGGACAGGAGCAGGCGCGGGTCGTGGCGGCGGAGGTCCGCGAGGAGGTCGGCGGCCTGCTGGAGGAGGGCGGGGGCGGGGTAGGCGGGCTGGGGGACCGCAGGGAGGGGCGGCTTCTTGCGGGGTGCCCGCTTCATCGTCGGTGTCGGGTGCGGGGGCCGGGCGGGCTGGTCGTCGACATCGCCCTGGCTTCCCCGGCTGCCTGGTTGGTTGCAGGAGACGGTGCGGGTGACGATACGGCCGCTGGGGATGCGGGTGCGTTCGCGGCGCAGGTAGCCGTGCGCCTCCAGCTCGCGCAGGGCGGAGGCGATGCGGGTGGCGCCTTCGGGAAAGCGGGCGGTGAGCGTCTTGATGTCGACGCGGGCGCCCTGGGGCAGCGACTGGATGTGGCAGGCCAGACCGATCGCGAGGAGGGACAGCTCCGAGTGCTGGGTGAGGTGATTGCCGATCACCGTGAAGCGGGTGGTGTGGCGGGTGTTGTCGTGAGTGAGGCCGCCGCCGGCTTGGGGCCGCCGGTTCGGGTGTTTGTTGGCGGCAAGACGGGACTCGGCGCACGGGGGCGCGCTAGGGTTCTGCGTATCCATCGGGAAGCTCTCTCTTCCTCGGTGGTCAGGCCCTCGCACTGGGATTGCCGTCCCGGCGGGGGCCGTCGCATGTCTGCGGTTGTGTTGTTGCGCTGAGCGTAGGGCCAGCAAGGGGCCGGGAATCCAGCCGAGTTGGCGATGTTCACCCGGGCGGGTGAGTTTGCGCCGTGGGCGGGAGGGGTGGGGCTTGGTCGGGTTCTTTCACCGCCGTGGTCCTTTGGAAAGACCGCCCCTCACACCGGAGCACGGGTGATTGGGTTCCGGTAGCGGGCCGACTTCGCACTCGGCCCACACGGTCTTCCGCGGGTAGGGTCCGGGGGCGGTGCCCCAGCGATCTGCGAGCACGTCGACGAGGACCAGGCCTCGGCCGGATTCGGAGGTGGGGGCGGGGCGTTGCAGCTGCGGGAGACGGTCGCCCCGAGTGTCGGTGACCTCGATGCGCAGGGTGCCGCCGACGACGTAGAGGGTGAGCCGGAAGTCCCGGTTGTTCTCGTCCGGCGTCCGGTACTTGTCGAACTCGGCGTGGGCCTGCCGGCCGAGGTTGTTGCGGTCGACGAGGAAGAGGACCTTGCGTGCACCCCCGTGGCGGAGCAGGCGGTAGGTCTCCGTGACGGCCGTGAACGTCTTGCCTGCGCCCGTCGCCATCTGGATGAGGGCACGCGGCCGGTCGGCGGCGAGAGAGCCCTCCAGGCCCGTGATGGCGTCGACCTGGGCCATGCGCAGGCCGTGGGTCTCCAGGAGCGGCATGCTGGTGCGGAGGGCGGCGCGGAAGGTCGGCGTGTCCGGTTCCTCGTCCGCCCGCTTCATCCAAGCGGCGATCGTCTCCGGGCGGTGGAAAGCGAAGACCTCGCGGGAGCGGGCCTCGGGGTCGACCCGGTTGAGGAAGTACGTCTCCGCACCGGTGCTGACGTAGCGGAACGCGAACGGTTCCTCCCTGCGCCACACGGCCATCGCGTGCTCCTTGAGCACACCCGCCGCGTACCGTTCGTTCTGGGCGAGGGCCCCGGCGAGCGCGGTTCCCTCCCGCTTGGCCTCGATGACTCCGACAATCTTCCCGTCCACGTAGAGGACGTAGTCGGCGCGTCCGGTGGCCAGCGTGAACTCTTCGATGGCGACACCACGACCCGCCAGCGGGTTGGCCTCCGCCTTGCTCTGGACCAGCCAGCCCGCCTTGGCCAGCATCGCGTCGATCTTCTTCCGCGCCTGCACCTCGTTGAGCGGCGCCGGGCGCTGTGCGCGCTCCACGATGGCGTCCCGGGCCGCGGAGGCGACCTTGCGGGGCTGGAGGCGCTCGCGGTCGTACTGCTGCTGGTGCGTCGCACGCAGTTCGGCGACCTGCGTCCTCAGTTCCTCGATCTCGGCGGCGTACGCCGACTTCGACTGCTGTGCACTGGCGATGAGCGCCTCGGCCTCGGCACGGGCCCGCTGCTCGGCCTCAAGGCGGTTGCTCGTCTCGGACAGCTTGACGCGTGACTCGGCCAGCGCGCGGCGGTGCCCCTCCAGCGCCTCCTGCAGCTCCGCGATCTCCTGGGGGTCGGCGGACGGCACGTCGGCCGGAAGCGTCGGCGGGACGAACGCGGATACGGTCCGCGTCCCGCCCATGGCGCGGTCGAAGAGGTCACCGAGCTGCCAGCACAGCTTCAGCGCCTCCAGCGCCTTGGTCGTGTCGAACAGGTGGTTGTGTGCGGCGTCGTTGCGGCCCCGGCGCAGCTTGTCGAAGGCGTCACGGCTCCAGCCGACGAGCACACCGGCCCGCGTCAGTGCGTTGAGGCGGTCGAACTGGGTCGTGCCCTCGACGCGCGTGCCGGTACGGGTGACGAACTCCTCGGCCAGGACCTCGGCGAACTGCCCGGCACTGACGTAGGCGGCGTTCGGGTTCGTCAGGACGGTGAGTTCGGCCTGCGAGCCATAGATGGCCAGGAGGGGTTGGTACCCGTACAGCCGCCCGAAGTTGGGCGACGCCTTCGCCAGTTTCCGAAGCCGATCGTCAACACTGTCTTTGTCCACGCCCCGCTGCCCAAGCCTTCGCTTGTCCTAGATCCGTCAAGCTTACGGATCCGGGTGCCGCCGAGGACCGGAAGCGGCGAGGTCAGAACTTGATGCTCCCGATCATGCTGGCCACGCTCGTGGTGAGGTCGCTGATCGTGGGGGCCACCGTGGAGGAGGCCAGGTAGAAGCCCAGCAGGATGCAGACGACCGCGTGCCCGCCCTTCAGGCCTGACTTCTTGATCAGAAGGAAGACGACGATCGCCAGCAGCACCACCGCCGAAATCGAGAGTGCCACGGCGGTTCACCTCCAGACAGAGCAGGGCACCTTGTAAATCCATACAGCAGCCAGCAGGTTCATACCCACACTGCGCCAGTGATCATAACTATCCGTACGCGCGCATCGCTCGGCGCACGGCCGCACAAGGGGGCGCATGGCCAATATGGTCGAGGCATGACGACCGAGCCTGACTCCTTCCCCCGACGGCACGCGCGTACCCAGCGGTTCACGCTCGGCGCGCCGCGTTCGTTCACCGTGGCCCCCGACGGTTCCCGTGTCGTGTTCGTGCGCTCGGGTTCCGGTACGGACCGGGCCAACTCGCTGTGGGTTCTCGATGTGACGGACGGCGCGGAGCGCCTGGCGGCAGACCCGCGCGCGCTCCTGGGCGGCGCCTCGGAGGACCTCTCACCCGAGGAGCGGGCGCGCCGCGAACGCAGCCGCGAGGGCGGCGCAGGCATCGTCGGCTACGCCACCGACTCGGCCGTCGAGTTGGCCTCTTTCGGCTTGTCGGGGCGGCTCTTCGCGGCGGAGCTGCGGGCCGGTACCGCGCGTGAACTGCCCGTGCCCGGGCCGGTGATCGACCCCCGCCCCTCCCCCGACGGACGGCACATCGCGTACGTCGCCGGGGGCGCGCTGCGGGTCGTGGGGGCCGAGGGTGAGGGCGACCGGGCGCTCACCCTGCCGGAGTCGGAATCGGTTTCCTATGGAATGGCCGAGTTCATCGCCGCCGAGGAGATGGGCCGGTCGCGCGGTTTCTGGTGGTCGCCGGAGTCCGACCGGCTGCTCGTGGCGCGGGTGGACGACACGCCCGTGCGGCGATGGTGGATCTCCGACCCCGCCCATCCGGAACGTGAGCCACAACACGTCCCCTATCCGGCGGCCGGCACGCCCAACGCGGACGTACGGCTGTTCGTCGTCGACCTCGCCGGGACGCGCACGGAGGTGGCCTGGGACCGGGCCCGTTTCCCGTATCTGGCGCGAGTGCACTGGTCAGCGGCGGGTGCGCCCCTGCTGCTCGTCCAGGCGCGCGACCAGCGCAGCCAGCTGTATCTGGCGGTGGATCCGGAGTCCGGGGCGACCCGTATGGTGCACGCCGACGAAGATCCGATTTGGCTTGATCTTTTCCCTGGAGTGCCGTCCTGGAGTCCCTCGGGACAGCTCGTGCGGATCGCCGACGAGGGCGGTGCGCGGGTGCTCACGGTCGGCGAACGGCCGCTGACCGGACCGCAGTTGCACTTGCGGGCGGTCCTCGACGTCGCGGACCACGACGTCCTGGTCTCCGCCTCGGCCGGGGCGGACGCGACGTCGCCGGAAACGGGCGAGGTGCATGTGTACCGCGTCAACGAGCTCGGCGTCGAGCGCGTCTCCCAGGAGCCGGGCGTGCATTCGGCGGTGCGCGCCGGGGGCGTGACCGTGCTGGTGTCGGCGGTGCCGGACCGGCCGGGGGTCCAGGTGCAGGTGCTGCGGGACGGCAAGCAGGTGGCCACCATCCCGTCGTATGCCGAAGATCCCGGTATGTCCCCCCGGGTGACCCTCACCGAAGGGGGCGCACGCCGCATTCCGTGCGCCGTACTTTTGCCACGTGACTACGCCGGTGACACCCCCCTGCCGGTGCTCCTCGACCCCTATGGCGGTCCGCACGGCCAGCGTGTGGTCGCCGCGCACAACCCGCACCTGACCTCGCAGTGGTTCGCCGACCAGGGGTTCGCCGTGATCGTGGCCGACGGGCGGGGCACCCCGGGCCGCTCCCCCGCCTGGGAGAAGGCGATCAGGGACGACATCGCGGCGGTCGTCGTCGAGGACCAGGTCGACGCGCTCCAGGGCCTCGCCGCCGACTTCCCGCTCGATCTGAGCCGCGTCGCGGTCCGCGGCTGGTCCTTCGGCGGCTATCTGGCGGCGCTCGCGGTGCTGCGCCGCCCGGACGTCTTCCACGCGGCCGTGGTGGGCGCCCCGGTCACCGATCTGCGCCTGTACGACACCCACTACCAGGAGCGCTACATCGGGCACCCGGACGAGCAGCCGGAGGTCTACCGCCGAAACTCGCTGATCGACGACGCGGGCCTGGTCGACGCGGCCGAGCCGCACCGCCCGATGATGATCGTGCACGGCCTGGCGGACGACAACGTGGTGGTCGCCCACTCGCTGCGGCTGTCCTCGGCCCTGCTGGCAGCCGGCCGCCCGCACGAGGTGCTGCCGCTGTCCGGGGTGACCCACATGACCCCGCAGGAGACGGTCGCGGAGAACCTGCTGCGGCTGCAGCTGGACTTCCTGAAGCGTTCGCTGAAGCTGGCGTGAACAGCAACGAGCCGGGGTGACATGGCGCACCCCGGCTCGTTTACGGCACCCGCACGGCCGTACGTTGTTCAGAGTGACGCGTCCGTATATCGGGCTCGGGTCGGCCAAGTTGCCTGCGTGTTAACGCGATTGGTGCACGTTTGTGCGGTTATGCTGCCCCGTTCACAAGATCGTCCTGCCCTTCCTCGGGCGGCACCATCTGCTTCTCTTCCGCAAAGTGGCATGCCGAGTCGTGGGCCGCGGGACCGGGGGTGAGCCGGAACCCTTCGGGCACCGCGAGCAGCGGCACCTCCAGCGCGCACCGCTCCCGCGCCTTCCAGCAGCGGGTGCGGAAGCGGCACCCCGAGGGGATGTTCGTCGGTGACGGCACATCACCGTGCAGGATGATCCGCTCCCGGTGCTCCCGCGCCTCCGGGTCGGGCAGGGGCACCGCGGACAGCAGCGCCTGGGTGTAGGGGTGCGTGGGATGGTCGTAGATCTCGGTGTCCCTGCCGGTCTCCACGATGCGGCCGAGGTACATCACCCCGACCCGGTCGGAGATGTGCCGCACGATCGAGAGGTCGTGTGCGATGAAGACGTAGGACAGCTCGAACTCGCTCTGCAGCCGGTCCATCAGGTTGACGACCTGCGCCTGCACGGACACGTCCAGGGCGGAGACCGGCTCGTCGGCGACGATCACCTCGGGGCGCAGCGCCAGTCCCCGGGCGATGCCGATGCGTTGGCGCTGGCCACCGGAGAACTGGTGCGGGTAGCGGTTGACGTGTTCGGGGTTCAGGCCGACGACGTCGAGGAGTTCCTGGACCTTCCTGCGCCGGTCGCCCTTCGGGGCCGCGTCGGGGTGGATCTCGTACGGCTCCCCGACGATGTCCCCCACGGTCATACGGGGGTTGAGGGAGGTGTACGGGTCCTGGAAAACCATCTGGATGTTGCGGCGTACGGCCTTCAGCGCCTTCCCGGAGAGCTTGGTGATGTCCTCGCCCCGGTAGCGGATCTCCCCCGCCGTCGGCCTCTCCAGGTTGACCAGCATCTTGGCGACCGTGGACTTGCCGCAGCCGGACTCGCCCACGATGCCGAGGGTCTCGCCGCGGCCCAGCGTGAGGTCCACCCCGTCGACGGCCTTCACCGACCCGACCTGCTTCTTGAAGACGATCCCCTGTGTGAGCGGGTAGTGCTTGTACAGGCCGCTGACCTCCAGAACCGGCTCAGCCATGCAGGCACTCCCTCCAGAAGTGGCAGGCGCTGCCCCTGTCCTCGTCCACCTCGTGCAGGGGCGGCTCGTCGGTCCGGCACACGTCCTGGGCCATCGGGCAACGGGGGTGGAAGGCGCAGCCCGGCGGGATGTGCATGAGGCCGGGCGGCAGGCCCTTGATGGCGCAGAGCTGCTGGCCCTTCTGGTCCAGGCGCGGGACGGAGTCCAGCAGGCCGCGGGTGTACGGGTGCGCCGGTGCCTTGTAGATGTCGTGCACCGGGGCCGACTCGACGATCCGGCCCGCGTACATGACGGCGATCCGGTCCGCCACGTCCGCGACCACCCCCAGGTCGTGGGTGATGAGGATCAGCCCCATGTGGTACTCGCGCTGCAGATCTGCGAGCAGGTCCATGACCTGGGCCTGGACGGTGACGTCGAGGGCGGTGGTCGGCTCGTCGGCGATGATCAGGGCCGGTTCGAGGGCGAGCGCCATCGCGATCATGATGCGCTGGCGCATGCCGCCGGAGAACTGGTGCGGGTAGTCCCTGACGCGCTCCCTGGCCGCCGGGATGCGCACCCGGTCCATCAGGTCGACGGCCCTGGCCCGCGCGTCCTTGCGGGACATCCCCCGGTGCACGACGAACATCTCGCCGAGCTGGTCGCCCACGGAGAGCACGGGGTTCAGGGACGACAGCGCGTCCTGGAAGATCATGGCCATCTCGGCGCCGCGGACCCTGCGCCGTTCCTCCTCCTTGAGCTTGAGCAGGTCCCTGCCCTGGAAGAGGACTTCGCCGCCCGTGATCCTCCCGGGAGGCATGTCGAGGATCCCCATGACCGCCTGCGCGGTGACGGACTTGCCCGACCCGGACTCACCGAGCACGGCGAGCGTCTCCCCCGCGTCCACGCCGTAACTGACACCGTTGACGGCCTTGGCGACCCCGTCCCGCGTACGGAACTCCACGCGCAGATCACGCACTTCGAGCAGCATGACACCGTCACCTCAACTCCGGATCGAGGACGTCGCGCACCCAGCCGTTCGACAACACCGCCTCACCTCAACTTCGGATCGAGGGCGTCGCGCACCGCGTCGCCCAGCATGATGAAGGCCAGGACGGTGATGGCGAGGGCGCCGGAGGGCCACAGGAGGGCGTGAGGGGCGTTGCGGATGTAGGGGGAGGCCGCGGAGATGTCGATGCCCCAGGACACGCTCGGCGGCTTCAGGCCCACGCCCAGGTACGACAGGTTCGCCTCCAGGGCGATGTACGTGCCGAGCGCGATGGTCGCCACGACGATCACAGGGGCCACGGCGTTGGGCGCGATGTGGCGCAGCAGGAGACGGGAGTTGGAGGCGCCCAGGGCTCGCGCGGCCTGTACGTAGTCGTTCTGCTTGGCCGTGATGACGGAGCCGCGGGCGATGCGGGAGATCTGCGGCCAGCCGAGCAGCACCATGAACCCGATGACCGGCCAGACGGTGTTGCTGGTGACCACCGACAGCAGGACGAGGCCGCCGAGCACGACCGGGATCGCGAAGAAGACGTCGGTGATCCGGGACAGGAGCGAGTCCCAGGCCCCGCCGAAGAAGCCGGCGAGCCCGCCCAGGACCGAGCCGAGGAGCGCGACGCCCAGCGTGGCGCAGACGCCGACCGTGACGGACGAACGCGCGCCGTAGACCGTGCGCGTGTACACGTCGCAGCCCTGCCCGTCGTAGCCGAACGGGTGCCCCGGCTGGGACCCCTGCTGGGCCTTGGCCAGGTCGCACTTGAGGGGGCTGCCGGAGGCGATCGCCGAGGGCCACAGGGAGATGAAGACCAGGAACAGGATGATCAGCCCCGAGACGATGAAGACGGGGTTGCGGCACAGGTCGCGCCGGGCGTCGGACCAGAGGCTGCGGGGTTTCCCTGCGGGGCCCGTGTCCTGCGGACCCGCGGGCGCCCGTCCGCCGGGGGCGGCTGATGGAGGCCGCTCGAGCGTCTCCGCCTCTGTCGTGGCCAGGTCCATGCTCCCGCCCATGCTCGTCCCCGCGACGGCGCCCTCGGACTCGAACGGCTGCTCAGGCATAGCGGATCCTCGGGTCGAGTACGGCGTACAACAGGTCGACGACCAGGTTGCAGACGAGGAAGACGAGCACGAGGACGGTCACGAAGCCCACGACGGTCTGCGTGTTCTGCCGGAGGATCCCCTGGTAGAGCTGGTAGCCGACGCCGTGGATGTTGAAGATCCGCTCGGTGACGATCGCGCCGCCCATGAGGAAGCCCACGTCGGCACCGATGAACGTGACGACGGGGATGAGGGAGTTGCGCAGCAGGTGCTTCGTGATGACGCGCCGTCTCGGCAGGCCCTTGGCGACGGCCGTACGGACGTAGTCGGAGCGTCTGTTCTCCGCGATGGACGTGCGGGTCAGGCGGGTCACATAGGCGAGGGAGACGGAGGCGAGGACGAGCCCGGGGAGGATCAGCTCGTCGAAGGGCGCCTCCGGGGAGACGGACGGTGCGATCCAGCCCCATTCGACGCCGAGCAGCAGTTGCAGCAGCAGGCCGGTGACGAAGGTGGGGATCGAGATGACGACGAGGGTGAGCACGAGGACCGACGTGTCGACGGGGCGGCCGCGGCGCAGCCCTGTGACGACCCCGAGCGTGATGCCGATGACGATCTCGAAGAGGATCGCCACGATCGTCAGCCGGATGGTGACCGGGAAGGCCGTCGACATCAGCTCGGTGACCTTCTGGCCGTTGAACGCCGTCCCGAAGTCGCCGGTGAAGACGTTCCCCATGTAGGTCAGGTACTGCTGCCAGACCGGCTTGTCGAGGCCGAACTCCTTCCTGAGCTGGGCGGCCGTCGCCGGGTCGCACTGCCGGTCCCCGCACAGCCCCGCGACGGGGTCGCCCATCACGTTCACCATCAGGAAGATCAGCAGTGTGGCGCCGATGAAGACAGGGATCATCTGCAGCAGGCGCCGGACGACGTAGCGTCCCACGGTGGCTCAGCCGACCTTGATCTCGTTGTAGACGGGGACGCTGAACGGGTTGAGGGCCACGTTGGACAGCCGCTGCGACCAGCCGGCGCTGCCGTTCTGGTACCAGAGCGGGATGGCGGCCATGTTGTCGCGGACGACTTCCTCGGCCTTCTGGAAGAGGCTGATCGCCTTGGCGGTGTTCGCCTCGGCGTTCGCCTCGTCGACGAGCTTGTCGAAGTCCTTGTTGGACCACTTGCCGTCGTTGGAGGAGGCGTTGGTGTAGTACAGCGGCTGCAGGAAGTTCTGGAGCAGCGGGTAGTCCATCTGCCAGCCCGCCCGGAAGGGGCCCGACAGCTTCTGCTGCGAGGCCTGGTTGCGGAAGTCCGCGAAGGTGCCGACCGGGTTGCCGACACAGGCGTTGTCTTTGCCCAGGGCGTTGTTGATGGAGTTGCAGACGGCGTCGACCCACAGCTTGTGGGATCCGGCGTCCGCGTTGTAAGTGATCTTGATGCTCCCGCCGGGCAGCCCGCCGCCCTCCGCGATCAGCTTCTTGGCCGCGTCCGGGTCGTACACGCACCACTCACCGCACAGCTTGTTGTCGTAGCCGCCGTCCCTCCCGAGGACCGGCGAGCTCCAGTCGGTGACGGGGGTGCGGGTTCTGTTGAAGATCGTCTCGGTGATCTGCTCGCGGTCGATCGCCCGGGACAGGCCCTTGCGGACCTTGTCCATGCCGGGCTTGGCCCAGTTCTCGTCGTAGTACGGGAAGGCGAGGGTCTGGATGATGCCGGCAGGGGTGTTGAGGTACCGCTCACCGAGGTCGTTGCCGACGTTCTTGAGCTGCTGGGCCGGTACGTCGTCGACGAGGTCGAGGTTGCCGGCCATGAGGTCGGTGTAGGCGGTGTTGTTGTCCGTGTAGACCTTGAGGGTGACGCCGTCGTTCCGGGCCTTGTCCGTGCCCGCGTAGCCGTCCCACTTCCTGAGGTTCATCTCGGAGCCCTTGGTGTAGGACTCGACGGTGTACGGGCCGTTGCCCACGGGCTTGCTCAGCCAGGCGGCGTGGTCGTCGTAGAACGCCTTGGGGAGCGGGACGAAGGCGTTGTAGCCGAGGGTGTCCGGGAACGTCGAGAACTTCTGGATGAGCTTGACGGTGAACGTCCGGTCGTCGACGACCTTCAGGCCGGACATGGTGTCGGCGGTCTGCGTGCCCGTCTCCGGGTGGACCTTGTCGTAGCCCTCGATGTACCCGAAGAAGTACGCGTTCTTCTGGTTGTTCTTCAGACTTGCGCCGTAGTTCCAGGCGTCCACGAAGGACTGCGCGGTGACCTTCTCGCCGTTGCTGAAGGTCCAGCCGTCCTTGATGGTGATGGTGAAGTTCTGCGAGTCGGAGGTGTCGATCTTCTCGGCGAGCATGTCGCCGGCGGCGCCGGTCTTCGGGTCGTACCGCTTCAGACCGCGGAAGATCATGTCCATCACCTTGCCGCCCTGCACCTCGTTGGTGTTGGCCGGCTCCAACGGGTTCTGCGGATCGGTCCAGGAGGCGCTGAGCACCGCACTGCCACCACTGCTGCCGCCGCCGTCGCCCCCGCCCCCACATGCCGTCGCCGCGAGCGCTGCCGCCGCCGCGCAGGCGACCCATCGGGCGTGCGTGGCTCCGCGCATGGATGCCTCCTCGTGAATGAACCGTTACCGGCCAATATCGGCACGAAGAGCGCGTTACGCATGCGCAGCCACCCGTACGGGTCTATGGGGGCGGGGTGATGGGGGCGGGGCGGTTCCCGACCTGGGCCTCTGCCGTCCGCGGCGATGCTCGTGGGTACTTCGGCGGCGAGTCGCGGGCGGCTCACCGCGGTGCGCGCGACGCCGCCCCTACGGGCGGATCGTCCGAGACCCGCAATCCCGGCGCGGGCACGCGTGAGGCGGGGCTGCGCGAGGCGGGCGCGGGACGGTTCCCGACATGGGGACGGGACTGGGCTTCTGCCGCCGCGGCGATCCTCGTAGGTACTTCGGCGGCGAGTCGCGGGCGGCTCACCGCGGTGCGCGCGACGCCGCCCCTACGGGCGGATCGTCCGAGACCCGCAATCCCGGCGCGGGCACGCGTGAGGAGGGGCTGCGCGAGGCGGGCGCGAGGCGGTTCCCGACATGGGGACGGGACTGGGCTTCTGCCGCCGCGGCGATCCTCGTAGGTACTTCGGCGGCGAGTCGCGGGCGGCTCACCGCGGTGCGCGCGACGCCGCCCCTACGGGCGGATCGTCCGAGACCCGCAATCCCGGCGCGGGCACGCGTGAGGCGGGGCTGCGCGAGGCGGGCGCGGGACGGTTCCCGACATGGGGACGGGACTGGGCTTCTGCCGCCGCGGCGATCCTCGTAGGTACTTCGGCGGCGAGTCGCGGGCGGCTCACCGCGGTGCGCGCGACGCCGCCCCTACGGGCGGATCGTCCGAGACCCGCAATCCCGGCGCGGGCACGCGTGAGGAGGGGCTGCGCGAGGCGGGCGCCCCGTCGTCGGGGACCGCGTCACGTTCACGTCGACGTTCGCGGTGCCCGCGTGGCCACGCCCCAGGGAAAGCCGCGGGGGCACGCTGCGTTCCTCATCCTTGGCCGCGTCGACCGTCTCCCGACGGAGGACGAGCTCGCCGTACGACAGCGCCACGCGGACGGCATCGGGCTCGTCGCCCCGCCCGCTCCTGCCGCACGGCACGGGGAGCAGTGGACTCACGAATCCGTGCATGAGGCAGCCGCTCCGAGCGGGCCCCGTACGACAACGCAACGGGGCCGGCAGCGGGCGTTGCGCCCCGCCGGCCCCGGCGTCGTCACCCCCGTACGACAAGCCCGGGAAGGGTCACTCCTTGGCGGCTGAGTCGCCCTCGGCGTCGCTCTCCAGGGCCTGCAGGGCCGGGTCGAGGATGACGTCCTCGTCGCGGGCCTCCGTGGTGGGGTCCTCCGGGAAGTGGCAGGCCGTCAGGTGGCCCTCACGGTTGCCGGAGATCTGGATCAGCGGGGGCTCCTCGCTCGCACACTTGTCCTGCGCCTTCCAGCAGCGGGTGCGGAAGCGGCAGCCGGACGGCGGGTGGATCGGCGAGGGGACGTCACCGGAGAGGCGGATCCGCTCGCGGGCCGTGCCCTCGTCGTCGATCTCGACCTCCGGCACCGCGGAGAGCAGGGCGTGCGTGTACGGGTGGCGGGGCCGGTTGTAGATCGAGTCCCGGTCGCCGACCTCGACCACCTTGCCGAGGTACATGACGGCCACGCGCTGCGAGAAGTGCCGTACGACGGCCAGGTCGTGGGCGATGAACAGGAACGCGATGCCCAGTTCCTTCTGGACCTTCTGCAGCAGGTTCACGACCTGCGCCTGGATCGACACGTCCAGCGCGGACACGGGCTCGTCCGCCACGATCAGCTTCGGCTCCAGCGCGAGCGCCCGGGCCACGCCGATGCGCTGACGCTGACCGCCGGAGAACTCGTGCGGGAAGCGGTTGTAGTGCTCGGGGTTGAGGCCGACGAGCTCGAGCAGCTCCCGTACCTTCTTCTCCCGGCCGCCCTCGGGCTCGATCCCGTTGACCTCCATCGGCGACTTGATGATCGTGCCGACGGTCTGCCGCGGGTTCAGCGAGGAGTAAGGGTCCTGGAAGATCATCTGGATCTGGGACCGCACCGGCGCCAGCTGACGGCGCGTGGCGTGCGTGATGTCCTGACCGGCGTACGTGATCTTGCCGGCCGTGGGCTCGAGGAGCCGGGTGATCAGCCGGCCCGTGGTCGACTTGCCGCAGCCGGACTCGCCCACGAGGCCGACGCTCTCGCCGACACCGACCGTGAGGTCGACCCCGTCGACGGCCTGCACCGCGCCGACCTTGCGTTTGATCGGGAAGCCGCCGTAGATCGGGAAGTGCTTCGTCAGGCCCTGGACCTCGAGGAGCGTCTCCGTCGAGGAGGTCTCGGCGGAGCCCTGCTGTGCGGGGAGGGTGAGGTTGTCGCTCATGTCTCGGTTCTCCCTAGCGCAGCCGGGGCTGGATCTTGTCGATGAAGATGGTCTGCTTCTGCTCCGCCGTCAGATGGCAGGCGGACGCGCGACCCTCGCCCAGCGGCGGCCGTACGTCCGTGCACAGCGTCCCCGAGACCTGGTCCCGGAAGGCACAGCGCGGGTGGAACGGGCAGCCGGACGGTGGGTTGAGCAGCGACGGCGGGGCGCCGGGGATCGGCTCCAGCGTCTCGTTGATGTCGCTGTCCAGGCGCGGCATGGAGCTCAGCAGACCCCAGGTGTAGGGGTGCTTGGGGGTGCGCAGCACCTCCTTGACGGAGCCGCGCTCCACGGCCCGGCCCGCGTACATCACCAGCAGGTCGTCGGCCATGTTGGAGATGACGCCCAGGTCGTGGGTGATGAAGATGATCGCGGAGCCGAACTCCTGCTGGAGGTCCTTGAGCAGGTCCAGGATCTGCGCCTGCACGGTCACGTCGAGCGCGGTGGTCGGCTCGTCGGCGATCAGCAGGTCGGGGTCGCACATCAGCGCCATGGCGATCATCGCGCGCTGGCGCATACCGCCGGAGAACTGGTGCGGGTAGTCGTCGAAGCGCACCTTGGGCTGCGGGATGCCGACCTTCTCCAGCATCTGGATCGCCCGGTCCTTCGCCTCCTTCTTGGAGGCGCCCCGGTGCTTCATGAAGGGCTCGGACAGCTGCCGGCCGACCGTGTAGAAGGGCGACAGGGCCGTCAGCGGGTCCTGGAAGATCATCGCCATCTTGTTGCCGCGGAGCTGCTCCAGCTCCTTCTCGGTGGCGGTGACGAGTTCCTTGCCGTCGAGGACGATCTCGCCGTCGATGGTGGTGGTGCGGGGGTTGTGCAGGCCCAGGACCGTCAGGTTGGTGACGGACTTCCCGGAGCCGGATTCGCCGACGATGCCCAGGGTCTTGCCGCGCTCGACGTCGAAGGAGAGGCCGTCGACCGCCTTGACGATGCCGTCCTCGGTGGAGAACCGCACCTTCAGGTCGCGCACCGACAGGAAGCTCTCCGGCCCGCTCGGGACCGGTGCGTCCTCGGTCTTGGTCAGTGTGGTCACGGTGGTTCGTTCTTCCTAGGAGAGCCGGACGCGCGGGTCGATGTAGGCGTACGCGATGTCGGTGAGGATGTTGAAGAGCAGGATGAAGAAGGCACCGAACAGCATGACGCCCATGGTCAGCGGGAGGTCCTTGGTGACCGCGCCGTTCACGGCGAGGCGGCCGATCCCCTGGAGGGAGAAGGTGATCTCGGTGACGACCGCACCGCCGAGCATGCCACTGATGTCCATGCCGAGAACGGTGACGATCGGGATGAGCGAGCCGCGCCAGGCGTAGCGGAAGAACACGTACTTGCGCCCCATGCCCTTGGCCCGGGCGGTGCGCACGTGCTCCTCGGCGAGTTGCTCGATCATCGAGGAGCGCGCCATACGCGTGTACTGGGCGGTGAAGATGGTGGCCATCACGAGGACGGGCATCAGCATGCCGATGAACCAGCCGGCCGGATCCTCGGTGATCGGCACGTACTTGGGGTTCTCCATGATGCCCGAGCTGTAGACGAAGATCAGCAGCACGATCGGGCCGAGGAAGTAGATCTGGAACGAGCTGAGGACCATCGACCCGCCCGTGGCGACCTTGTCCAGGAGTGATCCGCGTCGGTAGGCGGCGAGCATGCCCGTGCCGACACCGACGATGAGGAAGACGATCGCACCGCCGACGGTGAGCGTCAGGGTGGTCGGGAAGCGGTCCATGATGGTGTCCCAGACCATGTCGCCCGAGAAGAACGACACCCCGAGGCACGGGGCGTCACAGTGCCCCTGCGGGAAGTCACGGCCCGTCACGATGCCGGACATGAAGTCCCAGAACTGCTGGGCGATGGGCAGGTTGAGCCCCAGCGCCTCCCGGATGTCCGCCAGTCTCTGTGGAGAGCAGTCCTTGCCGCAGGCCAGGGAGGCGTAGTCGGAGGGCGCAGCGACGAACAGGAAGAACGTGGCGGCGCCGATGAGGAACAGGGTGACGAGGGCACCGACTGTGCGCCGGATGATGAACTGAAGCATGGCGGGGAGGCTGCTCTCTGCGGAGACGGTGGGAGGTTTCACGGAGGTGCGGGGGTGCGCTCCGCCTGGTGCACACCCCCGCGATCAGCCGTAGAGAGTTACGACTTCAGGTACAGCTGGGTGACGTCGATGTAGCTCGAGACGGAGCTGTACTTGGCGCCACCGATGTTCGAACCGAAGAGCTGCAGCTGCTTCGTGTACCACAGCGGAGCCGCCGGGATGACGTTCTCCAGCAGGTAGTGCTGTGCTTCCTTCCAGGTGGCGGCGGCCTCGGTGGGCTGCTGGGTCAGGGCCTTCTTGATGAGGGCGTCGACCTTGGCGTCCTTGACGTGCGAGTAGTTCGAGGCACCGTCGGCAACCTGGGTGCCGTCGTAGATCGGCGTGATGACCGTGCCCGCGGACGGCCAGTCCTGACCCCAGCCCGTGATGTAGATGTCGTACGGGTTGGCGAGCTTGCCGATCTGCTCGTAGTAGCTCGCGGAGTCGACCTCCTTGGCGACGACCTTGAAGCCGACCTTGGTCAGCGCGTCCTCGATGGCGACCTTGCGCTTCTGACCCGCCTCACTGTTGCTGTAGGCGAAGACGAGGGTCTTCTCGGCCTCGGGGAGGGCCTTGACGAGCTCCGTGGCCTTGGCGACGTTGCCCTGCGGCGTCTTCAGACGGCCCCACGGGTCGTAGCTCGCCTCGTAGCCGGGCAGGGTCGGGGCGAAGTAGTTCGGGGCGACGTCGCCACCGTACGCGCCACCCTCACCGGCGATCAGCGACTTGGAGTTGACCGCGTAGGTGACGGCCTCGCGGACCTTCTTGTCCTTGACGCGGTCCAGGTTGAAGGTCAGCTGCATGACGTAGGGCTGGTAACCCTTGATCGTGCGCTTGCTGACCGCGGCGTTGCCGACGACGTCCTGGATCTGCGTGGACTCGACGCTGCCGGTGAACTGAATGGCGTTCTTGTCCTCACCCTGGTCGGCGATCAGACGCTTGGTCTGGGTCGACTCGGTGATGCCGAACTGGAAGTTGAAGCCGTCGAGGTACTGGTGGCGCACGGAGTCGGTCTTCGGGTCCCAGTTCGTGTTCTTGGTGAGCACGAGGGACTTGTCGGCCTTGTACGACGCGATCTTGTACGGGCCCGTGGCGACGGGGGCCTTGTCGTACTTCTCCTTCGTGTCACCCTTGGCCGGGACGATCGCGTAGCCGGCCATGGCCAGCGTCTGCGGCAGGTCCGGACGCGCGGTGTCGAAGTGGAAGACGACCGTCTTCTCGTCCGGGGTGTCCAGGACCGTGGCCGGCAGGTGCTTGCCGTCGAAGCCGCCGTTCGGCAGGGCCTTGCGGTATTCGGCACCGCTCAGCCAGGTCTGCAGGTAGGTCGGGCCGTCGAAGATGAACTTCGCGTACAGGCGCTCGACGCTGTGCCGGACGTCGGCGGACGTGATGGCGTTGCCGTTGGCGTCCTTGATGCCGTCCTTCAGGGTGAAGGTCCAGGTTTTGCCGTCGTCGGAGGACTTGCCCGAGTCGGTGGCGAGGTCGCCCACGACCGAGACGTTGCCCTTGTCGTCCTCCTTGAACTGGGTCAGACGGCGGAAGAGCAGGTTGGCGACCTGGCCGGCGTCGGAGACGTAGATCTGGCCCGGGTCGAGGTGGGACAGGCCCGCCTCCTGGTAGACCTGAATCGTGCCGCCGGCCTTGGCGCCGGGCACCTCCGCGGCGGGCCCGGTGGAGCCGGCCGCGTCGGCGTAGGTGACCGCCTTCGACTGGACGGCGGCCTCCTTCTGGTCCTTCTTGGAGTCCGTGCCGGACTTGCCGCCCTTGTTCTCGGAGCAGCCGGTGAGCGCGAGGGAGCCGGCCGCTATGGCGACCACGATGGCGCGAGCTCTGCGCGAAGTGAACGACGACTTCATGTTGGCGAATGCACCTACCTGTCGGTTGTTATCCATGAGTACTGCCTGACGCGGCTGGTAGGCCGACGCGGGGGCGGCAGTCACCCCCCACCAATGGACGATCTACCGCCCGGACTTGGGGTCGAAGGCGTCCCGGACCGAGTCTCCGAGGAGGTTGAAGGCCAGGACGAAGATCACCAGCGCCACACCCGGGAAGAAGATGAACGCCGGGTCCTGCTCGGTGTACCTGGCACCGGCGGCGAACAGGCGTCCCCAGTCGGGAGTCGGCTCGACGAAGCCGACGCCCGCGAACGAGAGGAAGGCGATGGTGAGGATGGTGCTGGGCAGTTGGTACGTGAACTGCACCAGGATCGGCGTCACCACGTTCGGCAGGATCTCCTTGCGGACGATCCGCCAGGGCGAGGCGCCGGAGACCTTGGCGGCCTCGACGAACTCCCGCTCACGCAGGGACAGCACGGTGGAACGGACCAGTCGGGCCATGCCCATCCAGCCCAGCACCCACAGCACGATCAGCATCGCCAGCGCCCGGAAGTAGGTGGGCGTCTCCTCCCGCGGGTCCACGAAGAACGCCGTGACCACGGGCATGAAGGCGATGAAGAACAGCTGCTGCGGGAAGGCGAGGAAGAAGTCCGTGATCCGGCCCAGCCAGTAGTCCGTACGGCCGCCGAAGTAGCCGCCGACCAGGCCGATGATCACGCCCGTGGTCATGAGCAGGACGGTCACGCCGAGCGCCATGAACAGCGAGGTGCGCATGCCGTACACCAGCATGGCGAACAGGTCGCGGCCGAACTGCGGCTCCACACCGAACCAGTGGTCACCGGAGATACCACCGAACCAGCCCAGCGGCAGCCCGAAGTCGTCCAGCACGGGCGTGTCCGCGTACGTCGGGTCCTGGCCGTACAGGGTGTACGGATCGGTCCCGCTCAGCTTGGTCAGCAGCGGCGCGGCGAGGGCGACGACGAAGTACAAAATCACTACCCACGCGCAGATGACACCGGTACGGTCACGCTTGAAGCGCTGCCACATCAACTGGCCGGGAGAACGACCCTCAAGCTTCGTCTCGCCCTTGACGGGCTCGGGCTTCGACTCGAGCTCGGGGTCCAAGGCGATCGACGGCCCGGAGCCTTCAGCCTTGGCTGGACTGGTCATGTGTGTTCTGCCCCCGGGGGGTTGGAGAGTTGAGCGCAGCACAGATACCGGCAGGTTCTGTGGTTTGGGGGAACTTTCGCCAAAGGGTTCAACGCGCGTCAAGGGCGGAAGACATAGGGATCTCCCTACCGTCCATATTTTGAGGAAAAATTGCAAAGATTGACATCTGCGCGCGCTTGACAGGCCTGACGATGAACCGTCAAATCGGACATACGGGAACGGATTTCCGTTCACATGTCCGAAACACGAAAGTTGGAGAACCGATATCCGAACGCCCGCTCCTTGAGCGCGGACAGGTGCCTCACAGGGAGACCTCTACCCCTTCAGCCACGACAAAAGCCCGGCCCTCCTGAGAAGGAGGGCCGGGTTGCTGTGAAGGGCCGTCAGCTGTGCTTGGCGCGACTCGCAGCGCGCGCACGGTCACGCTGGTCGAGGACGACCTTGCGGATGCGGACCGCCTCCGGCGTGACCTCGACGCACTCGTCGTCGCGGCAGAACTCCAGCGACTGCTCGAGCGAGAGCCTGCGCGGCGGCACGATGGACTCCGCGACATCGGCCGTCGACGACCGCATGTTGGTGAGCTTCTTCTCCTTGGTGATGTTGACGTCCATGTCGTCGGAGCGGGAGTTCTCGCCGACGATCATGCCCTCGTACACCTCGGTGCCCGGCTCGACGAAGAGCACGCCGCGCTCCTGAAGGTTCGTCATCGCGAAGGCGGTGACGGCACCGGAGCGGTCGGCGACGAGCGAGCCGTTGTTACGGGTCTGGAGCGCACCGAACCAGGGCTCGTGGCCCTCGTGGATGGAGTGCCCGATACCCGTACCGCGCGTCTGGGTCAGGAACTCGGTCCGGAACCCGATGAGTCCGCGCGAGGGGACCACGAACTCCATCCGCACCCACCCGGAACCGTGGTTGGACATGTTGTCCATACGGCCCTTGCGGACGCCCATGAGCTGCGTGACGGCACCCATGTGCTCCTCGGGCACGTCGACCGTCATCCGCTCGACCGGCTCGTACACCTTGCCGTCGACGTCCTTGGTGACGACCTGGGGCTTACCGACGGTCAGCTCATAGCCCTCGCGGCGCATCTGCTCGACCAGGATGGCCAGCGCCAGCTCACCACGGCCCTGCACCTCCCAGGCGTCGGGACGCTCGGTCTCCAGCACGCGGAGGCTGACGTTGCCGATCAGCTCGCGGTCGAGCCGGTCCTTGACCTGGCGGGCGGTGACCTTGCGGTCCTTGACGGCCGCCTTCGCGTCGGCGCCCTTTCCGGAGCCGCCGCGGCCGACCATCGGGGAGGTGTTCGTACCGATGACCATGGAGATCGCGGGCTCGTCGACCGTGATCAGCGGCAGCGGGAGGGGGTTCTCGGGGTCCGCGAGCGTCTCGCCGATCATGATGTCGGGGATACCGGCGACGGCACAGATGTCACCGGGGCCCGCCTTCTCGGCCGGCCCCCGGGTGAGCGCCTCGGTCATCATCAGCTCGGAGATGCGCACGTTGGCGACCGACCCGTCACGCTTCAGCCACGCGACGGTCTGCCCCTTCTTCAGCTCGCCCTGGTGGACGCGGAGCAGCGCGATACGGCCGAGGAAGTTGTCGGCGTCCAGGTTGGTGACGTGGGCCTGGAGCGGGGCGTCCTCGTCGTAGGTGGGGGCCGGGATGTGCTCCAGGATGGTGGAGAAGAACGGCTCCAGGCTGGTGGAGTCGGTGGGGACGGTCCCGTCCGCCGGCTTGGTCAGGGAGGCGATGCCGTCCCGGCCGCACGCGTAGACGATGGGGAACTCGATCTGCTCCTCGTCGGCGTCGAGGTCGAGGAAGAGGTCGTAGGTCTCGTTCACGACCTCGTCGATCCGGGCGTCGGGCCGGTCCGTCTTGTTGATGCAGAGGATGATCGGCAGCCGGGCCTGCAGCGCCTTGCGCAGCACGAACCGGGTCTGCGGCAGCGGGCCCTCGGAGGCGTCGACGAGGAGCACCACGCCATCCACCATCGACAGACCACGCTCGACCTCGCCGCCGAAGTCGGCGTGGCCGGGGGTGTCGATGATGTTGATGGTGATCGGGTCCCCGCCGTCTTTCGGGTGGTATTTCACCGCGGTGTTCTTGGCGAGGATCGTGATGCCCTTCTCACGCTCCAGGTCGTTCGAGTCCATCATGCGGTCGTCGACAGAGTCGAGCTGATGGGCGGCGAAGGCACCGGCCTGCTTCAGCATTCCGTCGACGATGGTCGTCTTGCCGTGGTCGACGTGGGCGACGATGGCGACGTTGCGGATGTCGTGGCGCGTGGCCATGGTGTGGCGTACTCCCGGAGTGTGTGGACGGCCCTGGTGCGTACGTCTGTGTTACGCGGACCCTGCCGGGCTTGACATGCCACGGCCTCACCCCATGGTACGGGGCCGCGGCAGCGGGAGCTCGCCGGGATACGTCGGTGCAGGTGGGGCGTGCTACAGGGGTGCCCGGCACCGCGGCTGGGGCACGCTCTCCCCGCACCCGGCGCTGCGACCGGCGCAGACTGTGTCGCGCACCCCGGCACCAGCGGGGTGCCGCCCTCGCCCACCCGCGCCGCCCCAGACGGCACGACTGCCCGCAGACGGACGGGATGCCTATGCGGCGCGCCCCGCGAAGGACGGAATGGCTGAGCAACGCGCCCGCGATGGACGGAATGGCTGTGCAACGCACGCCCGTGGCGTCCCGCCGACGCCGGGTGGTGTAGCCATGCGGGCTGCACTGATCCGGATGGCTTGTGGTCGGCAGACAGGGCCGAGTCTCGGGGCCGCTGAGGGAGCTGGTCAGGGACAGCCCGCTTTGCCCGGAGGGGCGTGATGCCCGCTCCGCCCGCGAGCAGCAGGACCTTGCCGCGCCCCGGCGCCCCGGTGCCGGGCCGATCATCGCCGTGACCTGCGACACCGCGAGGCTGCCCGGCTACACGACTCGGCGCGACGCCATCCCCGCGAGGGACGGGATGGCTGTGCAGCGCGCGCCCGGGCATGGACGGGGTGATCGGGCGGCGCGCGCCTGCGGGTGGATGCAGTGGCTGAGCGGTGCGTGTCCGTGGGTGGGAGGTGTGACTTGCCGTCGACAGGCTGTAGCCGCCGACGGCGGCTCGCCCCCACCGGCGAGGCCCACCACTCAACCGACTGGAAACGGGTGGCGCGTGGGTGGGCGAGAAGCCGCTAAGACGCCGTAGGCGACGGCTGCGCCCCCTGCTTCAGGAAGCCCATGTCCTCGTACACCGGCGTCTCGAAACCGAACGCCCCCGCGTTGACCACGTCCTTCCTCGCCGCCGTCAGCTGAGGCCGCTGGTACAGCGGAATCGACCCGGCCGCAGCCCAGATGCGCGCGTCGGCCTTCCGGATCAGCGCCCGCGACTCGTCCTCGTCCAGCGTCGCGATCGCCTGGTCGAACAGCTGGTCGACCTGGTCCGTGCCGACGCGCGTGTAGTTCTGCTCCACACTCAGCGACCCGTCCGCCGCCGGCACCGGCTTCGCGTAGATGGGCCGGGCGTCCGTCGCGGGGAACGCCGACGCGGGCCACGAGTACAACGCGAGGTCGTACTGACCGGACGCGATGTGGTCCTTGAAGTAGCTCTCGTCGGAGACCTTCGTGATCTCCGTGAGGATGCCGACCTTCCCCAGCATGGCGCTGATCCGGTCGGCCACGGTGCGCAGCGTCTCGGAACCGTCCCCCGACGGAAGCACGAACCGCAACCGGAGCGGCTTGCCGTCCTTCGCCAGCGGCCTGGCCGCCGCGCCGGCCGGAGCGGCGGTGCCCTTCGGGGCGTACGCGCCGGGCGCACCCCCTTGACGATCCTTGGGGGCCTGCTTCTGCTCCCGGTCCGCCTCGCCCAGACCCCTGTGCGGGGCCTTGTCGTCCTCACCGACGATGTACGTGCCGTCGTCCCCGCCCTCGGCCTCGTCCGGCTGGTCCTTCTTCCCCTTCGCCCCGGCCGCCTTCTCGCCCTTCCCGGGCTCCTCCTCGACCGGACCGCCGGGCACCCACCCGGCGTCCGCGAGCAGCGCCTGCGCCTCCTTGGTGTCCTGCCCGCCGAGCGCCCCGCTGTTGTCGGCGTAGGCGGCCTGCCCGGACAGGGCGAGGTGGCTGCCGAGGGGAACGGCGGGCAGCCCCAGCGGCCTGAGGACCAGCTTCACCAGCTCCCTGCGGTCGAGGGCGCGCGCCACGGCCCGGCGGACCCGCTCGTCGGCGAGCGGACCGTCGGCCCCGTTGAGGGCGAGCTGGGTATAGGCCGGCTCGAACGACTTGCGGACCTCGAAGCCACGCAGCCCCTTGGCGCCGGCCCGACCGGCAGCCGCCCCGCCCGCGCCCGGACTGCCGGCCACGGCACTCCCGGCCACCGGACTCCCCGCACCGGGTCCGGCCGACGGACCCGCGGCCCCGGCAATGGTCCGGGCGTCCGCGGGGGCGATCTCGGCCAGATCGACCGTCCCCGCGGCCAGCGCGGCCGCACGCTTCTCGCGCGGCACGGCCTTCAGCACGATCTCGGAGAGCTTGGCTCGCTGCCCCCACCAGCGCGGATTCCGGGTGAGCCGGACCTGGTCGCTCTTGGCGTCGACCTTCTTCACCGCGAACGGCCCGGCGGTCACCTTCAGCTTGCGCCGCGCCCCGTCGTTGAAGGAGTCCGGCGTGCCCATGACGTCCTTCGGGTAGAGCGGTGAGAACAGCGAGCGCCAGTCGGTGTAGGCGCGGCTGAAGGTGACCCGGACCTCCAGGTCGTTGTCGCCGCGCTCGATCTTCTCGATGCGGTCGTAGCCGGCGTTGCGGGCGGTCCAGTAGGCGCTGTCCTTGCCGGACAGGGCGCGCCACTGCGCGGCGAAGTCGGCGGCGCCGATCTCGCGGCCGTCGCTCCAGACGGCCTGCTGGTCGAGCTTGTACAGGACGACCTGTTTGGGCTCGGTCTCGACGACCTTGGCGGACTCCAGGTAGTCGGGGTTGCGCTGCGGCCGGCCGTACTCGTCCATCCGGTACATCGACGGCAGGACGGCCTGCGCGATGCGGGTGGTGGTCGCGTCGGCGTCCGCCTGGAAGGTGTTCAGCGTCTCGGGTACGGCGTCGACGGCCCAGCGCAGGGTGCCGCCGTCGGCGACGAGGGCGCGGGCCGCGGGCGCGATGTCCTGGCCGGCCAGCGGCCTGCTCGTGTCGTCCTCGGAGGAGCCGCAGCCCGCGAGCGTGAGCACCGCGAGCGCCCCCGCGGTGAGGAAGACGACCGAGCGCACGACCGCGCGCGGTCCGACGCCGACGTGGGACATCTGGGGTACCTCCGGGGAGCGGCTCCCGCCGGTGACGCAGGTGCGTTCTGATCACATTTGGCGGTATTTTGGAGTTGATCAGATCTACGGCCCCACTGAAGAGGAAAGGGTTCGCCGGTCGACGGCGACACGGCGGCGGGGACAGCGAAGCTCACCCGTGCGGAGTAACGCGCGCCCCCGGCGCACACAGAGCGCGTGCGGGCGTGCAATGGAGGCATGCAATCCGCCAATCGCTGCACATGCCTTCACAGCGGCAGGTGTGACGCGCAACACTCGCAGGCGCATGAACGTTGCCACCCAGGGCCGAAGGGCCCGCGGAAGCGAGGTCACGTCATGTCCGTGCACGACGACCTGACGACGGTCCAGCGCTGCCTCGACGACCTGTACCGGTCAGTGGGCCGCCTGGAGAAGCAGCTCGGCACCAGCGGCGGGCTCGAGATGCGCCGCGTCCGCCACGACACCGACCACCTGCGCGAAAGCATCGCGCTGCTGCGGGAGGCGGCCTCGAGCGGTGCCGCGCCTCGCAAGCCCGAACTCGTCACCATCCCCGACACCCCGTACGACGGCACCCTGTGGACGGACTCGGACGACGAGGGTCTCGGCGCCCGCGACCGGCACGCCCCCTGACCCCGACCGGAGCTCTCATTGGCCACTGGTACGGAACCACATCTGAACAGCGGCGGCGTACGGTCCCGTACGCGCGCCGCGATCGACGCCCCGCACCTGCGGACCGACCGCTGGTGGCTGGCGCCCGCCACGACGGCGGCCGGTCTGCTCGCGTTCGTCGTCTACTCGACGTGGCGGGCCTTCGCCGACACGGACTACTACGCCGCGCCGTACGTCTCGCCGTTCTACTCGCCCTGTCTGGCGGAGCGGTGCGAGACCATGCGCGGCGGCCCGAACGCCGACCTCTTCGGCAGCTGGTGGGCGATCTCCCCGGCGATCATCATCCTGATCTTCCCGCTGGGCTTCCGCCTGACCTGCTACTACTACCGCAAGGCCTACTACCGGGGCTTCTGGGCGTCCCCGCCGGCCTGCGCGGTGGCCGAGCCGCACAAGAAGTACTCCGGTGAGACCCGCTTCCCGCTCGTCCTGCAGAACATCCACCGGTACTTCTTCTACGCCGCGATCCTCGTCGCCGGTGTGCTGACCTACGACACCGTTCTCGCCTTCCGCGACGAGCACTACGAGTGGGGCCACATGGGCCTCGGCACCCTCGTCTTCCTGGTCAACATCGTGCTGATCTGGGCGTACACCCTCTCCTGTCACTCCTGCCGGCACATCGTCGGCGGCAAGCTCAAACACTTCTCGCGGCACCCCGTGCGCTACCGGACATGGCAGTTCATCGGGAAGCTGAACGCCCGGCACATGCTGCTCGCCTGGGCGTCGCTGGTGAGCGTGGCGCTCGCCGACTTCTACGTCTATCTCGTCGCGTCCGGTGTCTTCGACGATCCGCGCTTCTTCTAGATGAGTGGGGCCTTCTGATGTCCGTGGTCGACCGGCAGGAGTGGGACGTCGTCGTGGTCGGCGCCGGCGGCGCGGGGCTGCGCGCCGCGATCGAGGCGCGCGAGCGCGGCGCCCGTACGGCCGTGATCTGCAAGTCCCTGTTCGGCAAGGCGCACACGGTGATGGCCGAGGGCGGCATCGCGGCGGCGATGGCCAACGTCAACGAGCACGACAACTGGCGGGTCCACTTCCGCGACACCATGCGCGGCGGCAAGTTCCTCAACCAGTGGCGGATGGCCGAGCTGCACGCGAAGGAGGCCCCCGACCGGGTGTGGGAGCTGGAGACCTGGGGCGCGCTCTTCGACCGCACCAAGGACGGCAGAATCTCCCAGCGCAACTTCGGCGGACACGAGTACCCGCGCCTCGCGCACGTCGGTGACCGTACGGGCCTGGAGCTGATCCGCACGCTGCAGCAGAAGATCGTCTCGCTGCAGCAGGAGGACCATCGCGAGACCGGCGACTACGAGTCCCGTCTGAAGGTCTTCCAGGAGTGCACGGTCACACGGATCCTGAAGGACGGTGAACGGGTCTCCGGAGTGTTCGCCTACGAGCGGGAGTCGGGCCGTTTCTTCGTCCTGGAAGCGCCCGCCGTGGTGATCGCGACCGGCGGCATCGGCAAGTCCTTCAAGGTCACGTCGAACTCGTGGGAGTACACGGGCGACGGCCACGCCCTGGCCCTGCTCGCCGGGGCTCCCCTGCTGAACATGGAGTTCGTGCAGTTCCACCCGACGGGCATGGTCTGGCCGCCGTCGGTGAAGGGCATCCTCGTCACGGAGTCCGTGCGCGGCGACGGCGGAGTGCTCAGGAACTCCGACGGCAAGCGGTTCATGTTCGACTACATCCCGGACGTCTTCAAGGAGAAGTACGCCGAGTCCGAGGAGGAGGGCGACCGCTGGTACGACGACCCGGACAACAACCGGCGTCCCCCCGAGCTGCTCCCCCGCGACGAGGTCGCGCGCGCCATCAACACCGAGGTGAAAGAGGGCCGCGGCTCCCCGCACGGCGGTGTCTTCCTGGACGTGTCGACGCGGATGCCCGCGGAGGTCATCAAGCGCCGGCTGCCCTCGATGTACCACCAGTTCAAGGAGCTGGCCGACGTCGACATCACGGCGGAGGCCATGGAGGTCGGGCCGACCTGTCACTACGTGATGGGCGGCATCGCGGTCGAGTCCGACACGGCGGCGGCACGCGGGGTGCCGGGCCTGTACGCGGCCGGCGAGGTCGCCGGCGGTATGCACGGCTCGAACCGCCTCGGCGGCAACTCGCTCTCCGACCTGCTGGTCTTCGGGCGGCGGGCCGGCTGGCACGCGGCCGAGTACGCGGCGGGGCTGGGCGACGGCCGCCCACCGGTGGACGACGTCCAGGTCGACACGGCGGCCGCGGAGGCCCTGCGCCCGTTCTCGGCGGAGGGACCGGCGCCGGGGGACGAGGAGGGCCGGCCGCCGGAGAACCCGTACACCCTCCACCAGGAACTCCAGCAGACCATGAACGACCTGGTCGGCATCATCCGCCGCGAGGGCGAGATGGCACAGGCTCTGAAGAAGCTGGCCGAGCTGCGGGTGAGGGCCCGGCGGGCCGGGGTGGAGGGCCACCGGCAGTTCAACCCGGGCTGGCACCTCGCCCTGGACCTGCGGAACATGCTGCTGGTCAGCGAGTGCGTGGCGCGGGCCGCACTGGAGCGCACGGAGTCGCGCGGCGGGCACACCCGCGAGGACCATCCGACGATGGAGCGCGACTGGCGCCGCATCAACCTCCTGTGCCGGCTCACCGATCCGACGGGCGGCCTCGCGGCGACCGACCCGGTGCGCGGCCAGATCGAACTCCTGCGGGAGACCACCGAACCCATCCGTGCCGACCTGCTCGCCCTCTTCGAGAAGGAGGAGCTGGTCAAGTACCTCGCCGAAGAGGAGCTGTACGAGTGAGCAGCTACGAGGCCCACTTCAAGGTGTGGCGGGGCGATGCCGGGGGCGGCGGCCTGGAGGACTTCAAGGTCGAGGTCAACGACGGCGAGGTCGTCCTCGACATCGTCCACCGCCTCCAGGCCACCCAGACGCCCGATCTGGCCGTCCGCTGGAACTGCAAGGCGGGCAAGTGCGGTTCGTGCTCGGCGGAGATCAACGGGCGGCCGCGGCTGATGTGCATGACGCGGATGTCGGTCTTCGAGCGGGACGAGACGATCACGGTCACTCCGCTGCGGGCCTTCCCGGTGGTCCGCGACCTGGTGACGGACGTCGGCTTCAACTACCAGAAGGCCAGGGAGGTACCGGCCTTCGTGCCGCCCGACGGTCTCGGGCCCGGCGAGTACCGCATGATGCAGGAGGACGTGGACCGCTCGCAGGAGTTCCGCAAGTGCATCGAGTGCTTCCTGTGCCAGGACACCTGCCATGTGGTCCGCGACCACGAGGAGAACAAGACGGCGTTCGCGGGTCCGCGCTTCCTGATGCGGGTCGCGGAACTGGACATGCACCCGCTGGACGCCGCCGCCGAGACCGGCCTGGACCGCAAACGCACCGCCCAGGACGAACACGGCCTCGGCTACTGCAACATCACCAAGTGCTGCACGGAGGTCTGCCCGGAAGGCATCAAGATCACGGACAATGCGCTGATCCCGTTGAAGGAACGGGCGGTCGACCGGAAGTACGACCCGTTGGTGTGGCTGGGGTCGAAGATCAGGAGGCGGTCGTCGTAGGGGCTGGGGTGACACGGCCCGGGCGCTGGGCGAGCAACTGCACGTACAGGCCCACGATCCACACCACCCAGCTCGCGAGTATCACGGCACCGAACACGCTCGACGGACCGTGGGACCGGCCGAGGAACAGGCACCCGGACATGCCGACGGTGGCCACCAGCGAGCCGTACCCCCACAGCTTCGGCCGCAGGATCCGGCGCCGGCCCCACGGCGGCACCCAGCCGACCGTGATCCCCGCGAGTCCCATGGCCACCCCCGCCACCACGGTCAGGACGGCCGCCGCCACCACGATCCAGTGCATGCCGCTCATCGTCCCATGAGCTTCAGGGCGCTGACCAGGTTGTACTCCGCGATCGCCCGCATCGGCCCCGGCTCCGGGAAGTCGCCGTCGAGGAGCCGGAGCGGGCCGGCCACGAGGTTGAGGTGCATGGCCAGGCGGTAGAGGCGCAGGCGGTGTTCGTCGAGGCCGGGGGCGCGCAGGGCGTCGTAGTGCGGGCCGAAGCGCAGTCGCAGGAACACGTGCTCCCACTCGGCGTCGAAGTACATGAGGCCTTCGATGTCGATCAGGGCCGGTTCGCCGTCCGCGTCGACCAGGACGTGGTCCGGGCCGAGTTCGCCGTGGATGAGCGTGTGGTGGCTGCGGGGGCGGACCCCGGCCGCCAGGGTGTGGAGCGCTTCCTCCAGGCACGTGCGGGCGGCGGCGATCCGCGCGTCCCGTACGGCCGTGTCCGCGATGTCGCGCAGGGCGCGGTCGAGGACGAGCTGCTCGCAGGAAGTGCCGTGCGGGACACCTCCGTTGTCGACGAGGGCGACCTTGCCGAAGGCGGGCCCCCGGCAGGCGCGCATCGTCTCGAGCGCCTCCGCCAGTCGTTTCAGGGTCGGGGCCGCCGTCCGCGGGTCACGGCTCAGGGCCTCCTCCAGGCTGCCGCCGGCGATGTCCTCGACGACGGCGGCGTCGGCCGGGAGGTGGTGGCCGGAGCCGTCCGCGAGGTACAGGCGGGGCGTGCGGACGCCGAGGGCCGACAGGCGGTCGTACGACGCCGTGAACAGGTCGAGTCCTGAGGCGGGCGAGAACGGGTCCTGGACGCCGGCTTCCGGCTGGTCCCAGTAGTCCTCGTCCGGGGACCAGACGTACGTGATCGCCGTGGTGCCGTCGTCGAAGGTGAGCCGGTAGGCGCCCTTCTTGCTGCCGCCGCGCAGGCGGGTGACGGCGGTCAGGATGCGGTCCGGGCCGAGGGCGGCGCGGGCGAGGGGAGCGAGTCCGGTGGCGGTGAGGTGCTCTCGGCTGCGTGTCACCGGACCCAGTCTTCCCCGTTCGTCCCGGCCCCACGTGTCCCGGTGCGGGTCACTCCCGGTCGCGCGCCCGCATTCACGGCCATACGCTCCCAAATGTGACGTCATCCTTGATCCGGGGCCGGCCGCGGCGTGTGGTGTCGCACATATCCCTGCGGGTCGCCCATGTACTGGTGGGCGCTGCGCTCGCGGTCGTGTGGCTGGTGTTGCCGGGGATGGCGACGAGTCCCGGCGCTCCGGTTGCGATCACGCCCGACCGGTCCGTCGCGAGCGGCGCCGCGCCCGAGGAGGACGAGACGTCCACCGCCGATCTCGTACTGCCGCTCGTCGCCGGATTCACGGCCGGGGCGCTCGCCGGATACGCGTACGTGCGGCGCGTACGGCGGGCGCGCGGTCGGACCACTCCCGGTGGGGGCGCCGCCGCACCGGCGCCCGGCGTGCCGGCCGATCTGCACGACCTCGACGAGCGCTCCCTCACACTGCTCGTCGACGCCGACGACAGCGTGCGCACCAGCCGTGAGGAACTCGGCTTCGCACAGGCCCGGTTCGGGGCGGCGGACATGGAGGAGTACGGGCGGGCCGTGCGGGAGGCACAAGCCGAGTTGTCGGCGGCCTTCCGGATGCGGCAGCGGTACGACGAGGGGGTGCCGGAGGACGTGACGGCCCGGCGGCACGCGCTCACCGGGATCGCCGGGCGGTGCGAGGAGGCGGGGCGGCGGCTGGACGCCGAGGTCGCAGGGTTCGACGGGCTGCGAGGGCTCGAGGAGGCCGCGGGGATGGAGGGGGCGCTGGAGGTGGCCGAGGTACGGTTCCGGGAGCTGGCCGGGCGTACCGGGGGCGCGGAGGCGAGCCTTGCCGGCATCGGCGAGCGGTACTCGGTCTCCGCGGGCGCCGACGTCGCGGCGTGCGTCGAACAGGCCAAGGACCGGCTGGTGTTCGCCACCACCCGCCTCAACCAGGCCCGGCAGGCCGCCGACAGGGGCGAGTACGGGCGGGCGGCCGGTCATCTGCGCGCGGCGGAGGGCGCCGTCGCCCAGACGGCCGTCTTCGTCGACGGCGTCCAGCGGTTCGCGGCGGAACTGGCGGAGGCCGCGGCGATGATCCCGGCCGCCCTCACCGGAGCCGAGGCGGGACTGGCGGGCGTGCGGGGGTGGCTGCGGGGGAAGGGGACGCCGCGCGTTCCGGACGTTCCGGTGGGCGAGCTGCGCGCCCGGATCCTTCATGCCGACAGCGTCCTGGCGTCCGTACGGCAGGAGTTGACCGCGCGGCAGCCGTACGACCCCCTGGACGTCCTGCGCCGGATCGTGCGGGCGACCTCGCCGCTCGCCGCGGGGCGCGCCGGAGTGCTGGCGGCCGCAGCCCTGCTCACCGCCCGCAGCGCCACCTCCGCCGCGGACGACTTCGTCGCGACGCACCGGGGTGCGGTGGGCGGCACCGCCCGCACCCGGCTGGCGGAGGCGCAGCGCCTGCTCGCGACGGGGGATCCGGCAGACCGCCCGCGCGCCGACGCACTGGCGCGGGAAGCGCGTGAACTCGCCGAACAGGACGTGCGCCTCCACGGGTATCCGTCCCCCGGAACCGGCGCCCACCTGAGCGGAGCCGCCGGAGCCGTCCTCGGCGGGATCCTCCTGACCACCGCCCCGGAGACAAATCCGCCCGCAGCCTTCGGTGGCCCCACCACCCGCACCCGCCGCGCCCCGGCGTCTCCATGAGGCGGCCGTCAGAACAGGCTCAGCAACGCCTCCGCCGGATCCGTCAGCCCGTTCTCCCCGTCCGGCAGGGGCAGTTCGAACCACACCGTCTTTCCGCGTGGGGTGCGGCGGGAGCCCCAGGCCGCGCTCAGGAGTCCGACGAGTTGGAGGCCGCGGCCGCCCTCGTCGGTGTCGCGGGCCCTGCGGCGGCGCGGCTGGACCAGGCCTGCGTCCCAGACCTCGCACACCAGCGTGCTGTCCAGGAGCAGGCGCAGTCTGATCTCGCCCTCGCCGTAGCGCAGCGCGTTCGTGACGAGTTCGCTGACCAGCAGTTCCGTCGTGTCGACCAGCGGCTCCAGGTCCCAGCTGAGCAGCTGGCCGCGGGCGTACTCGCGGGCCCGGCCCACGCTGCGCGGCTCGCGCGGCAGCGTCCAGTCGCCGACGGACTCGGCGGGCAGGCCCTGGACACGGGCCATCAGCAGCGCGATGTCGTCCTCGCCGTGGTGGGAGTCGAGAGTGTTGAGGACGCTGTCGCAGACGTCCTCCAGGGGGCGGGCCGGATCGGTGAGCGCTCCCACGAACGCCTGGAGGCCCTCGTCGAGCGGGTGGTCGCGCGATTCGACCAGTCCATCCGTGTAGAGCGCCAAGAGCGCACCTTCGGGTAGTTCGACCTCCACCTCCTCGAAGGGCTCCCCGCCGACGCCGAGCGGCATGCCCGGTGGCACGTCGAGCATCAGCGCGGCCTCGCCGGGTTCGACGAGGACCGGGGGCAGATGGCCCGCGTTGGCGAATGTGCAGCGCCGGGTCACCGAGTCGTAGACCGCGTACACGCAGGTCGCGAGGTACACCTCCGACAGGTCGGCCTCGCGGGGGCGGCGGGCCGCACGGGTCGCCTGCTGGACACCGCCGGGTGTACCGAGACCGCGGGCGATCTCGTCCAACGCGGAGAGCACCTCCGCCGGTTCGAGGTCCAGCAGGGCCAGGGTGCGGACGGCCGTGCGGAGTTCACCCATCGCGACCGCGGCACGCAGGCCGCGGCCCATCACGTCCCCCACCACCAACGCCGTGCGGTGGCCGGGGAGTTCGATGACGTCGAACCAGTCGCCGCCGACCTCGCTGGGACGGCCGGTGGAGGCGTTGCCGGGCAGGTAGCGGCAGGCGATGTCGAGGCCGGAGGCCACCGGGTCGCCCGGAGGCAGCAGCGACCGTTGCAGTATCAGCGCGCGCTCGTGCTCGCGGCGGTACAGGCGGGCGTTGTCGATGCAGACCGCGGCACGGGCCGCCAACTCCACCGCCAGGTCCCGGTCCCGGTCGCCGAACGGCTCGCTGCCCTTCGTACGGGCGAACTGCGCCAGTCCCACGACGGTGTCGTGGGCGACCATCGGCACGGCCAGCGTGGACTGGACGATGCCGCCCTCCTCGGCGGGGACGACCTGCGGGCGGGCGGTGCGCAGGGCGTCCGCGCAGGGCGAGTTGAACGGAAAGTGGTGGACGGCGCCGACCGAGACGGGCGGGCCGGCACCGATGAAGGGCGCGTCGGAGACGGCGCTGGCGAAGGCGACGCGCCGCAGTACCGCGCTGCCGTCGGCCAGGCCGGGCGGGGTCTCGTCGCCGGCCAGGAGGCCCTGGTAGAGGTCGACCGTGGCGAGGTCGCAGAAGCCGGGGACGACGACGTCGAGGAGTTCGCGGGCGGTGGTCTCCAGGTCGAGGGAGTTGCCGATGCGGGCGCCGGCCTCGTTGAGGAGGGCGAGATTGCGCCGTGCTGCGGCCGCCTCGCGGGCGGCGGCGCGGCGGGCGGTGTTGTCGATGCCGAGCCAGGCGATGCCGATGGGGCGCCCGCTGCCGCTGTTCACACGGTAGAGGTTGACGGACCAGTGCCGGCGCTCTTCGGAGCCCGGCAGGAAGCCCGTGACGTGCATGTCCGTGATGGAGTTGCCGGTCTCCAGGACGCGGCGCAGGGTCGCGGCGACCCGCTCGGCCTCGGGGCGCGGCAGGTAGTCGTGCACCCCCCGGCCGCGGTGGTCGTCGGGGGTGCCGCCGAACACGGACGCGAACCGCTGGTTGGCGCGGCGTACTCGCAGGTCGGGGTCGATCAGCAGGAAGCCGAACGGAGATTGGCCGAATATCGACTGCGAGGCGGCGAGGTCGGTCTCGATGGTGCGCAGCGTGCGCACGTCGACGACGATGCAGACGGCGGCCTTCTCGCCGCCCTCGCTCCGCGTCGGCATGACGTAGACCTCGGCGAGTCCCTCCTCGCCGCGCTCGCCGTCCACCGTGTCCGGCATCCGGAAGGGGACCACGCCGGTCCACTCCCGTCCGTCGAGGATCTCGGCCATCTTTCGCTGACCGCGCTCGCGCAGATCGGGGTCGATGAACGCCTCGATGGGGTCCATTCCGACGGCGCGTTCGGCGGGGATGCCGAAGAGTTGCTCGGCGCGCAGGCTCCACTGGTCGACGAAGCCGTCGGGGCCGATGGAGAACGACGCGACCTTGATGTAGTCGTAGATCGAGCCGGGCGGACTGCTCTGCCACATCAGGTCACCGGTCGCCTCGGCCTCACCGGCGCCGAACCCGGGCCCGGTGTCGGACGCCGGGCCTCCCGCGGCATCGGCGGAGGAACCCGCGGCCTCCTGCCTCGCGCCGCCCGACGGGTCGTCTGACTCCGTGGCCTTCGCTGGTATCTCGCTCACGCGAACCGTCCCCTCCAGCTCACCGCGTCCGGCACCGGTCACCGGAGGCGGCTGCCCGCAGTATCCAGCACTACGGTGCCGCCCGACACGGTGTTCACGATCACAGCACGGTCCAGGCGTTTTTTGGACCGTCCCGCGACAACACTTCCAGTCTTCTAACCAGGGGACACGGCATCGAATCACGCCTCTGCCCAATCACCGGCGACGTGAACCGGTCAGTCGACAGGACAGGGGCGGCCGTACAGCCCGGATCGCCTCGTGAGCTCAGTCCGGGACGGCGAGTTCGAACCACACCGTCTTGCCGGTGTCGCCGTGCCGGGTGCCCCAGCGGCGGGAGGAGGAGGCCACCAGCTGCAGGCCGCGGCCGCTCTCGTCCTCGGGGCGGGCGGCCCGGGCGCGGGGCGGGTCGGGGAGCGGGTCGGAGACCTCCACGAGCAGGACGTCGGCCAGGCCCGCGGGGCGGACCAGGCGGACGCCGATGGGGCCGGTGGCATGCCGCAGGGAGTTGGTCACCAGCTCGCTGACCAGCAGGGCCGCAAGATCGCTGAGGTTGTCGAGACCCCAGGCACCGAGGCGGCTGCGGACGGCGGCGCGGGCGGTGCGCACGGCCCCGGGCTCCGCCGGGAAGGTCCACTCGGCGCAGTCGCCTTCGGTGTCGATCACGCCGATCACTTCCCAGGCCAGCAGGTCCACCCATGTCCGGTTTCGTGGGGTTAATGGGCACATACCCGATATCCAGGTGGCAGTACCGCCGGGGAGGGCACCCTGTGGCACGAACGGCGTACGAGGCGTTGCGGCGCCACCCGGCTCGGTCGGACGAGTGGTCAGCCGCCTGCCGACTCGGGCGGCCCGGGAGTGGAACAGATCTGCCGTACCGCCGGGACGTCCTGGTCCAGCCAGGGCACGGTCCAGATCTCGGCGGGTGTGAGCCAGCGGAGTTCGTCGTGGTCCTGGAGGGGCTTGGGTTCGGCGGAGCCGGGGCGCAGCCGGGCGGTCCAGACGTGCAGGACGTACGGCGGTTTCAGGGGCCACTCCCCCGGGACGCGCTCGACGGCCTCGGCCTCGACGCCGAGTTCCTCGCGCAACTCGCGCACGAGGGCCGCTTCGGGCGTCTCGCCCGGTTCGACCTTGCCGCCGGGGAGTTCCCAGCGGCCGGCCAGCTCGGGGGGTGCGCTGCGGCGGGCGGCGAGAAGGCGGTCGCCGTCGAGCAGGGCCGCCCCGACCACCACGATCCGTTCCGTCATGGGCCGGAGCCTACGGGAACGCCGGGCACCCGGGTCAGTTGCGGGTGCCGTCTCCGTTATGGCCGATGCGCTCGACCCAGTACAGCTGCTTGTGTCCGCGACTGTCGAGGCTGTCCGCGATCTTCTGGGCCTCGGCGCGGGTGGCATACCTGCCCACGCGGTAGCGATTGCCGTTGTCGTCCTGCCGTATGACGAGCCAGGGAAGCGAGATGGTGCTGCCGTCGTTCATCGCGCCCCTCCACTTCCCGTCCGTGACCCGGGCCGTGCGCCCTCCAGGGAAACCGCAATCCGCATATGCCCGAGCGTACGCCCAACCTTTACGCAGCGAACACGGCTTTTCACAACGAGGTACGCAACCAGCCAGGGCCGCCCCGGGCTCAGGGGGCGCACGTCAACGAACGAACATGCGCCGGCCTCACCACGCAGGGGTGGCGGCACCTCGCGCACATCCAGGGCGACCTGGGAAAACGACCGGAAAGCGACGGGACGTCAGCAGAGCCTGCACAGGGGATCATTGAGGGAGCGCCGGGGACAACTCCCGTAAAAGTGTGCGCTACTTCACTGGGAGGTGGTACGCGACCCGGTAGCGGTCGGCGGGGATCACCACGTCGGCCGTCTCGACCGGGCGGCCCGACGCGTAGTAGGTGCGCTGGACGACGAGGACGACGTGCCCCGGGACGCCGCCGAGGGTGTGGAGTTCCTCGGCGAGGCCGGGGCGGGCGCCGACCTCCTCGGTGACGTTGTCGACGATGACGTCGATGGCGCGCATGCGCTCGACCACGCCCATGCCGCCGAGGGGCCCCTCCTCGGGCAGCATCACGGGGGTACGGCCGGTGACGGCGAGCGGCTCCCAGGAGGTGGAGAGCATCATCGCCGCGCCGCCCTCCCGGAAGACGTACCGCGTGCACATCACACGGTCGCCCGGCTGGATGCCGAGCCGCTCGGCGACGGCACCGCCCGCGGCGGCCTGCTCACTGCTGGACTCCCAGGTGCCGCGCGCCTCGCCGTCGGCCTGCTCCTGGCGGAAGGGTGTGGCGCCGGAGGCCGGGCGGTACCCGGAGCGGGAGATGCGCCGGGGCACGGGCGGCTCGCGCACATACGTCCCCGAACCGGAGCGGCCCTCCACCAGCCCCTCGGCCATCAGTACCTTGCGCGCCTCGAGGGCGACGGTGTCCGAGACGCCGTACTCCTCGCGGATTCTGGCCTGGGAGGGCAGGCGGGTGTGCGGTGGCAGCGAACCGTCGACGATCTTCTTGCGGAGATCACCCGCGACGCGCAGGTACGCCGGCTGCTCACCGAATGTCACTGGCCGCTCCCATCAGGTTGTACAGACAGCAACAGCGTGGCAACCGTGGGTTGTGCCGTGCAAGCAAAGGCCAGAGAATCACTCGATGTGATGACTTGTGGCCGGTGGGGGCTTTACGCAGGCACTTTCTCCGCGGTATAGCCGCGATCACACATCGAGATTGCCGCTTCCACCGCTGCCACCGCCGCTGTCGTAGTCCTCGTCGTACGAAGGCGGGGTGGTGGCCAGGCCCAGAGCCTTGCGTGCGGTGACGGTCGTCTTGCCGTCAACGTACTCGTACCCGCTGTCGTAGTGCTCGTAGAACGTGTCCGCGTCCCCGGCGGCCGCCGCCTTCGCCCAGTCCTTCCTGGCCTGCTCCATGTCCTTGACCAGCGCGGCGACGGGCCGCTGGGCACCGGCCGGCCAGGTGTGCCCGCGCAACGCCTCGATCTGCGCGCCGAGCATGTTCTCGACGTCGGCCGCCCAGTCCTTGTTGCCGTCCAGATCGTCCTCGGCGTAGTCCTCCGGCTCCTCGTACAGCACCGTGTCGATCGCGTTGAGCGCCTTCAGCAAAGCCATCTGGTCCGTGTCGAGGGTCGTCGCGTCGCTGCGCAGCGAGCCGGTCAGGGTGCCGCTCTCGTCCGTGTTGCCGTAGACGCAGGTGATTTCGCGGTCGCCGACGTCCCAGCTCTCCTCGGTGGGGGTGAGGTAGTACACGTCCACGTAGTCGGGCACGGCCCAGAAGTCCATCGTGTAACTCTCCTGGAGCGTGTAGCACTTGTCCTCGGCGACGTCCGTCACGTGGTCGTCGCCGGGGAACGAGTCGCCCGGCAGCGGGATCGTGGCGAACACCTCGCCGTCGTGCCGGCCCGTACAGGGCACCTGGTCGGCGTCGTAGACGGCGTCCTCCAGTGAGTCGCCCGGCACGTCGAAGCACTCGCCCTTGGCGAGCGACATGCTCCCGTTGCCCCCCACTCCGTCCTTGAACCCCTCCCACATCCCCGACCCGGCTCCGGTGGCCAGCAGCACGACCCACAGCGCGAGACCGACGCAGGACAGCACGGAGCCCGCGATCGCCAGCCCCTTGCCCCGCTCGCCCTTCTTCCCGATCTGCACCAGCGCGATCACCCCCAGCACGAGCCCCACGGCCGGCAGGAAGCAGAGCAGGCCGAGCACCAACGAGGCGATCGCGACACCGTTGACGGGCGCGGGGCGCGCGAACGGGCTGTAGCCCTGCCCCCAGGGCTGGTACGGCGGCCCGTAGGGCCCTTGCGCGTAGGGCCCCTGCGGATAGGGGTTCTGGTACGGGCCCTGGAGGGTGGGAGCCTGGAACGGACCCTGATCGGTCGGGGCCTGGAACGGGTTCTGCTCGCCGGGAGCCTGGAACGGGTTCTGCTCGGCGGGAGCCTGGAACGAGTCCTGGGGGGCGGAGGGCTGGTGGGGCCCGGGGGGCGGGGGTATGGACACCGGTACCGTGCTCCTGGTTCGGGCGGCCGGTGCTTCCCCATCTCGGATGCGGAACCGGCGTGAACTGACGTACGACTGAGCGCATGGTAAGCGCGGTACGAGCGGGGGCGATGGGGGTCCCCCCGCTCGAGCGAAGTCGAGAGTGGGGGAGGCGGTCGTGAACGCGACGATTCGGGCTGTGAACGGGCTGACGGCGCGCTGGGCGGCGGCCATGGACGGGGGGACGGTGTTCTCGGCGGCGGGCGTGTGGCCGCTGCTGGCGTTCCTCGCCGACGGCGCGGCGGGCGCGGCGCGGGCGGAGCTCGCGGAGGCGCTCGGACTGCCCGCGGAGCAGGCGGCCGGTGCGGCACGGGAGTTGCTCGCGGGGATGGGATCCATCCGCGGGCTGGACACGGCCCTGGGACTGTGGACCAAGCGCACCCTGGAGCTGCGCGAGGAGTGGGAGGCGGGGCTGCCCGCCGAGGCGCACGGCGTGCTCACCGGGGATCTCACGGCCGACCGGCAGGCGCTGGACGCATGGGCCGCGAAGCGGACCGACGGGCTCGTCGAGCGCATGCCGGTCGTGCTCAGGGAGGACACGGAACTGGTGCTGGCGAGCGCGCTCGCCCTGCGTACGCAGTGGCTCACGCCTTTCTGGGAGGTCCCGCTGGACACGCCGTACGAGCCCTGGGCCACCACCGAACGGCTCGGTCTGCGCCGCTCCGGCGCGGTGCTCGACCGAGTCGGCGTGGCGGACACCCCCGACGGCTTCGTCACCGAGCTGAAGGTGCTGGGCGGCAACGCCCTGGACGTCCATCTGCTGCTGGGCGAGGAGCGGATGACGCCGGGGCAGGTGCTGGGGGCGGGCGTCGACATCCTCGCGCGCAGGCACACGGTCGTGTCCGGTCCCCTGCTCCCGTACGGCGATGTGGGGCCCGGCCTGCGCGTGGAGAAGGTGCGCTGTGCGAGGCCCGAGCCGCCGTCGCTGGACGTGACGACCGTGGCGTACGACATGATGGCCAGCCACGATCTGCTGGAGTTGCACCGGCTGTTCGGTCTGACCACGGCGCGGGACGCCCGGCAGGGGCACTTCCCGGGCATCGGCGGCTTCCCGCTCGCCATCGGTTCGGCAAAGCAGTCCACGATGGCCAGGTTCGGCGCGCTTGGCTTCGAGGCCGCGGCGGTGACGGCGTTCGCCGCGGCCCCGGGCGGGGTGCCGGAGTTCCGCTATGTGACGACCAGGATCAGCGCCGTCTTCGACCGCCCCTTCGGCTTCCTCGCCCTGCACCGCCACTCGCGGCTGGTGCTCGCGGCGGGCTGGGTCACGGATCCGCTGCCGTATCCCGAACTCTCCTGGGAGGACGACGAATGAGTGGGTTGACGGCGGAGACGGTCCGCGTGGTCAACGGACTGACGGCGAGATGGGCACGGACGGCCACGCGGGGCACGGTCCTCTCGGCGGCGGGCGTGTGGCCGCTGCTGGCCTTCCTCGCGGACGGGGCGGGGGGTGCGGCGCGGGCGGAGCTGACGGCGGCGCTCGGCTCGGCCGCCGACCAGGCGGCCACGAGGGCAGGGGAGTTGCTCGCCGGGATGGAGGCGATGCCCGGCGTGGAGTCCGCCCTCGGTCTGTGGACCGATCGTGCGCTGGAGCTGCGGGAGGAGTGGCGGGCCGGGCTGCCCGCGGAGGTGCACGGGGTGCTGACCCATGACCTCGAGGCCTCCCAGGAGGCACTGAACGCGTGGGCGGCGAAGCGGACGGGTGGGCTGATCGAGCGCATGCCGGTCACGCTGACGGAGGACGCCAGGATGGTCCTCGCCACCGCGCTCGTCCTGCGCACGGACTGGCCGCGTCCCTTCACGGAGGTCATGCGACGCCCGGCCGCCGGGCCGTGGCAGGGCCGCACGCTGCTCGGGCTGCACCGCAGGGGCGTCCGGCCGGACCGGATCGGCGTGGCGGACACGCCCGAGGGCCACGTCACCGTGCTGAAGGTGCCGGGTGACAACGGCCTCGACGTCCATCTGCTGCTCGGGGAGGAGCGGATGGCTCCCGGTCCGGTGCTGAGGACGGCCGTGGACGTCCTGGCCGGAGCGCTGCCCGTCGTCGCGGGTGGTCGACTCCCCTACGGTCAGGCGGGACCCGGCCTGACCGTGGAGCGGCAGCCCTCCATGACGCCGGAGCCGGTCACCCTCGACGTCACGACCATGGCGTTCGACGTACGGGCCGACCACGACCTGCTGGCGCTGCACCGCCTGTTCGGGCTCACGACGGCCCGGGACACCGGGCAGGGCCACTTCCCCGGCATCAGCGGCGCCCCGCTCGCCGTCGGGGCGGCCGGGCAGTCCGCGGTCGCGCAGTTCGGCGCGCTCGGCTTCCGGGCCGCCGCGGTGTCGGCCGTCATGCCGGTGGCGGCGGGCAGCGGCCCTCCGCAGTATCCGTACGAAACCACGGTCGTCCGGGCGGTCTTCGACCGTCCCTTCGGCTTCGTGGCCGTGCACCGGGAGACGCGCCTCGTCCTCGCGACGGGCTGGGTCGCGGAGGCGACGCCGTACGACGCGAGGACGAGGGCCGGTGGGTGGTGAGCGTCAGAACTGGAGCGCCCAGGCGTCGATCCGCCCGGTGTCCAGCGCCGCGTTGTCGCTGACCCTCAGCTTCCACGTGCCGTTGGCCACCTCGGAAGAGGCGTTCACCGTGTACGTGGTGTCGATGTTGTCCGAACTGCCGCCGGTGGAGTACGCCTTGAGGGTGTACGCCGTGCCGTCGGGGGCGATCAGCTGGACCTGAAGGTCACCGATGTACGTGTGGACGATGTGCACCTCGACGGCCAGGGCCGAGGGCGCGTTGCCGGAGACACCGGAGACGGTGATCGGGGACTCGACCGTGGAGTTGTCGTTGATCGCGTAGTCGCCGGTGTTCTCGAAGCGCGGGCCGGTCGGAGGCGGGGTCGTACCGCCACCGCCCACGTACAGGAGCCGGTTGGGTGAGCCGGTGCCGGGGCTGGTGACGACGCCGGTGGTCGCGGCGGACGTCAGCGCCGAGGCGACCTGGGCGGGCGTGGCCGTGGGGTTGTCGGCCAGCCAGACCGCCGCGGCGCCGGTCACGTGCGGGGTCGCCATGGACGTACCGGAGATGGTGTTGGTGGCGGAGTCACTGCTGTTCCACGACGAGGTGATGGACGAGCCGGGGGCGAAGATGTCCAGCACGGAGCCGTAGTTGGAGTAGCTGGCACGGGCGTCGCTGCTCGTGGTCGCGCCGACGGTGATGGCCTCGGTCACCCGGGCCGGCGAGTAACTCGACGCGTTGGCACCGTCGTTGCCCGCGGCGACCGCGAACGTGACCCCGGCGGCGATGGCGTTGCGTACGGCCGTGTCGAGGGCGGAGTCCGCGCCGCCGCCGAGCGACATGTTGGCGACGGCCGGCTTGACCGCGTTCCGGGCGACCCAGTCGATGCCGGCGACGACCTGGGCGGTGGTGCCGGAACCGGAGTTGTTCAGCACGCGGACGCCGACGATCTTCGCCTTCTTGGCGACGCCGTAGGCGTTGCCCGCGACCGTGCCGGCGACGTGTGTGCCGTGGCCGTTGCCGTCCTGGGCGGTGTTGTCGTTGTCGACGGCGTCGTAGCCGTAGGAGGCGCGGCCGCCGAAGTCGCTGTGGGTGATGCGGACACCGGTGTCGATGATGTACGCCGTCACGCCCTGCCCGGCCGAGTCCGGGTAGGTGTAGGAGCTGTTGAGCGGGAGGGCCTTCTGGTCGATGCGGTCCAGGCCCCAGGAGGGCGGGCTGGGCTGGGTCGCGTCGATGTGGAAGGTGCGGTTCTGGACGACGGAGGCGACGGCCGGGTCGGCGGCGAGACGTTTCGCCTCGGTCTCGGAGGCCTCGACCGCGTAGCCGTTGAGGGCCTTGCTGTAGGTGCGCTCGATGCTCGCGCCGTACTGCCTGGCGATGGCCCTGCCCTCGGCGGAACCGGCCCGGGCCGCCCCGGACTTGAGGGTCACGATGTAGCTGTCGGCGACGGCGTTCGCCGCGCCCTCGTACTGGATGCGGCCTTCGGGGGCGGCCGCGGCGGCTCCCGCCGGGAGCGCGGAGACGAGGCTCGCGGCGAGGGCGGCGGTCGTTGCCGCGACGGTCACTGCGAGTCTTCGGTGACGCATCACTGCCATCTGAGGGGTCCTCCTCAATCGGTGGTGCGCTGGTGGGGGGGGTGGTGCGGGCGCACTGAGCGGGCTCATGAGCGGCCACCGGGCGGCTAGTGACACGACCATGTCAATTTTCTGTGCCTCTTCTGTGCGTCAGCCGAAAGACTGGAGCTTCCGGAGGAATTCCACAAGGGGCCCTGCACGGACGTAACAAGGGCGCCATACGCCGGTCATGACACTTCGGCGTCCCGGGGCCTGCATGATGGGCCGATGGCGCGACTCCGTGACATCGTCTTCGACTGCGCCCACCCGGCCGCCACGGCCCGCTTCGACCGTTCTCGTGGAACCGGCGGCGGAAGGACCCCGGCTGTGGTTCCGGCTCGTGCCGGAGGGCAAGACCGTGAAGAACCGCGTGCATCTGGACCTGCTCGCGGCCGATCCGGAAGCCGAGGCCGGCCGGCTGACCGGCCTCGGCGCCACGGTGCGGGCGCGGCACGCGGAACATGTGGTCCTGGCCGACCCGGAGGGCAACGAGTTCTGTCTGTACCGGGCGGACTGACGGCCGCTCAGGACTGTTCCGCCAGCCTGCGTTGTTCCTCCTCCACTATGCGGCGGGCCAGGCCGTCGTCCGAGACGTCGACCGCGTCCGGGGTCGCGTCCGCGACGTCGCTGCGGCGGGCGTAGGCGTCGAACAGGCGGTTCTTGTTCTCCAGGATGCGCAGCAGGCGGTCGTCCACGCTGTCCGTGGCCAGCAGGCGATGCACCTGGACCGGGCGGACCTGGCCCATGCGGTGCGCACGGGCCACGGCCTGATGCTCCAAGGTCGGTTTGACCTGCGGCTCGCAGAGCACGACCACGGAAGCGGCCTGGAGGTTGAGGCCCACACCGCCCGCCTCGATCTGGCAGAGCAGCACCGCGTGCCCGTCGGCCGCCGTGAAGTCGTCGACCAGGCGCTGTCTGCGGGCGGCGGGGACGCCGCCGGATATCGGCCCGAACACGCCGTCACCCAGTGCGCCGTGGACCTTCTCGAGGACGTCGCGGAAATACGAGAACACGACCACCTTCAGGCCGTTCTCCGCGGCCTCTGCGACCAGTTCGCGCAGGCGTTGGAGCTTGGCGGACTTCTCCGGGTCGGCATAGGCGGCCCGGCGCATCGCCATGAAGTTCCCCTCGATGACCGCCGCGCGGTAGGCGTCCTCGTCGGCGGCGCTGAACTCCTCCCACTCGTCGACCTGCAGCAGTGCGGGCAGTTCGGTGAGCACGTCCTTCTGGTTGCGGCGCAGGTACGCGGGCGAGACCGCCTTGCGGAAGGCGTGTGGGCCGGCCACGGCGTCGCTGTCGCGGATCACGGGGACGAGGTCCGGCTGGAGGTAGCGGACCAGGGTGCGGAACTCCTCGACGCGGTTCTCCATCGGCGTACCCGTGAGGAACAAAACGCGGTCGCAGCGCTCGGTCCACGCCGCGACCGATCTGGCGCGGCGGGTGTCCGGGTTCTTGCAGTAGTGCGCCTCGTCGACGACCAGCAGGCCCGGCTTCGTGCCGTTCGGCGCGGGCAGCGTGTGCAGTACGTCGAAGGTGGTGAGCGCGACGCCGCCGCGTTCGCGCCACTCCGCGTACGCCTCCCGCCGATCCGGACCGTGCACCGGCAGCGCTCTGAGGGTGCTGCGCCCGCGGATCTCCCTGGTCCAGTTGATCAGCACGCTGGCCGGGCACACCACCAGGAAGTGGCTGTGCCCCTCGGCCGCGAGGTGGGCGAGGGCGGCGATGGCCTGGACCGTCTTGCCCAGTCCCATCTCGTCGCCCAGCACGACCCGGCGCTGTGCGAGGGCGAAGCGGGCGCCGAAGGACTGGTAGCCACGCAGCGAGACGCGGCGGTGAGTGTCGTCGAGCGGCTGGGCGTGCACCCGCTCGGCCACCTCCGACGGCACGAAACCCTCGGCGGCGGCCACATCCGTGCGGTGCTCGGAGACCTCGGCGAGGTGGCTGTAGTACTCGGCGGAGCGAACCTCGAAGTCGACCCAGGCCTCGATGTCGGAGGCCGGTTCCCGCAGCAGGTCGGCCGAGGCCTGCGCCAGTCCCAGCCGTACGTCCGTCGCGGCCGCCTCCGCCGTCAGCGCGCGCAGTTCGGCGACTGCCGTGCGGGCGGCCTCCCGGCGGCGCCGCCCGGTGAGCGCCAGCCGCAGCCGGCCGGTCGCGGGCCGGGCGGCCGGCAGCAGCTCGGCGAGCCTGCTCTGGAGACGCTCGGCGGTGTCCACCGCGCGACGCAGCTCGGGCCCGGCTTCGACGAGCCGGTACAGCGCGCGGACCAGGGCGGCGGTCCGGGGCTCGGGGTGGTCGACGTCGATGCGCACCGAGACGGTCTCCTCGACCGCCCGTGCGATCTGCCGGGCGGCGGCGAGCGCCTGGTCGGCGGTCTGTGCGCCGACGCCCGGGATCTGCCGCAGGTCGAAACGGCTCGCCTCGTACACCGCGCGCACGGAACCGAACCCGGCCGCCTCGACGGCCGTCAGCCGCAGTCGGCCCTCGGTGACGTCCTTCAGCCGGGAGACCGGGATGGACGCCAGCTCCTCGGCGACGAGTTCGTCCCTGAGGGGCTTCAGGGCGGAGCGCACGGCGTCGAGGGCGCGGGTGTGGTCGGCGAGCAGGGTGCGTGCGGCGTCGTGCAGCCGGGCCGCCTCCGTGAACAGCTTCCGGGCGCGGCGGCCCACGAGCGGAGCGACTCCGTACGGCTCCCCCTCGCGGGTCCTCGCGGCCCCCGCCTCCTCGACCTCCGCCATGACGCCCCTCGTATGCCGTCCTCCCCTGTGCGCTCCATCGTCGCACCCGGCACTGACAGCCCGTCCGGTGTCCGTCAGTGTCGTCGAAGGCCGGCCGTCAGTCGTCGAAGGCCGTGGCCCTGCTGCTCTTCTCCCAGGCGGCGATGTCCTCGCGGACCTGGTCGAGGTGGCCGAGGACCGCGGTGACGCCGTCGTCGCCGAGCGGGAGGCGCAGCGGCGTGCGCTCGGCCTCCAGGGCGGCCCGGATGAGCGCCGCGGCCTTCGCGGGATCGCCGGGCTGGGTGCCGTCGCCGCCGGAGACGAACCCGCGGGTCTCGCTCACCTTGGCGTACGCGCCGCTGTCCGTGCTGACTCCGGCCCTGCCGGTTTCGAACAACGCGGTGCGGAAGGAGCCCGGCTCGACGATCAGCACCTTGATGCCGTACTCCGCGACCTCGTCCGCGAGCGCCTCGGACATGCCCTCCAGAGCGAACTTCGTCGCGCTGTACGCCGAGAAGCCCGCGAAGGACATCTGCCCGCCCATGCTGCTCATCTGCACGATCGCGCCCGAGCGCCGCTCGCGCATGTGCGGCAGTACGGCGCGGATGAGCGCGCCAGGTCCAAAGAAATGCACGTCGAACAGTTCGCGCAGCTCCGGCTCCGTGGTCTCCTCGAAGGCGCCCACGTGGGTACGGCCGGCGTTGTTGACGAGGACGTCGATCCGCCCGTGCCGCGCCAGCACATCCCGCACGGCGGCCTCGGCGGCCCCCGTGTCCGCGACGTCGAGTCGCAGCGCCTCCACCTGGTCGGGGTGCGCGGCCACCAGGTCGTTCAGGGCCTCGGGCCGCCGGACCGCACCGATCACCACGTCCCCGTCGGCGAGTGCGGCCTCGGCGATCGCCCGCCCGAACCCGCTGCTCGCGCCCGTCACCAGCCAGACCTTGTTCATGTCCGCTCCCCTTGCGTCGTTTCCGGTACTCACTCAGCCTGCTGCCGGACCCGGTTGCCCGTCCAAGACCCACAGTGATAACCGATGGTTATGACGACTGACGTTCATGTGCGGGACCTGCGCTACTTCGTGACGGTGGCCGAGGAGCTGCACTTCACCCGCGCGGCCGAGCGGCTGTACGTGTCCCAGCCCGCGCTGAGCAAGCAGGTACGGGCCCTGGAGCGGCAGCTCGGCGTCGAGTTGTTCCGGCGCGAGCCGCAGGGCGTGACGCTCACCGAGGCCGGCACGGCCCTGCTGCCGCATGCCCGGCGGGTGCTGGGCGACTGGGCCGAGGGGTCGGCGGCGATGGCGGCGGCCCGGGCGGCGCGGCGCGGCACGCTGGTGGTGGGCATGAGCACCAGCCCCGGCCGTGGCGGCCTGCTCCCGGCGATCCGCTCCCGCTTCACGGCCGCGCACCCGGAGGCGATCGTCCGCCTGCGGCAGGTGACCTGGGAGGACCCGACCGCCGGCCTGGCGGACAACACGGCGGACGTCGCCTTCGTCTGGCTGCCGCTGCCCGACGCCGGCCGCTACGGCTGGACGGTGGTGGCTGAGGAGCCCCGCCTGGTCGCCCTCCCCGAGACCCACCGGCTGGCCGCCCGCGGGGAGCTCGACCTCGCCGACCTGGCCGACGAGCCGTTCCTCGCCCTGCCGCCCGCCGCGGGCCCGCTGCGCGACTTCTGGCTGGCCCTCGAGGAACGCGCGGGCCGCCCGCCGCGCATCGGCGCGGAGATCGCGGGTACGGAGGAGACGTACGAGGCCCTCGTCGCGGGACTCGGCATCTGCCTCGTGGCCGCGGGCAACTCCCCGCTGATCACGCTGGGCGGCGTGGTCACGCGGCCGGTACGCGGCCTCGCCCCCAGCCGGTACGCACTGGCGTGGCGCAAGGAGGACGCCGGACGCCCGCTGGTGCGGGGGTACGCGGACGCGTGCCGTGGGGTCACGGGGGCGTGAGCGGGCGCCTCGGGGCAGCCTGAGGTCCTGGCCGGGGCGGCAACTACGATCGCGCCATGAGCGCGTGGAACCGGAGCCTGGACGCGGCGGGGATCCAAGAGCCGGGATTGCGGGCCGACTTCGGCGCCCAGCGCCGACTGGTGGCGCGCTTCCGCCGCACCTCGTACCTGGCGGCCCGCATGCTGCTGCCGCGGCAGGTGCTGCCGCACGTGGTGGCGGCAACGGCCGTCATGCACCACGGGGACGACCTTCTCGACACGGGTCCGAGGCCGCGGCGGGCAGCGGCGTGGGCGTCCTGGGAGCAGCGGGTGCGCAAGGCGCTGGAGACGGGGGCGAGCGACGATCCGATGATCCGCGCGTTCCTGCACACCGTTGCCGCGTACCCGCGGCTTCGGGGGGTGGTGCAGGAGTATCTGTCCACCGCCACCGCCGAGTTGGAGTTCACCGGCTTGGCCACCGAGGACGACTACCAGGCCTATGTGGATGCCTACTCGCTGCCCGCTTTCATGCTGGTCGGCGTGGTGCTGGGACCGGAGGTCGACGACGGGCGGTACCGGGCGGTGTGCCGGACGCTCATCGAGGGCAGTCAACGGCTGGACTTCGTCAACGACTTGGCCGAGGACCTGCGGGAGGGGCGGCTGGGCATCCCGGCACAGACGCTGGAGCGCTTCTCCGTCACGGCGGAGGACCTCGCGGCGGGCCACGCGCCGCCGGGTCTGCGCGCGCTGGTGGACGACCAGGTCACGGCTGCCCGTACCGCCCTGGAGGCGGCCCGGGAGCTGCCCGCCCTGACCGCGGCCCCCAACGGGCCGCTCGTGGGCGCGCTGGTCGAGATCGAACTGCTGACCGCGGACGCGGTGCTGGCGCGCGGAGCCGGACTGCTGCGCGGTTCGGCCACCCCGCCGCTGACGGGCACGCTGCGGGTACTGCTGGGCGCCCGCCGAAAGGCCCGCGAGGTGCGCTGATCCGCGCAGCGGCCACGCGAACCGCCGTCAGGCGCCCTCCCCGCTGAAGATCGCCTCCAGTGGGGGGTCGGAACGGCGCCGGAAGCCGGTCCCGTACCAGGTGTTGAACTTGGACACGAGGCCGCGCAGTTCGCGCTCTCCCGGATACCGGCGCCAATTCGAGTCGGCATCCATCGCGTTCACCTCGGTCAGCAGCTGCTTGAGGCTCAGGCTGTCCACACTCCCGACGGCGTCGTCCTCCGGGTCGTAGTAGACGACCGGCTCGGAGTGGGCCGGGCTGTCCGGCGTGTGGACGTACAGGTAGGGCCGCCGGCCGATCGCGGTGCGCACCAACGGGAACTGCGGGGCGGGGCTGGAACGGAAGCGGGCCCGCAGGGCCTCGTGGATCTCGAGCTCGCCGGGCAGCGCGCACAGATGCGGGTGGAACATGAAGTCGCCGCCCGGAAGTGACGATCCGTGGCCGCCGCCACGACCGTGTTCGTAGAACAGGGTGGGCGCCCGGTACACCTCGCGGTGGAAGCGGACGACCAGCTCGCGCAGCGCCTGGAGTTCCTCGACCCACGGCACGGGCACGTCGTCGAGACACCGCAGTCGCGTCGGCGCGTCGCGGCACGTGTGGGTCATGATGCCGAGGAACCCCTCGACGATCTGGCCGGCGGGGGCCAGCAGATAGAAGTGCTCGGTCGTGACGAGGAGTTGGTGCGGGGCTATCGCCGCCGGGAAGCAGAACGGGCACCGGCTGTCGCTCGCCGCCTCCGTCACGTGCGCCGGCCGTCGCGCCGGCAGGCACCGCGAGTCCCGGCCGACGGTGAAGCGCTGGTGGTAGACCTGCGCCGCCTGGGCGAGGGCCCGCGGACCGACCCAGGCGATCGGCGCCACCTCGGCCAGCAGCGGCTCGTGGTCCGGGCCGAGTCCCACCTCCCGGCCGGTGAGCAGCCACGGCCGCGGCGCGCGGGGCGCGCGTAACAGGTCGGCGTACTTGCACATCCGCCGCGCCACCCACTCCCGCGTCGGCCGGGTCCACCAACCGGGCGGATCCAGCGGCGTGGCGGACAGACCGGGCAGCCTCAGTCCGCTCTCGTAGTCGCGGCTCGGGCCTTCCCGGTCCCGGTCCGGCCCCTCCGAGTAGCGGATGAACACCCGGCCGTCGCGCTGGACGAGCCCCACCACCTCGTCCAGGTCGTCGAGAACCGGCAGACCGGCACCGGAAGCACTGCCGGCGATCATCGGCACGGCTTCGCTCATGGCATCCGGCCCGCGTGGTCGCCGAGCCGTCCCGCCCAGTCGCCGTGGGCGTCGCCGAGGCCGAGCTCTTCCCAGCCGGGCGGTACGGACTGCGCCAGCGGAAGCGCGGCCGCCGCCCAGTACGCGCCGAGACGCCCGGCCGTCGCCATGTCCTCGCCCTCCAGCAGGCCGTGCAGCAGACCGGCGGTGAAGGAGTCCCCGGCGCCGGTGGTGTCGGCGACCTCCGTCACGACCGGAGGGATGCGCACCACCCCGGCCGGTCCGTACGCGCCGGCGCCGCGCTCGCCCCGGGTGACCACCACCCAGCGGAGCTGCGGACCCACCCGGCGGCGCAGTTCCTCGTACGGCGCGGCCAGCCAGGCCGCCGGGAACTCCGATTCCGAGCCGACGACGACATGGGCGTACCAGTCGTCCCCGTTCGCCGGCGGTACCGCGGTCACCACGAGCGCCGTGGACCGGCGCAGGAACTCGAGGAGCTGCGGCCCGTAGTCGCCGAACCAGCCGACGTACACGGTGTCGGCGGCGGCCATCGCCTCGTACGGCACCGGGACCTTCTCCCCGCACTGCGTCTCGAGGACCACGATGGAGCGTTCGCCGCTCGCGTCGATGAAGATCAATGTCTGTGGTGTGCAGGTGCCGTGCCGCAACACATGATCGGTCAGCACACCGGACGCGGCCAGCTCGTCGAGCAGGGCGGCGCCGAGGTCGTCCGCCCCCACCTGCGCCACCAGCCGCACACGGTGCCCGGCGCTGCCGAGGCCCCGGGCGACGTTGGCGGTGCTGCCCCCGGCACGGCGGCCCAGGTCGCGGGCCGTGGCGGTGCTGCCCGCCGCCGGCAGCCGATCGACCTCGTAGACGTGGTCCCACGCGGCGGATCCGAGAACCCAGACCTCAGCCATCCGAGCCCAGCCTGATCTCCGCGAGCGCGCCGGCGAGTTCGGTCAGCCTCCCGCGTGGCGGGACGCTGACCCGGCCGAGCCAGCCGAGCCGCTCCTCGACGGCGGCCGGGGAGAGCCCGCAACCCAGCAGGCCCCCGACCAGCGCGGCGACGGTGTCGGTGTCGCCGCCGAGCCCCACGGCCAGCCGCAGCGCCGCGGCCAGGTCGCCGTCGGCGTTGCGGCAGCAGTGCAGCACCGCGGCCACGGTCTCCGCCGGGTCCAGGGTGATGCCGCCGGCCGGTGCGGTCCATTCGCCGCGGGACACCTCCGTGACGGCCGCGGCGACCGCCGTCCCGGGGCCGGTCGCGGCGGCCTCGTCCACCGCGACCCGAAGGAGTACGTCCGGCGGGGCACCCTCCAGCGCCCAGGCCGCGCAGGCGCTCATGACGCAGGCCGCCGTCAGCGCGTTGGGGCCGGTGTGGGTCATCCGGGTGAGCGCGAGGGTCCACTCACGGCGCCGCGCGTCGTCCGGGAGGGGCACGGCCCAGCCGACCGGCAGCGCCCGCATGGGTGCCCCGTTGGTGTCCGAGCCGCTGTCGTCGGCGGCGCCGGTGGCGGCGAAGTGGGCGATCGCCCGCCGCGTCGACGGGCCGAGGCCCGGTACCGGCGGCGACTGACCCGCCAGCGTCTCCAGGAAGCGCAGTGGCTCGCCCAGGCCTCGGGCGTCCGCGAGATGCCCGGCCACCAGGAGGGTGAGCGCCGTGTCGTCCGAGGTCGCGCCGGACGCCCACAACTCGGTCGCGGGAATGTGCTCCAGTTGGTCCGTCCGGACCTCGCCCGGCGGGCGGCCCTCCCACGGAAGGCCGTACGCGTCACCGCCCGCGTATGCCAGCAGGCCGGCGTGGATGCGCTCGGCCAGCGGCGGTTCGAACTCGGGGTACAGCTGCCGCAAGAGGGTGAACCCCTTCCTCTCCACCGCGGCCCGTCCCAGCGCCGCATACTGGACTGACTCACGCTGACGCCGTCCATGGAGGATCCGGGCGAGCGAGAGGTGAGTGTAGGCGATGTCATACGGCGTACCGCATCTTGCGAACCGCGCCCGCGCGTCGGACACGAGGGCGCAGGCGGTGTCGATGTCGCCGGTCCGTGCGGCCAGCTGGCCCCGGGCATGGACCGTTTTCGCCAGCTGGAGTTCCTCTCCGAGGTCCTCGGCCAGCCGCTGAGCGCTCATCAGGTACTCCTCGGCCGCGCCGAGGTCGCCCTGCCCGAGCGCGACCCGGCCCACGGCCAGCGTGGACTCCAGTACGCCCACCGCGTCGGCCACCTCGCGGCGCAGCCGCAGCGCCTCGCCGTGCGACGCCCTGGCCTCGTCAAAGGCGTGGCGTATCTCCTCGACGAAGCCGCGGTTGCCCAGCAGGGCGCTGCGCGCCCCGATGCTCCGCCCGCCCAGCGGGGACGCGTCCAGCAGCCAGATCCCGTCCTGGAAGGACCGCTCGGCGGCCGCCGGGTCGCCCTTGTACAGCAGGCAGGCACCGCGCACGATGTGGCACCGGGCCTGGTCGTTCACCGACCCGGCGTCACGTGCCGTCCGTAAGGCCCGGTCGGCGTACTCGTGGGCGGTGGTGAAGTCGCCGCCGTAGAGGTTGATGTTGGCCAGGCAGATCAGCGCTTCGATGTCCTCGGCGGCGCCCGTGCCGAGCGCGCGGGTGGCGTGCCGGGCCGCGCCGGTGATGTCACCGCGTACGAAGCACAACCGGGACCGCAGCATCAGGTTCGCCGGGTCGTCCGACGGCAGGGCGTCCAGGAGCCGCTCGGCGTCTCCCCAGTCGCCGACGACCAGCATCGCGTTGGCGAGGCGGGGGAACAGCTCGGCGGGGTCCGCGTGCGGCTGGATCCGGCGGTACCAGCCGAGCGCCGCCCGGTACAGGCCGACATGCTCGGCGGACT